>DASUOS010000181.1:0-6180 GCA_036276515.1 Anaerolineales bacterium | reverse complement strand
ATGACCTGGCGAGCAATTCGGGCAAGTAAAAAAATGCAGGCATGCGACTTAGATCAGGTGCCTGCCGCCGTCCACGTGCAGGATTTCGCCGGTGATATACGCTGGGCAGGTGAGAAGAAACAACAGCGTCTGTTCCACTTCGCCCTCGTTCGCCCAGCGCTTCAGAGGAATGTTTTTGATGATCTCAGGATTTTTATTCCCATCGGCAGGGGGCAGGATGGCGCCGAGGGCAAGGCCGTTGACGGTGATGTTCGGGGCCAGGCTAACAGCCAGGGAGCGGGTCAGCGCGGCGAGGGCGGCTTTGCTGATCGTGTAGGGAAAATGGTCCGCACCCGGACGTAAGGCACGCCAATCGAGAATATTGACAATGCGCGCACCCGGCTCGGCCTGACGTGCAAAGGCCTGGCTGATCAGAAACGGAGCGGTCAGGTTGATCTGCAGGTGGCTCTGCCACTCGTCCAGGGAAGTCGCCTGCAGCGTGAGGGATTCGAAGATCGCCGCGCTGTTGACGAGAGCGTGCAGAGGGGTGGACTGGCTGATAGACGGAATCAAGGTTTCGACCTGGGATGAAGCGGACAGATCTGCCCGGAAAATCCATGCTCTGCGTCCCATTTTTTCGATCTCCGCCTGGACCTCGTTCGCCTCCTTATCCGAATGGCCGTGGTGAATGACCACGTCCGCCCCGGCCCGTGCACAGGCCAGGGCGAAGGACCGTCCCAGACGCCGCGCCGCGCCTGTGATCAGAATCGTTTTTCCTTCCAGTGAATCACTCATTCCCTTGCGATTGTATCATCCCCGGTTTGGGGGATGCAATGCGGGATATAGGAGAGTATAGTTGTCGCATTCTTGACTTGAATTTTTGACAGTGATAATATGAATTTACGCTCGTTAAAAAGTTCATCGAGGTTCCGTGTATCTATCCATATAAGGAGAAAGGGCTGAATGATGACCACGAATCAGAACCCGCCGACCTATACCGGCGATATCGCCGAACAGCATATTGACCCCTCACAGGAATATTCAACCGAAAATCAGGAGATTGTATTTTCCGAAGACCAGCATGCGATCTGGGCCGACCTGTATGCAGGCATCCACCAGCCGTACCTGCTGGAGCATATCTGCCAGGAATTCAAGAACGGACTGGCGCTCCTAGACCTGGACCCGCAACGTATCCCTACCGTTACTCATCTGAACAAAAATATCACCCCGCGGACGGGCTGGCGCATCGAGCGGACCGTGGTCCGCTATACCCTGGCCGACGACTGGTATAAGAAGTTTTCCCAGCGCATCTTCCTGATTACCGATTACCTGCGGACGCGTGACCAGATGGAGTTCACACCCGAGCCGGACATGTTCCATGACATCTTCGGCCACCTGCCATACCTGACCCTGGAATTCTATGCCCGCATCGAGGATAAATTTGCACCGGCCTACATGAAGGCAACCCCCGACGAAAGGGAAGTCATTAAGCGCCTGGCCTGGTACAGCACCGAGTTTGGATTGGTGATCGAAAACAACCGCTTCAAAGTCTTCGGCGCAGGGATCATTTCTGGCCGTGCTGAGCTGGCAAATGCCATCATGGAGTTCTACCGGATCTCCCGCGATACGGTCGTGGACTTCACCGGCAACGTGTTCGAGCAGCTGACCGGGCAGTTCGAGTCGCATAAGGCCGACCTGTATCGCATCATCGACGGCGTGAACGACCTGCATCGCCGGGGCCAGATGTCATCCCAGGACGAAGGCTGGAACGTTGTCCATTCACTGTATGAGACGCTGGGGATCAGCCGCGAGGGCTATTTTGGCGGAGACGTTATCCTGGCCCCCTTCGATGTAGCAACGATCGCCCACATTCCGAAAACGGTCTACGCCTTCAACCCGATCTTCTTCGTCTGCGAGTCGTTCGAGCAGATGGATGCACTGCTGGATTCGTATTTGAAGCCGATCGCGATGCGAAAGTAGAGATTAAACGTTCACATGCAACATCCGCCGCTTTCGAAGAAAGCGGCGGATGCGATTTAATCAGAGCTGCCTTCCGCAGCCGGTATTTGCCCCTTTGATGCTCGTATCCTGTCGAAGGCGAAGAGCGCTGCGGCCAGGACCAGCCAGGCAACGATCTGAGACAGACGCAGACCTCCGAAAACAAGCGTGCTGTCACCGCGGAAGGCTTCGAGGAAGAGATGCGCTCCGGCGGTGAGCGAAGTGAACCAGAGGAATTCGGAGCCGGGGAATGTGCCGGGGTTGCGGAACCAGACGAAGGCGAAAATGAGGATACCTACGATCAATGCATAGACCTGGGTGGGGTGGCGGGTGGCATTCCACATCTCCATTCCCCAGGGAACATCAGTCGGGCTGCCAAAGGCGGTTCCTGCGGCAAGGTGGGCCAGGGAGAGGCCAATCGCCAGAATCCCGAAGAAGGGTGTCAGCGCATCGAGCGTGGACCAAAGAAATAGCTTCTGCCGCTGTCCATACGCAAAGCCGACGATCACAGCTATCGCCAGCGCGCCGACCGGATCAAACAGATCGATATTCAGGGAGAAAATATTGAGCGGATTATCGCTGAATGCCGGGAGGTTGCCCAGCACGAAGAGGATGCGTCCGCCCAGGATGTAACCAAGGATGCCGTAATAGACGAGATTATTGAGTGCATCTTTCGTGAGGTTATGCCGCTCGACGCGTTTTTCGGCGAGTGTCAGGCCGATCCACAGCGCGGCAAGCAAGAGGATCAGATGGCGGGGTGGGGCGAAGAGGGAACGGAAGAGGTCGATCATACTGGGTTACTTCAAAATGTTCTCGATCCGCGTGCGGAGCAGGGCTTCCGCCATGGGACCGCCGATGACGACCTCGTTGATCATGCCGTCACGGTCGATAAAGTAAGAGGAGGGAAGTGATTTCAGCTGGTAGGCTTTCGCCATCTCCCCGGTTTCGTCGAGCAGAATGGGATAGGAAAGTCCCTGGCTCTCCACGAACGGCATGATCTCGAGCGGGTTGTCCTGGTAGGTCATGTTTACGGCCAGGACGGTAAATCCCTGCTCTTTGTATTCATTGTAGACCTCTTCGATGGTCTGCATCTCCGCCCGGCAGGGTGGGCACCAGGTGGCCCACAGGTTGAGCAGCACAGCCTGCTCGCGCAGGTCGGAGAGCTTGATGCTATCCCCGGCCGGTGTTTTGAGCTCGAAATCAGGCGCCAGGAATCCTTTTTGAGGTGCAGGGATTTGGCCGGACGTGGATGTACCCGTACGGTCCGCGCTGAACAAAATCCAGGCGGCGCCTGCCAGCAGGAGAATCGAATAGAGGATACGGCGTGGAGTTTGTTGCATTACAGTCCTTTTTCGGCTACACTCATATTGAACATCCATCCCAAAGGAATATTACTATGGCATCCGATCAGCCTATATTTGCAGGTATCGATATTTCCACCGGGCGCAAACCATTTACTGTTGCCGTGCTGGGCGATGGATTGGAGGTCCTGGCCATGGAAACGGGGGATATCGGGGAGGTGCTATCACCTCTTGAAGAGTATGAACGGGTGTCCCTGGCAATTCATGTTCCGACCTCCCGGGCAGGAATGGATATCTATGCGGATCTCAGAAAAAAGCTCGGCCAGGCAGGATTCAAGCCATTTGTACAGCGGGATGGCGAGCTCCAGTGGAGTGAGACTCGCACCGAGGAGTGTTTCCGGGCCTTTCAACCAAAGCTACTGCCGCGGCGGACGATCGATGGTCGGATCCAGCGGGCATTGATCCTCTACGAAGAGGGCCTTCAGCTCGGCGACCCCATGGATTATTACGAGGAGATCACCCGCCACAAGCTTTTACAGGGCATTCTCCCGGCAGAGACTATCTATTCTATCAGGCAGCTGGATGCCCTGGCCGCGGCGTATATCGCCTGGATGGCAGAGAATCGTCCGGGACAGGTGGTCACCCGGGGTGAGCTCATCCTGCCAAAGGTCATGGAAAGCGATAAAGAGAATCGCGAGCAGTTGACGTATCTCTAAGTCCTCTCACAACCCAGAGGGAAAGGCCTGCCAGCCCAATCACGATCCAATACCCATCCGAGATGGGATGTTCCCAGACCAGGACGCTGGTCAAAAAAAGGATTACCAGTGCCGCGATGAGCTTCGACCCTGCGCGGCTCGAAAATGCCATTGCCCAGTATAAGACGATCGTCAGGGGCGGATAATCGTACTGCAGTGCATAGGGGGTGACGGCAAAGGAAACCAGCAGGGAGGCCACCATCACTTCCAGGATCGTTTCTGATTTCCAGACAGCCCGGATCACAACCCAGACCCCGATCAGCACAACCACTGCATATATCACAGTTCGTACGGATTCCGGAACCGCGAACCACTTCAACCAGTCAAGCAAAGTTGTGTTCAGGCGTGTGCCGGTGACCTGGCCGGGTCCATCCAGGACGACGGTAAGACCTTCGCCGAACCCGGCTTGGAAAAAGGGTTGGTACCATCCAGGGGTAAGCGCGGTTGTCAGGAGAACCAATCCTGTCAAAGTAATAAGGGCGGTGATCACAGGCCGCCGGATCTGTCTGCGGACGAGCCAGATCCCGATCGCTGCAACAGGGATCAACATCACATTTGGCTTGATCGGGGCAAGGGCCAGAAAAATCCCCAGGCAGGTCCATTGCCCCTTCTGGTATGCGATCAATATTTCGACGGCCATCACAAACAGCAGGATGCCTGTCTGCTCGAACTTCCAGGTGGTCCAGGCGAAGATGAATGTAGCTAGAAGATGGACCAGCCAGCCGCGCCATCCAGGCCTGGGGAAACCCAGAAACTGCTGCAGGCGGATCAACCCGAAGAGCCAGAGGAGTAGGTTGAGGAGCATCCAAACAGCGCGGGCGATCTGAAAGGGCAGCAGGCTGAGCGGCGTGATCAGCCACCCGAACCAGAGCGGGTAATAGAATGGATTGTTGCCTGCCTGGCCGCTGATCTCCAGCAATACGCTAGAAACCTGGGTATAGTCATAGGGATTGCCTCCGTCCAGCAGGACGCTTGCTGCTGCATAATACCCGCGGAAATCCTGTCCATATTCCAGAAAGGTGATGGCAGCCATCACGAGGCTAGTGACGATCCACAGGCTCAGGGCTGTAAAGGCCGCCAGTTTTTCCCTTGAGTTTTGCATGGAATTAGAGGGGAAAGATGAAGCTTTCATGCAAATGAAAATCGGCCTCCGGACCGGGATGGACCAGTGCCCAGTAGGTTTCACCACCCTGAGTGGTTTGAATCACACTTGTGATGCCGGCTCGGATCGGTTCACCCGCTGCAAGGATAGGATATAGGTCCACCACACCCTCCAGAGAATATTGTTCTCGGCTGTGTCGGGAGGTAATCTGCAGTTTGTCGATCCGGGCTTCTTCGCGAAATCCGGCGCGGCGATAGGCATCCATCTGGTAGACGTTCCAGTTGCCGGAGGGTGACAGGTTGAACTCCCAATATTCAGGCCGGTCAGGGACGGCGAGAAAGAACTCGAAGCAGGTGGATGTCCAGAGCTCGCTTTGACGGGATGGCTGAGGGCCAGCGGCCGGTATAGAAATACGTTCTACATCCCCCACCAGGGAATAATGCACGGTCAATACATGAAGATCCCGGACAATCGTTCCGGAGATGGCGATGTCGGGGATAGTCGGGTCTGGAAAGGGTACGAGCGAAAAAAAGTGCTTCGTCATGCCGCCCGGCTGACCATGCTTTGGATGATGCTGCGGATCTCCGCTTCATGAGCTTCGATGGATTCGGTCAGCTTGAATTGCACAAGCGCTCGCAAAAGGTTATGCTCCGGATGCTTCACTTTAAAGTACACATTTCCCGCCAGGTGGTCGGTAAAGAAGCGCACCCCGAGCTCGAAGGCCAGCAATCGTATCGAATCGAACAGGTACTCGTAATCGGCTCCGGTCAGGAAGAGACGTGCCTGGGTGAGGTAGCCGGTCAGGATCGCCTCACCGATCTCCGGTTCGAAACGAACCGCCTCCCATTGCTCCGTTTCCTCGCCAAGTGGGTTGCAGCCTGAACGCATGCAGTCGCCGATATCATAGTGGATGAGACCCGGTTTGACCGTGTCCAGATCGACCAGGCTGATGGCGCGCCCGTTCGATTCGTCGATCATCACATTGTTCACCTTGGGATCCCCGTGAATGGGGCGCAGCTGTAATTTCCTGTTCCGCCGCGCCTCC
>DASUOS010000180.1:0-16116 GCA_036276515.1 Anaerolineales bacterium | reverse complement strand
GCTTCTGATCTTCGTGGTCTCTGCCTGTGGTGTGATCGCTCCTGCGCCCGAGCCCACCCCTGTCCCTTTGCCGCCGCCCCAGCATGTGGAGAGCGCCTTCCAATGGCTGGAAACCCATGCCATGCTGAAGGACAACGTGGATTGGGCTGCCCTGCGCAGCGATACAGCCGATCTCATCGCGGCGGCACAGACCACGGCCGATACGTATCCTGCCATCTGCAGCGCCGTGCGGCAGTTGAAGGATGGCAATGCCTGGCTGCTGGTCCCGGGTCTGGAAATCCCCCGCTTTTATACCGGCTACCAGACTCTTTATCCGGACAATCAGATCGTCATCTACATCGACCCGGACAGCCCCGCCGAAAAAGCAGGCCTTCAGGTGGGCGACCGCATCGAGCAGGTCAACGGCCAGCCTCCGATCCCCTACGAAGAAACAGACGGCTATCCACCCTGCAACGCCAGGGAGCCGGACGCCTCCACCGAAGAGCAGCTTGTGATCCAGCGCGGTGGACAATCCATGCAGATGACTGTTGCCCGGAGCACGATCGCCGCCGGCACGGACCCCTATCGTCCTCCCCGCGGCCGGCGGCTGGGCGAAGAGACCGCCGGTATTGGGTACATCGAGCTGACGTTCGAATCGGGCACACATCTTGAGTACCCCACGTACGTCCAGAAGCTGATGAGAAATATGGACCGGACAGCGGTTTGCGGCTGGATGATCGACCTGCGGCGCATCCCGGGCGGCGATGTCTGGTCATACATTGCGGCTGTGGGTCCCGTTCTCGGGGAAGGCGACCTGGGCGGGTTTGCCTACAGCGATGGCCGGCGGGAAGGGTGGACCTATCGCAACGGTGAGGTGTTCTGGAATAATGAACACCGCTACGAGAGCGAGATCGATGGCTCGGTCTACAAGCCGAAACGCTTCACCCCCGTTGCGCTGCTGGTCAGCCCTGCAACCCAGGCGGCCGGCGAGCTGCTGCTGGTTGCCTTCCAGGGCAGAGCGGAGATGCGCTCCTTTGGGGAGGCCACCCGCGGGCTGCCCACCCTGGTCACGCATACCAGGCTGAGCGACGGCTCCCAGCTGCTGGTGAGCGGCGCCAATTCGTTCGACCGCAACGGGACCATTTACAATGGCCCCATCGCGCCGGATGTGCTCGTCGAGACGGACTGGTCGACATTTGGCACAGAACAGGACCCGGTCATCCGGGCGGCCATGGATTGGCTGCACTCACATTCTAGCTGTATGCAATAAGGGTACTTATGGAACAAGCGTCCATCCCACCTGCAATCGGCACCCGCCTGGCCCGGCCCTGGCTGGTTCCGCTCCGTATGCTCTGGCTGGCTTGTTCCCTGACCGCTCTGGGTTTGTTCATCGCCGGCCTGCCGCTGCGTGCCCGGGAGATCCACGGCCTGTATCGAGGCGATATACAGGCATTCCCGTATAGCAACCAGACAGGCGAGATCCTCTTATCCCCCCAGATAGGTTCTACAGCTTCACGGGCAGGCCTGCTCGAGGGCGACGTTCTGCTGGCGGTGGATGAGATCGAGATCGCTTCACTGGAGCAGGCCGATGCTCTTCTCAGCGGGGAGATCGGAACCGATGTAACGATCAGCGTGCGGACCGGCAGTTTTCCGGCACGCACGCTCACGGTCACGCGCCGGAGCGAGGCGGGGGGCCTTCTCCTGGAATTTGGGTTATCCAGCCAGTTTGCAGTGATCTTCGTGCTGGCAGGCGAAGTCCTATTGATGGCGCTGTGCCTGGGCATCGCCGGGGTGATCTTCCGGTATCGCTCGGATGACTGGATGGCCTTATTCTCCGCCCTCGTGATGACCGTCGTCCTGGTGGGAGCCTCCTTGCCGGTCCTGACCCTGACGAATAGTTTGCGAAGTGGGACCTATCCGTATGGACTGGATCTCTGGATTGTCCTCGTCTTCAGCCTGCTGATCCTGTTCTTTTATCTTTTCCCAGCCGGGCGGTTTCCATCCCCCTTTATCGCTGGACTTGCTCTCCTGCTCGGGCTCTGGATGGCCCTGGGGCTCCTGGATCGTTCCCTGCTCCCGTGGTACCTGCCGCGCTCAACCTATATATCCGTCGTTCTGGGCTGGGTTCTCACAGGAATAGTTTCACTGGGATATCGCTACCGGCAGTCCGGCTCAAGACAGCGTGAGCAGATCCGCTGGATCGTCTGGGGAGCGGGCGCAAGTGCCGTGGGCCTGATCCTGCAGGTCATTCCGCTTCTTTTCAACCCGGAAGGCTCCACGCGTCTCCTTTACGATTTTGTATTGTACCCGCTGGGACAAGTCCTGAAAGCATCCCTGCCTTTGTCGATCGCTTTCGCCATCCTGCGCTACCGCCTGTGGAACATCGAGATCATCCTCAATCGTGTGCTGGTCTATGGCTCGCTCTCCGTGATGACCATGCTCGGGTACCTGGGAGCCATTTTTGTGCTGCATGTTTTCTTCACCGGATTGTCCAACCCGGTTATTTCCTTCATCGCCACCGGCCTGGTCGCGATCCTATTCGAGCCCCTTCGGCAGCGCCTGCAGCGGGCGGTCAACCGCTGGATGTACGGGGAGCGCGACGATCCTTATGCCGTGCTCTCGCGGCTGGTGAGGACCCTGGAGAACACTCCCTCTGCCGGTGACGTGCTCCCCTCGATCGCCGAGGCCATCGGTCATTCACTGAAGATCCCCTCTGTGGCCATCTGGCTGGACCAGGACGGGCAAGAAAAGCTGGCGGCTTCTTTTGGCAGTGAAGCAACCGATCCGGTTTCCTTTCCGCTGGTTTATCAGGGCGAAACGATCGGCAGGCTAGACGTGGCACGCCGCGCACGAGGGGAGGAATTCTCGGAAGCAGACCGCCGCCTGATCGAAAACATCGCCCAGCAGGCCGGGGCGGCCGCCCAGACCGTCCGCTTGAACGCGGAGCTGGTCCGCTCGCGAGCCCAGATCGTCAACGAGCGCGAAGACGAGCGCCTGCGCATCCGCCGCGACCTGCACGACGAGCTGGGCCCCATGCTCGCCGCCCAGGGATTGAAACTGGCTGCGGCGCGGCAGGTGATCCGCACCCGGCCCGAAAAAGCGGAGAGCCTGGTGGACGATGTTCTCCAGCAAAGCCGGCAAACGGTTGCAGATATCCGCCGCCTGGTGCATGGCCTGCGTCCGCCGGCGCTCGACCAGCTCGGGCTGGTGGAAGCGATACGCGACCTGGCGCGCAGTCATGGGGGCGGACCGGCGATTGAGATTTTCACGCCGCCGGAAGGACTGCCCCGGCTGCCCGCGGCGGTGGAAGTCGGTGCCTATAGGATCATCCTGGAAGCCTGGAACAATGTGCTCAGGCACGCCCAGGCAGGCCGCTGCATCGTCGTATTCCAGGTCGAGCAGGGGGTGCTGGTTATCTCGATTCAGGACGATGGTGTTGGGATGCCAAAGGAATACCGCTCCGGTGTAGGGCTGCGCTCGATGCGGGCGCGCGCCCAGGAGATTGGAGGCAGGCTGGATGTCGAATCGATCCAGCCTCATGGTACGTGCATTACCGCCAGGCTGCCGCTCTCTTCTTAAAGAGGTGAACCGAATGACCCCTATCAAATTGATGATCGCCGACGACCATAGATTATTTCGAGAGGGTATCAAAGCCCTGCTTGCCATTACAGATGATATCGAAATTGTCGGTGAGGCCGAAGACGGAGAGACTACGATCGAGAAATGCGAGGAACTGCAGCCCGATGTGATCCTGATGGATATCAACATGCCGGGCCTGAATGGCATCCAGGCGACTGCCCGAATCCTGGAAAAACAGCCGCAAACCCGGATCGTCATGCTCACCATGCTCGAAGATGATGCCTCGGTCTTCCATGCAATGCGTGCCGGCGCCAGGGGATATTTATTGAAGGGCGCCGATCCACAGGAAGTGTTGAGCGTCATCCGGGCTGTGGCAGAGGGCCAGGCCTTGTTTGGTCCGGCCATTGCTGAGCGGCTGTTGAATTACTTTAAGGAGCTGGGCACAAAGCCGTCATTGCCCCGGCCAGGCACAGATTTTCAGGAATTGACAGAGCGTGAGCTGGAGGTCCTGCGCCTGATCTCGCAGGGACGGAACAATCAGGAAATTGCGCACCAGCTATTTCTCAGCCCCAAGACGGTTCGCAACCACATCACGAATATTTTCAGCAAACTGCAGGTGGCAGACCGCGCCCAGGCTATTGTCCGGGCGCGGGAAGCGGGATTGCAGTAACAGCAAGATGGCGCAGGGTTGCCGACCTGAGCCTGCCATCAAACCAGGACAATGATGTAGTCGTCCTCGACCGTCACCTCATACATCCGCAGCCGGCGCTTGTCGGTCAGGCAGGCGCCGCTGAGCAGGTCGAATTCCCAGCCATGCCAGGGGCAGGCCAGGATCTCGCCCTCCCGTCCCCAGGTCCACTGGCCCGGGGCCGATGGCAGCGTGGTGCCGCCCAGCCGGCCGAGGCAGACCGGCGCCAGCTCGTGCGGGCAGACGTTCAGCACGGCCACGTAGCAGCCCTGAAGGTTGAAGACGCCGATCGATTGCCCATCCAGATCCACGATCCGCCGTGCGCCGGGCGGGATCTCCCCGGCACGGGCCACAACATAACGCTGTTTAGCCACGCTCTACCTCCCGCGAAGCGCTCCTTTGGAGAGGGAGCCTGTACAGCTCGCGAGCGGTTTCATGCATGACACGGTTTCGAAGGCTCACAGGGAAGATGCGGGCCGCGAAATCGGGTGTGTCGCCGTCCCAGTGCGGGAAATCGCTCGAGAACATCAGCATGCGCCCGGCGGGGAACATCTCGAGCATCTGCCTGAAGTGCTCGGGACGGTCCGGCTCTTCGATCGGCTGGGTTGTGAGGAGGACATGCTCGAAGACGATCTCGCTGGGGGGACGGTCGAGCCAGGGGGTCGTCTGGCGCAGAGCCTTCCAGTTCTTGTCCAGCCGCCAGAGGAGCGGCGGCAGCCAGCACACGCCGCCCTCGACCAGCACGATCTTCAGCTCCGGGAACTTGATGAACACGCCTTCAGTCACCAGGCTGATCAGGTGGGCGATGAAGCTGCCCACCAGGCCGGTATGCCATTCCAGGTAGCTGCCGGGGTAGCCGGCCGCCGTCGGTGCGCCCGAGATGCCCACGCCCTCCGTCCCCGGGTGGAGCGCCACCGGCAGGCCATGCTCGACGGCCGCGGCATAGATGGGATGAAAGGTACGCTGTCCGTAGGGGATGCGCGCCCCGCTTGGCATCAGCACCTGGACGACGCCCGGCCGGTCACCCAGCCGGTGGATCTCCTTCGCCGCCAGCTCAGGGTCATTGGGCGTGACCGCCAGCGAGTAGCGAAAGCGCGGGTCCGCGGGCAGCCACTCCTCGATGAAGACATCGTTGATGGCCGAGGCCTGGGCCGCCGCGTAATCGGGTTCGGGCGACAGCCCGATGCTCAGGATGTTCTCGGGGTTGAGAATGCCGTAATCGATCTTGTAGACATCAAAGAAGTGCCGGGCAAGATGGAGGGCGCTGCCCTCGATGCGCTCCCCGTCCCCGGTGACGGCATCGGCGCGGTGAACGCCGTTGGGATTCCAGTAGTTCAGGTAGCCGGGACCATGGTTGCCGCTCAAATAACGCCTGCGCCACGGCTCAGGCAAACGCTCCGCCACCCGGGCCGGGTTCGGCGCGGGGTGGATATCGGCGTCGATGATGGAGGGGATTTCCATACCAATCAGCTCTTTTCCACAGACCGTTTATTGTCCATCGTCCGAGGGCGCCATCTTGGCTTTAACCGCATCCAGGGCGCGGGTGGAATAGATCAGCGCCGATCCGGCCTTGACCGTCACAGCCACGCTCAGCGCTTCGAGGATCTCTTCTTCCGTCGCTCCATTCTGGAGGGCCGCCTCGGTATGGACAACGATACAGCCATCGCATTGAACGGTGACAGCCACCGCCAGGGCGATCAGCTCGCGGGTTTTTGCGCCCAGCAGGTCCGTTTTTCTGCCTGCCTCGCCGAGCATGCGGTAGCCGCGGACAATATCCGGGTTGGCGCGCCCGATCTCGGCGATCCCCTTACGGACTTGATCATGATATTGATTCCACTCGATCATTTGAGAGCTCCTTAAGTTGTTGTTGATAAGAATCGGGCCACTTTTGATTGGATCCTTATTTACAAATGGATTATCCCATGAAGCGCTCCGCTCTGATGTGGATTCTTGTGGAATTTACCGGGATAGGGTCACACGCCTCCATGATGATCTACGCGGGAGACGATGATGGGTGCCAGAATATGGAAGGTAAGTAAAGCTGGAACCGGGAACTAATTAACTGATGTTACGCCGTGCCGCCGTTTTTTACCGCGAAGACGCGAAGAACACAAAGAAAGCTTTATTCTTCGCGAAGGGAGAAGAAGCCTGGCAATCTAATAACAGGGTGTCCATCCCGGTCGTTAATCAGCATAACCCATTCGAAGAAGTTGTAGTCAGGGCGAGTTTTCCTGCCCTGGCTATCTTTATCCATATATATATTTTGGAGGACAAACCATGAGTGAAAGACAGGACACCCTGCAGCAATACGTCAGCGATATGCTGGCAGTGGAGCGCCACCTTTTACCGGCGCTCGAGAACCAGAGCAAAGACGACCGCTATACAAAATATCCCGAGGCCCAGCGCCTGGTGAACAGACTGGAAGCCACCACCCGCAGCCATGTTAATGGGCTTGAACGGCATCTGGAAAGCCTGGGAGGCGACCCCGCTTCTCCGGTCAAGAGCGCTGTGACTGCCGTGCTTGGGGCGGCAGCCGCTTTGATCGAAAGGATTCGGACGGATCCGGTTTCGAAAAACCTGCGCGACGATTACACCGTGCTGAGTCTGACCGCCATCAGCTATACCATGCTGCACACCACAGGCCAGGCCCTGATGGACGAGCAGACCGCCGATCTTGCCGCGAATTACCTGAGCGATTACACCCCCCTGATCGCCGAGATCGGTGAGGTTGTTCCCGAAGTTGTGGTCAGTGAGCTGCGGGACGAGACCGAGCTGCTCGACCCCGAAGCGGCCAAACGGGCGATCAAACGCACCCAGGAAGCCTGGGATGGCGATCACGTGCACGGCAGCCATACCCATAACTGGTAAATTGATCTCTTTGAAATGTGAGCGGGAGAAGATGCCTTCTCCCGCTCACTTGTTAATCTTCTGGCATTAAGATTTGGACCGGGTCAGGTACCCCAGGCCGCTTTGACCGTCCATGATCAGATCCAGGGTATGGCCGGGACGCTCTGTGGGGATGTGGATCACCTTGACGCATTGGCTGGCCGGGGTCTGCTCGGAAACGAATTTGTGCAGCTGGTTTTCAGACTTCCTGATGAAGTCCTCGTTTAAGTGATCGCCGGGTTCCTCCGGGTACACGGCCAGGGGGTAGATCTGCGTTTCGACGAGGTCCTGGAAGAAATGGGTCCCGTAGGAGGGCTCGACGCTGAAGCTGCCCTTATGGCTGGCGACTTCCACCAGGGCGCGTGTATTGAATATATCCGCATAGGTGACAGGCACCCCCTGCATCGAGTCAGAAGAGCCCCAGCGGCCGGGACCCAGCAACAGGAATGGATGCCCTTCCAGCGCGCTGTTGAGGTGTCCAATACAGCGGGCGACCTCGACATGCTCCTCGAGCGTTTCCAGGCGATAATACGCTTCCGAATCCACATGGATGATGTATTCGATCTGGCTCACACGACCCTGAGGGACCATGCGTGTGCAAAGCAGGATCTTGTCCTGGGCGGGCAGGTCGGTGGGGATGGATTGGACCTCGCGATTATCCGCATTCCACTGGTTTTGAGGGCGGCATTGCAGCAAGTGGAAGGCAAAGTTCGGTTTATCGCCGGCTACGTCAAGCGAAACTGCAAATTCAATATCCACAGGCTGTTCGTATTGCTGTTCGAGGCGAGTAAGGATGGTTTTCATCAGCGGAACAAATCCGCCGCGCTGCAGCAGCCCGTCAAAGGTCAGGACCAGGTGCTTCGGATCCATGCTTCGGCCGATCGTGAGAGGCGGGTGGAGCGTCTCTCCATCGTCCACTGAGACCAGCCAGCGCAGCGGTGGATAATCGGCCCCCAGGAGCGATTCGACAGGGACGGTGGTGAGTGTATTCTGCTCGAGATCCAGGGCATCGACAAAATGCTGTGAATAGTAACGAATGGCTTTTGGCGTCACATCGGGCCGCAGCTGCGGGTGGCTGAGATTGATCATGCGGGGATAATCGCCGGCAATGCGGTCGACCGCGCGCGTGCCAAGACCCATGACAAGCCGCATGAAGCCGTCTTCGCGCTTCAAACGCGTATTCCAGACGATCGGGCTGTAGCTGTAGGCAACACCGGCCAGCGCCGGGAAATAATACTGGCGGTGCCGCTCCCCATGCACTTCCTGCAGCAGGATCGCCATCCGTTCATCGTAATCCAGCAGGCCAACGCGCCGACGGTAGATCAGCGCATCCGGGCCGAAGACGCTGGCATAGATCTGGCGGATGGCCCGGGTCAGGTCACGCAGATTTTCCTTGAGAGTCCCCTGGTTCGGACAGAAAATACTCAAATATTTTCCCGCAAAGGACATGCCGAAATTGTCCTCCAACAGGCTGGAGGAGCGGACGATCAGGGGCGTCTTGCCCACGCCACGCAGAATCTCTCGCAGCTGATGGGCAACCTCCTCCGGGAAGCGGGCCGAGGCATATTGCTCCTGGATCTTCGGATATTCCTCGCGGATCTGTTCGGCGGTCTTGTATTTCTGGTTGAGGAATTCGAGCTGGTTGCCTGCCATGAAATCATAGAAGACATCCGCGCCGATGAAGTAGGAGCGCGGCAGATGAACCTGCTCGAAAATGTCAGGGGCTGTGTTCTGCAGGATCTTGTAAGCCAGCAGCATACCGGCAGATTTACCCCCGATTTTTCCGGTGCCGATGCGGTTCTCCAGGATCATGTGGAAATCGGCGGCCGTAAACCAGCGCCTGGCAATGTGAATAAAGGCCAGCTGGTCGCTGACCAGGCTTTTGAGCAGGACGACGATAAGCTCCTGGAGGTGGTGATCCACCGCGGCGCGCTGGCCGTCCGGCAGGGCTTCGTATTTTTCAGCCTGTCTCAGGACCATCTCCAGGGGGGCAAGCTCGGGGTTGAAGGGCAGGCTGTGGTCCGGCGCGACGCTCCGGCCGTCGGCTTGCGGCGTCCGCAGCAGGTCCAGGATTTGATAGAGGATCTCGATCGGCAGGTTGTAGGCGAAGTAGAAATCGGTCAGCGTCCGGCGCACCCGGCTCCAGCGCAGCTCCCACTGCTGGGGATTCTCGTCCTGTAGTCCGTTCAGGATCCCCTCGCGCTGCTGGGACTGGATGGCCTTTTCCTTAACTTCCGCGTCGAAGCGCTGGGGCGTAATGATCCCCCGGCGAAAGAGCTCCTCGCGCATCCGGCGGCGTATATCCGACGCCAGCATCGGATACTGGGCGATCAGTAGGTAGATCTCCAGGATCTTGGAGGATTCAGGGGGAGCTTGGGTCATTGTAGGTACCTGTGCCATCTCCCGGGCTGGCCGTGGCGAGACAGCTGAAAAGATGGGTAGCATGATTATAGCCCAAGGCCAACAGCATACCCGGCTTCTCATCCGATTTTTCTTTACAAGTTATTTGTTGTCCGCTGGGCTCTTCAGCCACCCTTTCAGCCAGACCAGCAGCTTGATCCAGCGGTTGTTGGTCATCACACCCAGGGTCCTGATGAACTCCTCCCGGTGGGCAATCTCCTCCGGCGTGAAGCTGGCTTTCAATATTTCCGTTTTAAATTCCTGGGCGTCGCGATTGTGGGGGACGACCCATGTGCGCAGCGGCGTACAGGCAATCTGGTGATCCACACCCGGGACAAAACGCTCGTTCACCACAGTGCCCATGCCCCGGGTGGCGAGCGGCCAGGTGGCATCGACGATCATATCCTTACCGGGCAGCTCGAGGACCAGGTAATTGTGCACATCCACAAAGCGGCCCTGGGATTGCTCCAGCAGCTTTCGCAGCTTTCCCTGCGTTGTTTTTGGATCGATGTGCGTGACGGTCGTACAGGCGATCAACCGGGAGGGATAACCCAGCTCGGCAAACAGGCTTTTCAACAGGTAATGCTTTCCGGAGCAGGTGCCGCGCCATTCCTGAAGGATCGTTTCAGGGTCGCGCGAGCTGGCCCGGGTGTAGGGCATATCGCGGACCAGGAGGAAGGCTTTCTCGAGATCGATATCCTGCTCCGGCTTGAGCAGTCCGCGTTCAACGGCTTTTGATTTCAGGGTTTCGAGCAGCATGGGTATTGACGGTCTTTCAGGTCCCGTTGACATAGTGTGATCATTATTAATGTTTCCTGCCTTATAGCGTAATTCATTATATCGAATTTCGCCGGCTGGGTTCAATGGGTGAACAACGCGGTTTTTACCGCTTGTCACATAATTAACCTTACGTTCCGTTTTGATTTATAACTGATGTTACGTAGTGCCGCCGTTTTTTACCGCGAAGACGCGAAGAACACAAAGAAAGCTTTATCCTTCGCGAAGGGAGAAGAAGCCTGGCGATCTTCGCGCCTTCGCGGTTTAGATTCCTGCTCCGTGCGCAAGGTAAGTTATAAGTTGAAAACCCAAGTAAAAGTAAAGCAAACTATGCGGCACCAGGTAATTTATACAGAGTGAATGTCTTGCTGAAAATAGAGAATGCGGTGACAATGGAAGTCTCAGGGCCGCTCACCATCATATCTTTCCAACGCAGGAAAGGCCGATCTTGGAGAAGGTCTTGGGATATTCTCATGTTTGAGTCTGGAGGATGGATATCATGATTGTCGTCGCAACGGAAGCAGACGGCTCGCAAATTTGTGACATTGCCGCCCGGGCCGGTGTTTTCAATCAGGAAGAGGTCGACTGCGTGGCGGCCCTTTGGGAGGAATATCTGACGGAGGGCCCGGACGTTTGCGGCTATAACTTCATCGTCGACCGGGATGAGGACAGGGTCCTGGGCTTTGCCTGCTACGGTCCACGCGACCTGACCAGCGGCGTCTTTGACCTGTACTGGATCGCCGTCGATCCCAATGCCCGCCGCGGCGGCGTGGGCCGCGGGCTGCTGGCAGCCAGCGAGGAGGCGGCGCGCAATTCCGGCGGGCGGATGATCATCGCCGAAACGTCGGGAACTTCCCATTACGAGCCGACCCGCACGTTCTACCTCAACATGGGATACAAGCTGGAAGCAACCATCAGGGACTTCTATATGGAAGGCGATGACCTGGCGATCTTCATCAAGCGTTTTAATAACCAGTGAATCAAGTGAAATCCCTCTAAAAATGCCGGATGATTATCGACACCTCGGTGAATATAGCGACCTGGTTTCTGCAGCGCGCCGGAAACAGCCCCTTTACCCCCTGGCCTCTCCCGGCCCGGAAACGCAGGCCCTGATCAGGGACGTACTAGGATTCCACCAGGCTGATGAAAATCCATTGGAAGTAAAGGTGGAAGCAGAGTGGGAAAAGGACGGTTTGGCTGGGCTGGAGGTTTCGTGGTCCGTAGGGTACGGTCCCCGTACGCATGCCTTCGTGCTCAAGCCCGCCGATGTGGAGGGACTTCTGCCGGGGATGGTCGCCCTGCATGACCACAGCGATTTCAAATATTATGGCAAGGAAAAAATTGCAGACGGCTCGCAGGGTCCCTTGCCGGTGTTGAATAACCTTCGCCAGGAGATGTACGGCGGCCGGGCCTATGCCAATGCCCTGGCGCGGCAGGGGTTTGTTGTCCTGGTCCACGATGTTTTTCTGTGGGGCAGCCGCCGTTTTCCTTACGATACCATGCTGGAAATGATGGGGCCTAAGACGTCTGCTATCCTTCAGGCGGATTTCGACTCCACTAATGAGATCGAGCGTTACAATCTCGCTTCTAATTTCCATGAACATTGGGTCTCAAAATACTGTACTGTCCTGGGCACAAACCTGGCTGGGATCGTGTCCTTCGAGGACCGCGTCGCCTTGAATTATCTGCTTGCCCGCCCGGATGTGGATCCTGAATCTATCGGATGCATCGGTTTGTCAGGTGGAGGCAATCGGGCTGCTCTATTGACCGCTACTCATAACAGCATCCGGGCCGCGGTCATTGTGGGCTTAATGACCACCTACCCGGCACTGCTGGACCACAACATGTCGCATACCTGGATGTTATTCCCCTTTGGCTGGGCCCGCCATGGGGATTGGCCTGATATTGCCGCCTGCCGGGCGCCGCTGCCCTTGCTGGTCCAGTATGACCTGCAGGATCACTTGTTTACCGAAGAGGGGATGCTCGCTGCCCATGCCCGTCTGCAACATCAGTATGCCGGCGTCGGAAAGCCGGATGCCTATACCGGACAGTTCTATCCCGGTCCGCATAAATTTGACGTGGCTATGCAGGCAGCTGCTTTCGAATGGCTAACGCAGCAGTTCTCGGGCTCCTAGCGCACGACGCTCTTGCTCCCCGTATCCAGCAAAAAATCGATCAGATAATCGTTGACTTCCTCCGCCGCGTCGCGCTGGACCCAGTGGGTGGCCTCGGGGAAAAAGATCAGGTTTCCCTTTTCCACATGGTCCAGGCTGGGACGCGCCATGCGGTGGCTAAGGGCAAAGTCCTTCATCCCCCACATCATCAGGGTGGGAACGCGTATACGCATCTCGCTTGGAATCCAGAATGGATCCCGGACAGCCGCCCGGTACCAGTTGATCATGGCGGTCATCGCGCCCGGCTGCGACCAGGCGTCTTTGTATTTCTCGATATCTTCCTTCGTGAATGTGTGGACCAGCCCACTGCCACGCAGGGTGAGGACTGCACCACGCCAGTCCTTCACGCGCATGCCCAGCTCGGGCAGCCAGGGCAGCTGGAAGAAGAGCACATACCACGAGCGCCTCATCTGATCCAGGTCGCGCAGCAAAAATCGGCGCATGACGAGCGGGTGCGGGACGTTGAGGATGCCCAGCCTCTGCAGGCGTTCCGGATGCCTGTGTGCCATCCTCCAGGCGACGATGGCGCCCCAATCGTGTCCTACCAGGTTGACCTTTTCATAGTCAAGAGCCTCGATTAAACCGAGAGTATCCCCGACCAGCTCACTGACGTGATACTTGCTGATCCCTTTGGGCTTTTCGCTTAAGTTATAGCCGCGCTGGTCAGGGAGGATGACCCGGAAGCCGGCCTCGACCAGCGCCGGGACCTGCCGGATCCAGCACCGCCAGGTTTCCGGAAATCCGTGCAGGAGCAGAACGGGAACTCCGCTTTTCGGCCCGGCCTGCACAACATGCAAACGGATCCCATTTGTTTCGATAAAGCTCTCTTCCAGTTCCATTCAACAGCCTCCACACGAACGAAGCCGAATTCTACCAGAGGCGAGGGTTTACGTTCCCCTTTTGGTTTATACGAGAAACAGGAGCATCCACACGGACCGCCAGGGTATAAGTAAGGATTAATTTTGCTCTTGACAATTTAGAACATTTGTTCTAAATTGGAAGGGCTGACCATTTACGTACTTGCGGAGACTACTATGAATGCAGAGACTTGTTTCTACCGGGGAAATGTCCATATCCACCTGCAGGGGCAGGACGCCCTGCTGCCCATCCACTCACGCCGTGAAGACCAGATCACCTGCTTCATCGGCTCAAAGAAATCCAAACTCCTCATCCGGGATTTTCGGGAGCAGCCCGTGCTGGCTGCGAACTGTGCCCCGGCGGGGATCAAGGGCTCCGAGTTCGCCGTGGCCTTCAACCAGCCTGCCTATGCGGAGGTGTCGGTCAGGGGGAATGGCGATGAACCAGCGAAGATCGAAATCCACTTACGTGCTGCGGAGAAGGATGGGAATGTCCCGGTCCTGTGGCTGGGAGTCAAGGATGACCTGCTGATGCCCATGCTGGATATCGAGTGGGAGATCCTGCGCCCGATCAGCATGGAAAAGGTGGCCTTCACGGCGATGGTGCGCTTCGATAAAGAAGACGAATAACAGTCTCTTAATACTCTCCTCGAAAGTAGGCGTTGACCAGGTCCGAGATATCGGCAGTGGTGTTCTGGCGCGCGACAGCGAAAAAGTCATAGGCGGTGGCACGGCCGCGTCCGTAGCGGGAGGTATAGTCATTCAGGAAGCGGAAAAAGTCTTCATCTCCCATGCGGTAATGCAGGACTTCGATAAAATTGGCGCCGTTCAAATAGGCGGCGTTGACATAGCCGCGGAACGATCCGCTTTCATAGATATTCGTATCCACCCAGCCTGTCGGACCAAAATAGTTGACCCTAAAATTCCACCACCAGTCGCTCGAGTTGGGATAAATATACTGGTAGAAAAGTGCCTCGCTGTACACGCACAGCGCCTCGTCCAGCCACGGCTCCAGCGCCTGGTCGTTGCCCACCAGCCCAAACCACCACTGGTGGGCGATCTCATGCACCCCGATCGCCACCAGATTGCTGCGCGCCGAGCCGTTGTACTCGTTGTAAAAACGCGTCGCCAGGAAAACCAATCCATCATATTCCTGCCCATCGTTGAGGTCCGCCTGGACAATGGCCAGGCTGCCATAGGGGAACGGCCCGAACTGGACTTCGAACAGCCCGATGGCTCGGACAGCCGCATTCAGGATCGCCGCGCCCTGGTCGGCATAGCCCGGATAATAGTATGAGCGGATCTGCGCGCCGCCTGCGACCGCATCCACGATCAGGAACTGGTCGCTGGCGGAAAAGGCAAACGTCCGCGCCCCCTCGATGCGGTAGCGCGTCCACTCGCCGTTCGGTTCTTCCACACCGCTGGCGGCGATAACGATCCCTGGCTCCGTGGTCCGGATATTGACATCAAAATCCGCCGCGTCGTAGACGAGATGCTCGCCAAAAGGGGAAGGATCGTGTAAAACCCAGCCGTTGATGTAAGGCACTACGAACGGATACCAGTCCGTTAAATTGACCTGGTCCACGTCGAAGCCGTACGGCTCCTCCTTGATCTTGACCGGGATGTCGATGCGGAAGCGCATGGCCAGGGTGACCTGGGCGCCGGGGGCCAGGGGCTGGGGCAAATAAACGGTCAGCCATTGACCCCCGAGATCATAGTCCAGCGGGCTGCCGTCCTTCAGGAGGTTATCGATGGAAAATCCGCCGCGCAGGTTTGGCTGCACAGCCAGCACCAGCTCACTCAGTGTCGTGCCGGTCTGGTTGGTATAGCGGATCGTTTCATCTGCAGCCAGCTGGTGGTTGTCATAATCGAGCAGGGCATAGATTGTGTACTGCGTGCGGGCGGATTGAGAGGGCGCCGTCGGTGAGGCCAGGGGAGTGGCGGTATGCTCGAGAGTGGGGAGAGGTGTATCGCTGGGCGGCAATGGGGTAAAGGTAGCTTCCAGGGTGGGTGTTTCTGTCCCGGGCATCAGCGGCTGAAAGGGCGTGGGGCTGGGCGTCCCCTCGGGGTTGGCGGTGACGAACACTAGCGTCGGTGGAGCGGACTGCAGGTACTGGGGCAGCGAGCAGGAAAGAGATACCAGGAGTAGAGCGAGGAGAGCCAGTCGAAAAGATGTTTTCATGAAGGTGTCGAGTGCTCAGCAATGTCCGCACTTCGTCTGCGAGGCAGGCTACCGCTGCCCCTCCACGCTGCGCGGGGGATTTAGTATGTGCTCTTGAAATATTGTGTCAGCAGATCGGTTATATCTGCCGCTGTATTCTGACGAAAAATGCGGAAGAAATCCGCGCCCGTCGTGTACCCGCCCGCAGATTGAGTGTAGTAGTCCCGCAGGAAAGCGAAGAAGATCTCATCGCCCACTTTCTCGCGCAGGTCTTCGAAAAAGCGCGCCCCGGTCAGGTACACCTTGTCCCAGTACGGACGCTGGCCGCCGCCATCGTAGATCGAAGTATCCACAAAGCCGGCCTGCTGGAATTCAAAGTAGCGGTAGCCCCACCACCAGTCCACGAGGTCTGGATGGACTTTTTCATAGTAGATGCGCTCGCTATAGGTGCACAGCGCCTCGTCCAGCCACGGCTCGAGCGCCTGGTCGCTGGCTACTGCATCGAACCACCACTGGTGGGCGGTCTCATGGGCGGCGATGATGACGAGATAATTCTTGGGCGTATTGTCGTACAGGTTGAAGTAATCGCGGCTGATGAAATACAGGCCTGAAAAT
>DASUOS010000179.1:0-10351 GCA_036276515.1 Anaerolineales bacterium | reverse complement strand
CATCAGGTGCCAGCCAAACGGCCGGACCCAGGCCCTGGGCATCCTATTGAACGTTCCAACAAATACATCATTGAAGAGGCGAGCTTTCAGACCGGAATGAAGTTTCGTCCTGACGGGGAAGCGCTCAGGGATGATTGTATACCTTTTGAAGGGCTTCAACAATTGCTTGAATTCAGCGATCGAAAATTTCTTCAACACCGGAGCATCTTCATGCTCCAGGGGAACCTTCGTAACCTTCCTCATCAGGTTCAACCACGATATCCGGTTATAAACCATCAGGATGGCCTCTCCGCCCGGCCGGAGGACCCGGTGGATCTCAGAGACCATTTTGCCGGTATCCGCCGTGTATTGGAGGACGCCATGAGCATAGACAACGTCAAAGCTGTCATCGGCGAATTGTAACGCTTCGCCGTTCATGATCTGCAGGCTGGCATCCAGGCCCTGCTGGCCAAGGTTTTGGCGCGCCAAATCGATGGCAGTCCTGGACAGGTCGACGCCTGTGACGATCGCTCCGGCCCGGGCAAAGCGGACCAGGTCCACCCCGGCGCCGCAGCCGATTTCCAGCAACGTTTTACCCCGATAAGAGTCAAAGTCCACCAGTCGGGGCAGGTAGTTTAATTTATCGTAGCGGTACTCATCCAGCTGGCGGAAAAAACCCGGCGTTCCCACCGGGTTTGTCACGATCGCCAGGTCATGGATATGCGAATCCCAATAGGCTGTGATGTCGGCTATCAAGTTGTGTTGATCCATGTAGTATTGAACTATTTATACGGACTGTGATCAGGCCCGGTGCCACAATTCCAGCACCATCAGTGCCCACAGGCGATGGGCGTGGTTGGCCCGTCCCTGGAGGTGATCCTGGATCCAGGCCGAAACCACACGGGGTTGAAAATAGCCCCGCTTTTGCACGGTCTCCGTGGAAAGCAGATCCATCATCAACGGCTTGAGCGATGTGCCCAGCCAGTGTTTCATGGGGATGCTGAATCCCTCTTTGGGTTTTTCCAGCACCAGATCCGGGACAAGCCTCTTCAGGGCACGGCGCAGGATGACCTTGGTCCGCGACCCATCCAACTTCATCTGCGGCGGCAGGTTCAGCGCAAACTCGGCGATGCGGTGATCGAGCAGGGGAACGCGTGCCTCCAGCGAGACCGCCATGCTCATGCGGTCTACCTTGGTCAGGATATCGTCGGCCAGGTAGGTCTTGATATCGACGTACTGCTGCTGCGCCAGGCGGTCGAAGGATCGTGCCTTTTGAAAGTGATCTTCGAAAAAGGCCGCCGTCGATCCCTGTGCGAGCGTTCTCCTGAGATCGGCCTGGTACAGGGCATCCTTATCCCATTCGTTCATGAAGATCATCCAGCGAGTATGCTGGAGGGATGGATCCATCGAAGCCCCTTCGATCATGCGCTTGACTTTATTGATGGTCCCCTTTTTGGCAGGCTGAGGCGGAAGCATGCTGGCAAAGGCCGGCATGAGGCTCGTGCGCATCACACCCGGAAGCTTGCTGTAATAGCGGCTCAACCGTTCGGCAACATACGTATCGTATCCTGCGAACAATTCATCCCCGCCATCGCCGGACAGGGCAACCTTCACATGCTGCCTGGCAAGCTTCGAGACCAAATACGTTGGGAAAATGGAGGTATCCGCAAACGGCTCATCGTGATGCTGCACCAGCTGCTCGGCGAGGCTGGCCACATCCGGGTTGAGAACTTCGAAGCGATGGTGGGTGCCAAAATGGCGGGCGACCGCTTCTGCATAAGGCAGCTCATTGTAGGTGGCATCCTGAAACCCGATCGAGAACGTTTCGACCGGCGTCGAGCTGAGCTGGCTCATATAACCGACTACGCCACTCGAATCGATCCCACCGCTCAGGAAGGCGCCAAGCGGTACATCACTGATCAGGCGCATGCGGACCGCTTCCTTCATCAGGCCGGCAAGGATCTCAGCACATTCGTCCCCACTCTGCCCGATGGGCTCCAGCGGCACGTCCCAAAACGGCGAGAGCTTCGTCCTCCCGTTCTCCAGCACCAGCAGGTGTCCTGGCGGGAGCTTGAACACATCCTCATAAATCGTCAGGGGCGAGGGGATGTATTCGAGGGACAGAAACAGGTCGATCGCAGCAAGATTGACCTGCCGGGGCACATCCGGGTGAGCCGCCAGGGCCTTGAGCTCGGACCCAAATACCAGTCTGTCCGGGCCGACCCAGTAGTAGAGCGGCTTGATGCCCATGTGGTCGCGCGCCAGCAGCAGCCGGCAGCGGCGGGCGTCCCACAGCGCCAGTGCGAACATGCCGTTGAAATGATTGACGCAATCATCCCCGTATTCCTCATAGGCATGGACAATGATCTCGGTATCGGTCTGGGTTTTGAACCGGTGCCCGCGTGTTTCGAGCTCGGCGCGCACAGGCTGGAAGTTGTAGATCTCCCCGTTATAAATGACCCAGATATCTCCACTTTCATTCGAAATCGGCTGGTGCCCGGTGAACAGGTCAATGATGCTTAAACGGCGCATGCCCAGGGAAGCCCGGGGATCCTGATAGTATCCTTCGTCATCCGGCCCGCGGTGACGAATCGTATTGTTCATCTTTTGCAGGATCGATCGATCGATACTATGATCCGGCTCGAAGGAAATTACACCGCAAATCCCGCACATGGAATTATTCCTGGGGCACCGACGGCAGCTGTAAGGCCACGCCGTTTTCGATGGTCTTGTAAATCTTGTTGACCTTCATCATGTAATTCTGGTAATTAAATTTTTCCTGGGCAAGGCGATGAGCGTTTTCTCCCTTGCACCGGGCTAGCTCGGGATCCGCCAACAGCTTCAGGATACCTTCGGCAAAGGCATCCTGATTTGGATCAACCAGCATGGCAGTATCTTCGGTCAACACCTGAGTATGAGCATCGATATTCGTCGCCACGATGGGTTTGCCAGCATGAAGATAGCTGTAGATCTTCAGGGGAACGGTGGTGCCATTCAGGCGCGGCGAGATAAGGATGGAGGCATACGCCAGGAACACCATGGAATCTTCAGGCGATACAACATTCAGGAACAGGGTGTGGTTTTCCAGCCCCCTGGCTTCAGCCTTTTCCGTCCATTCCTGCGCCTGGTAGACCTTCGCGCCCACAAAAATAAAAATGACTTCGGGAACCTGCTTTACAACTTTATCCACACAGTCCAGGACCATATCCAGGCCCTGGTAGCGTTCATAGGTTCCGGTATACAGGATTGGAATCCGGCCATGCAGGTTTAATTTTTCTGACAGCTCTGTTAATGCCTGGGGCTCGATCGGGGTTTGATAAGCATGCAGGGCAACATTTTCGATCGTGATCCGCTTGATCGCCGGATCCACCGACCTGACATACTCGTCCAGATCCGCTCCAACGTTGATCACAGCATTGGATCTCTTGAGCACCATCTTCTCAAGCGCTTCGAAAACCCGGACGAAAAACGGCGTATTGCCAAAATCGAAGTTCCCCAGCTGCTTCGAAAGGACGGAGTGCATATCGTACAGATGGCGTGTCCGGAAGACCTTGGCAAGCAAAACCCCAAAGAATCCTGCCTCTTCATGCGAGTGGATCACATCGTACCGCTTTGTCATCAGCATCCGTATGGCTTTGAAAACCATCAATGTATCCAGCAGGATCTTCGCCCGGGAGGGGCCAATACGCACATGCTGGATCCGTTTGATGTTTCGGACTCTGTGGATCTTGACGTTCGGGAAGTCCACATCCTTGCCAACGTGGTAGGTGATCAGATCGATATGATGCCCCAGCGCGGAGAGAGCTTCCAGGCGCTGGTACACGCTGATGGGAGTACCACGCGGCTCGAAGAAAGGCTGGGGGGACAGCATCAAAATTTTCATGATAATTTGTCCTTTTGACTGCCCGGTAGAAAGAACGAGGATGGCTAATGTTTGGGCAGTCTCTGGCCAGTGTCTGGCGTACACCTGGCGCGCTCCGCCCCTCCGACATACGAAAGCATCAAATCCCAGTAACGGACTCGCCTGCCATGAACAGCGATACGGATTCGGCCGGTGAAACCGGGATAATGGAAGCAATTTCACCCGGAATTCAAGGGATAATATGAATAATGCCCTGAAATCACAAACTCAGAACCGGCTGAATTAAAAAACGAGCCAGGAGCCCGAGAAGTTGCCGTTGTATTGCTAAGCCCACACCACAAGTTCCTGCAATCAGGACGAAATGACAGAGGGTAGGTTACAACCAGGAGTATATCACCCCAAAATATCCAAACCATAACAGAAAGGCTGCTGGATACACGATGCCTGCCCCTATCCGTTGGACCAGGAAAAGACTGCCTCACAGGCGGTGGAGTCTTTGTTTTCTCCCGTTTATCATGATGACTGGAAGGAAATCATCATAGGAGAAACAATGAGTATTTTGAACACAACCCATTCACACAGCCAATCCATCCCCCAAGCCATCCGCTTGCGAAAGGCTGCCCATAAGTCCGTTCTGGTACTTGGGCGCATCCTGGGATTAATAATCGCACTCCTGGTGGGCCTGCCGGTGATCCTCCTGCCGTTCACAACGGCGGTACCGGCCTGGGTTTTCGTTCTGCTTGCCGCAGTGGACGTGGCCTTGATCATCCTGCAGTTCCGTTTTGATCTTGTCTCTTTGAGCACAACCGTGGTTTTCGCAGGTTTTATCCTTGTGAGTGTGCTCGCGGTTGTGGCATCGCAGATCTTTGCTGCCACCCCGCCGATCCGGGATGCCAACGGACAGCGGGTCCCGGGTTCGATCGCTACACTCGAAAAAATCGAGATCAACGGGACCGAGCAATGGATCACGATCCGCGGTCACGATGCAACCAGGCCAATCCTGCTCCACCTGGGCATGGGAGGCCCGGGCGGAGGCGGATTCGCCACCCGGTCCCTGTTCGAGCCGCTCGAGAAGGATTTTGTGGTCGTCGCCTGGGATGAGCCCGGCACAGGCAAATCCTACAAAGCTCTTCCGATCGAGACCCTCACTCCCCAGCGTTTTGTCGATGATGCCTATGCGCTCACGCTCTACCTGCGCGAGCGCTTCCACCAGGAAAAGATCTACGTCTACGGCGTTTCATGGTCGAGCATCATCGGTGTGAACCTGGTCCAGCAGCACCCTGAACTTTTCCATGCCTACATCGGCAACGGGCAAATGGTCAACACGACCGAAAACGACATTCAGGGCTACGAACTGGCGCTTGACTACGTCGCACAAAAAGGCGACACGAGAACGCTGGAAACCCTACGCCGCAACGGTCCCCCGCCTTATACCGGGGAGAATGTCGTCGGCAAATACGCAGCCTACCTGGACGAGCTGAATGTGTACATGGGAGCGCCTAAGCTTTCCGTGATCGTCCCCATCATCCCCTTTATGGCTCCCGAGTATGGCTATGTGGATAAGATCAACCATACCCTCGGTCTCATGGAGTCCTTCAATGTCGTTTATCCCCAATTGGCGGACCTGGATTTCATCACTCAGGCGCCGAAGCTTGAGGTACCGGTCTACCTCTTCGCCGGGCGCAACGATGTGAACGCGATGTACACCATCGTCGAGGAGTACTACAATGTTCTGGACGCCCCCCGCAAGGAATTGACATGGCTGGAGGGCGGCCATGGGCTGGACGGCAGCAACCTGCACCAGTTCGTGGATGTCATGATCAATCGGGTGCTTGCAGAGACTTATCAAAACGAAAAGTGAAAGGAGCACGAACATGGAAACCGGTGTCACAATCGCAGTGATTTTTATCCTTGCGGTCGCCGTAGGCGTAAGCATTTCCCGCAAAAACAAGAAATAGCGCCTCCCTGAACCTGTCCATCTGACCAGTTTAAGACTCCCCCGGCGACGGGGGAGTCGTTTTTCGCCTGCATGTATCATTCAGGCAACAGAAACGTCAATATACCTCCTGCGTAGAAAAAGATGATGACACAACTTTACTCTCAACGAAAACTTGCCCAGTCGATCACCAAAGACGCCAGCAGCCAGACCTATTACACGATCCACTTCCTGGTGGATTCAAACCGGGTTGAGAACGCCTACCGTGCCTATGCCTACTTCCGCTGGGTGGACGATACGCTCGATGCAGGTACGATGCCTGCCTCCGAGAGACACGCTTTCCTCGAGCGGCAAAAGTCTTTGCTCGAGAAGTGCTATCGGGGCGAGCTTCCCAACGGCACCAATCCAGAAGAAGCGATGCTGGTCGAGCTGATCCGGCAGGATGGTGAAAAAGACAGCGGCCTGCAGATCTATCTGCGCAACATGATGAAGGTCATGGACTTCGATGCCCGGCGCCGCGGCCGGTTGATCTCACAGTTTGAGCTGAATGAGTACACCCGCTGGCTCGCCAGCGCTGTGACAGAAGCCATGCATTATTTTATCGGGAATGGAGGCTACTCCCCCCATGATGAAACCCGCTACCTGGCAGTGACAGCCGCCCACATCACCCATATGTTGAGAGATACCTTCGACGATCTGCAGGCAGGCTACTACAACATCCCGCGCGAAGCCCTGGCATCCGACCGGATGCTCCCGAAATATATGTATAGCAAGGCCTGTAGAGAATGGGTCCGCACCCGGGTCCAGCTGGCACGCAGCTACTTCCGGGCCGGACGCGATTATCTCTCCCGTGTGGAAAATCTGCGCTGTCGTCTGGCAGGATATGCATACACCGCCCGCTTCGAGTGGCTGCTGGACACATTCGAGGAGGAGGATTATCTCCTGCGCCCCGAGTACAGCGAACGTAAAAGCCTTGGAACCGGGCTGCAAATGGGGCTGTCCACGCTGTCAGCGCTTCTCCATGTGCGGGAACAGAAGGTTCTGCAGCAGCCCGGCGTACCTCAGCCCATGAGGAAATTATGAAACCCCGGTCTGTGATCGTTATCGGGGCAGGGATGGGTGGGATCACTGCGGCTAGTCACCTGGCGAAAAACGGTGTGAAAGTAACCGTCCTGGAAAAGAACTCGCGCCCGGGCGGACGCTGCGATCGCTTCAGCCGCGACGGCCACCACTTCGACACCGGTCCCACCCTGCTTGTGATGCCTCTTTTATATGAGGCAGAGTTCGCCCAATTGGGAGCCTCGATGCGTGAGCTCCTCGACCTGCAGCGAGTCGATCCGACGTATCACCTGGTCTTTGATGACGGCAGCAAGCTGGCGCTGACGTCCGATATGAAATCCATGCAGGAACAGCTCGAAGCGTTCGAGCCAGGCAGTTTTCCCGGCCTGCTGCGCTATATGGAAGAGGGACATCGTCATTACCACGTAGGGATCGAGAAGCTGGTCAACCGCGATTTCCGCAAGGCATCCGATTTTTTCAAGCTCAGCCATCTCCCGCTGCTCCGCCAATTGAAGCCGCTTGCCAATCACTACCGCAACATGTCAGCCTACTTCGATGACCCGCGTTTGAAGTCGGCGTTCACCTTCCAGGATGTGTACATGGGGCTGAGCCCATTCGAGGCGCCGGCCACATTTTCGATGATGCCCTACACCGAGCTGGCGCATGGTGTCTGGTATCCGAACGGCGGAATGTACTCCATTGTCGAGGCGCTTGTTGAACTGGCGCGCGCCGCGGGGGTGGATTTCGAGTTCAACGCCGCAGTGGCGCGGATCGATGTGAAGGGACAGCAAACCCGCGGCGTCGTACTGAGCGACGGCCGGTACATCCAGGCCGATGCTGTGCTGGCCAACGCCGACCTGCCGTACGTGTACAACGATCTGCTGCCGGAGGACGGCCAGGCCAAACAACTTGCTCGCAAGCGGTTCTCCTGCTCGGTTATCAGCTTCTTCTGGGGAGTGGACAGGCCATACAAGGAACTTCCCCCGCATACACTCTTCCTGGCGGACGATTACAGCGCCAACTTCGACTCGATCATCCGGGACCTGGACCTGCCGGCCAATCCCAGCTTATACGTCCACGCCCCGGCCCGGCTCGACCCATCCATGGCGCCGGATGGACAGGATACTGTCATCGGCATCGTCCCGGTGGGACACATGAGCGAGAACGGCGAACAGGACTGGGCCGAGATCCGGGATAAGGCGCGCCAGCATGTCTTCCGCCGCCTGGCGGCTCTGGGGATCGGCGACCTGGAGGAGCACATCAAATTCGAAGTGAACTTTACGCCGCTCTCCTGGCGCAAACGCTATAACTTAATGAAGGGTTCCACACACGGGCTGTGTCACAACCTGACGCAGCTGGGATATTTCCGCCCTCATAACCGTCATTCCCGCTATCACAATCTGTATTTCGTCGGAGCAAGCACGCACCCCGGCACCGGGATGCCAACCGCCATGGTCTCCGGGCGTCTGGCTGCGAACCGCATCCTGGATGATTTCAGGAACTAGCCACCAGCTCATCATACTTCTGGCGCGCTTTGCGGATATCCTCCCACATCAAAGCCTTGGGGGAGCCAGGCTCGCGCGAAGGATTTCTTAACAACTAGGAGGGATGGAAGATCGGCATGAGCCAGCGCTCACCCATCTGGGTCCATTGGCCGCGCAGGCTGGTGATACCCGTCTTGCGCAGCACCGACTGGCAGGCCACGTTCCCCGTCAGCAGGATCACAACCGGAGCGACCAGGCGGATGATCTCGAATACGAACGGCCGGTAGTAATCCACTTCCGCATCGCTGGGCTTGCGAAACGGCTTGCCATCCGAGCCCGGCGGCATGCGGAAGACCGAGTTGGTGATGTACACATCCTGTTCGGGGTCGAACCCGCCGGCCTGCAGGATCTTATCGAGCATCTGCCCGGCCGGTCCCACAAACGGCTTGCCTTTGATGTTTTCCTGCGGCCCGGGCGCCTCTCCAATGAGCAGGAGCCTGGCGTGCGGGTTGCCGCGGCTGATCACGATATTCGTCCCTGCGCCGGCAAGCGGATCATCGGTCATCCCCCGCAGTGCGGCAATCACTTCATCGAGCGAGTTGTATTTCGAAGCGTTGAACAGGTCCGATTGGAACATGGCTGGGCCAATGATAATACGAAAATGTTCCAATGGCAGCGTCAACTTTTAAACAACGGGATACACTGTCCTATTTTTCGTCCGAGAGGGGTTAACATCATGGAACAAATTCTCATGAGAACGTTTGGCTCCACCAGAGTATGATTGGCTCGATGAAGCGTATTAAAACAGAAGCGCAGGATGTATACCGCTCTATGGAGTTCGAACGTCTGTTCCTGGAGCATTGGCCGGCCGTGTACCGCGTCGTCCACCGCCTGGTCGGCGATCCGGCTGAGGCCGAGGACCTGGCGCTGGAAGCCTTCCTGCGCCTGTACCGCCAGACCGAGAAACAGACGGATGGACTACATCCGGGTGGATGGCTGTACCGGGTTGCGACCCACCTTGGACTGAACTCCATCCGCCGCTGGAAACGCCGGGAGCATTATGAACTGACGGCGGGGAGATATGCCCTGGAAGAGGCGGAACACTCCTCTCCAGCGGAGATCCTGGCCCGGCAGGAGGAACGCCAACAGGTCCGGCTCACGCTCTCTAAAATGAGCGAACGCCAGTCGCAGCTCTTGATCCTGCGCCATTCCGGGCTCTCCTACAAGGAAATCGCCGAGGCGCTTGACCTGGCACCGGCCTCGATCGGGCCCCTGCTGGTGCGTGCCGAGCGAGAATTCGAAAAGCAATATCGTGCTCTGGTACAGGAGGAATGATGCAAAAACACTTGACCGACGGCGAATTGCGGGCTGCTCTCGATGGCGAATTGGACACCCATCTGCTCCACCATATCGAGAAATGCCCGGACTGCCAGGCACGCCAGCGCCAACTGCAGGCAAAGCATCTCGAAGCGGGACGCCTGCTTGCCTTCCTGGCTCCCCAGGAGCAGGCTGGACCCTCACCCCAGAAAGCATGGGGGCGATTTTCTAAACAACTTAAGCAACAAAAGGAGACTTCTATGACTAAAAGGTGGTTTTCACTTCCACTCGTCCGTTTTGGATCGGTAGCGCTGGTGCTTCTGGCGCTCATCCTGGCCTTTCCGGGCACACGCGCCCTGGCCGGTGAACTGTTGAACCTGTTCCGCGTCCAGCAGGTGCAGGTGGTGTCTGTGGACTTCACAGGTTTGGAGCAGCTGACCGGCGACGGTGCCCTCGGCAACCGGTTCACGGAGCTGATCTCCGATTCCGTTGACATGCAGCAGGAGCCGGGTGAGCCGGTCGCGGCAGCCAGCGCCGAAGAGGCCAGCCAGCTGGCGGGCTTCGACGTACGCATCCCCGCCGGCATGACGCCCAGCCAGATCAACGTCACCAGCGCCGCAGCATTCAGCATGACACTTGACCGCGCCAAAGCTCAGGCACTGCTCGACGAAGCCGGGCGCAGCGACCTCGTCCTGCCCGCTTCGGTGGATGGGG
>DASUOS010000178.1:0-3643 GCA_036276515.1 Anaerolineales bacterium | reverse complement strand
GAAAGCGGACTGCGCACCTTCCGCGACGCGCAGACGGGGCTGTGGGCGCAGTACCGGCCCGAGGAGCTGGCCTCCCCGGAAGCCTTTCGCCGCGACCCCAAACTGGTCTGGGACTGGTACGCCTGGAGGCGGGAAGCTGTCAAAGCGGTGCGCCCCAATCCCGGCCATTATGCCCTGGTCCAGGTCGAAAAACGCGTCCCCGAATTTATCCTGATCACCCAGAACGTGGATGGCCTGCACCGCATGGCCGGCAGCCAGAACCTGCTGGAGCTGCACGGCAACATCCAGCGAGTGCGTTGTGCAGATTGTTATACATTCACGGAAACCTGGGATGACGATACCGAAGCCGTTCCGCGCTGCCGGGAATGTGAAGGTCTACTACGTCCGGACGTGGTCTGGTTCGGCGAGTCACTGCCGCGCGACCAGCTCGAAGCAGCGGTCGAGGCGGCGCGAGCCTGTGATGTCTTCTTTTCGATCGGCACGTCAGGAGTCGTCCAGCCCGCCGCGTCGCTGGCTTTTGCCGCCCATAACCGCGGCGCGCTGGTGGTGGAGGTCAATGCCGAGCCAACACCGCTGACCTCCAGGGCAGATTATGTGCTTCATGGGAAATCGGGGGAGATCCTGCCAGGCCTTGTGGAAGCGGTCTGGGGATAATAGCGCTTACGGCGAAAGGCTGCAGCCTTACGGCCTCCAATCGCTCAACTGTTCCCCCAACTTTGTAATCCTCTCTCTCATCAGCACAGCCACAATTCCGGCCATGAGCAGCAGGACGCCGGTCGAGCCGATCAGGATCACCGGCCCCAGGCCTTTCAGCGCGCTGTAAACAACCGTCACCACGCCCACCACGGCAAAGACAATGGGCGTGATCACCAGGCTGCGCGAGCGCTGGATCAATCCATAGACGAGCACCGCCATGGACTGGGCAAACAACACAAAGAAAAAGGACAGTCTTTCGGTAGACAGCATTTGAATGTACGTCGTGCCCAGCAGGACCATCTGTGAGAGCATCCCGGCAATAAAAGCGCCTGTTTTGCTGCCGGCGCGTGTCAGCAGGTAGTGCATCAGCATTCCGAGCAGGGCTGCACCTATGGAATAGAACTGTGGCTCGTCCACATCCAGTTCCACCAGGATCATAAAATAAGACAGGAGATACAGTGCGTTGGCCGGCAGGGCCCACCAGGCGTTGCGCCTGTCCAGGGCCTCCGACGCAAAGAGCGTCGCCGCGATGGCAACGGGTATGGAGGCAGCCAGACCACCCTGGAACGGCGCAGCCAGGGACGTCAGGGCTCCGAGTGCCAGGCCGCTGTTCAATAGCGTCCGATCCCATTCATCCGCCTTCTCAGACCTCCTCATCCTAAAACCCGTCACGTAATATACAAGGGCAACGGCGATGAGTGGAAAGACCCATTTTTCGAAATCCAGAGCCGCGCAGAATTGGATCACGGCCAGGGGAAGAAAGCCTGCCGCGAAATATCCCAGGTCTGGCTCACGTCGAACAAACGCATAAAAGGCAAAGAACAGGGCATATATGGAAAAGTAGATCGCAGCTGGAACGGGTTCGAATTGACTCCAGATGGCGGCAGACGCAAAAAACGCAAGCGCAAAGCCGGCGCCCTGTGTGACCGGCCTGTGGAGGCGCTTTTCCTGGATGAGGCGGCCGAAGATCAAATCGCCGCCCAGCCAGACCAGGCTTGCGCCGAACAGGAAAGGCCCGATTTCAGTTGTCTCGAAATCACGCAGGATCAAAAACAGGGAAATGGTAAGCAGGCTTTCCACCAGCAGCTCCAGCCAGCCGAGGGGCCGGGAAAACACTTCGACCATGAACAAAAGTGCGATCAGGGCAATATACCATCCGCTCGTCTCCTTGAATAACACCAGCGATACGATGGAAACCAGTAATCCAAGGATCAGTCCGCTGTCGACCAGCACTTGACCCCAGGGTTTCATTGCGTCCGCACTACGCCGCATGAAAAAACCGCCTGCATAGTACAGCAGTGCCAACATCGTCAATGCGGGTAGCCACAAATCGAGATCGAAGTGTTCCAATGCATATAAAACGGCAAGCGATTCCAGGGCTGCCGCGAAATAGCCCAGCCATTCCTGCTTGCTTTGCAGTCCGTGGAGCGTGAACAGGATGGCATAGACGATGAGAACAATCGCGCTCCGTCCTGCATGATCCAGCTCGACCAGCGCCAGACCCACTCCGGGCAGCAGAACAATGATGCCCAGCAGCACAGCGGGCCAGCGAGTGGTTTCCTTCCACGATAGTGGGGTTCCTGCGAACAGCTCCGGAACGAGGAGAACCAGGCAGGCGATCAGGAACTGGTAAACGTATGGGATTTCAAGTGCCTTGATAGCCGGCAGCTGGAAGAAGTTGAAGAAGGCAGCAAGCCCGGCCAGCAGCGCCGCACTCCATACGTACCAGCGCCGGCGGAGAATATGCAGCGCGGCATAGAGCAGGGCAGTCAGGGCAAAGACCGTGAACGCGACGAGCGGATTTTCCCCAGAGAGTGCCAGGACAGCGGAGGTCAGAAACAACGGGACTGACCCGTACAGCAGAGGCTTGTGGTACCTTCCGTCTTTTCCCGTGAGCTCGCTGAACAGAGCGAAGACCGCGCCCAGCCCCCAGAACCCAAACGCGTACCCCGCCTGGGAAGCCTCGACCGGCTTCAGAACGAACCATGGCAACGGCATGAGTGCCGCCGCTGCCATCCAGTGGAAGACAAAGCCCGGCTGGAGCAGGTCACTGTAGAAATAGAAGATGGCCGCCGCGACCCAAGTCAGCGCGATGAGCAGCCACCATCCGTCGTGCAGATCCGAGTCGAAGGTGTGGAAAATGGTGAGCGCGGCGGAAACGAGTAACAGGCCGAGCGCCTGGAGCTGCGCCAGCCAAAAGACGAACAGGGAAAATTCACGGCTCTTCCACTTTCGCAGCAGGGAGGCGCCGGCCAGACCGGCGAGCGAGGCAAGCAGGCCGAGAAAGATATACAGCTCTGCCTCGGTATCGAAAATTGCCGCGAAACGGTAGAATGCCAGGCTGAGTGAACCAAAGGCGACCGCGCTGAAGAACCGGGAGTCATAGAACCAGATGCTGAAGCTCCAGATGCCGGCCATGAGCAGTAACACAACCGTCCAGTAGATACTCAGGCCAGGTTCAGCCAGTCCGATCGTCTCTTCGAGGACGTTGGCATCGATGAGCAGCAGGAATGAAAAAACGATAAAGAGGGCGAAGCCTGGCTGGGGCAGACGTTTTTGCAGGAGCAGGGCGGCTCCTCCAAAAGCCAGGGTCGCCACGACCAGAATGGGCAGGCGCGCCGCTTCGACCACTGCCGCCAGAATGAGAGCCGCGGCGATGACGAAGAACGCTCCCAGGTACAGGTAGATCTTGATGCTCGCTTCGCTGAGCAGAGTTTGAGTCAGGGACGGCGGCGGGCCGGCCGGGATTGGCGGCGGAGGTGCGTCTGTTGTTTCGATAACGGGTGCAGGTGAAGGTCCGGACGGAGCCGGTTTGACGTCGAAGTTGTAGCGGCTCCTGATCACCTCCGCCCGCTCGGTTTCGATCAGCCCATCCTGTTCCCACTGCTCGATCTGCCGTAATACGATGGCGCGGTGGCCGGGATCCAGCCGGTTCGTCCGCGAGCGG
>DASUOS010000177.1:0-3664 GCA_036276515.1 Anaerolineales bacterium | reverse complement strand
CCGGTGTTTGCCGGTGCGGAGCGGATGGTATTCCAGGCCTTGTTCATGTCCCTGGCCGGGTTGGTCGCCGTGACGCTGGTCTGGTTATCGCAAACCCGCCTAAAACCGGTAAAAGCTTCAGCGATGTGATACGGCTCCTGTTGCTAACTGTCCCCATTCACCCGTCTGCAAGCCTGGCAACTACAATCTCTTCAAAAACAGGTGGGAGCCCCAGCCGCCTGGCCAGGCTTGCGGACGCATTGTTTTCCATTTTGTGACTATAGAATGGCACCCTGCCCGAAGAGATTAATCCCTTCGCCCAGGTACAAACCACCTTCTGTGCAAGACCGTGGTGGCGGTATGCAGGGTCAGTGAAAACCCAGGCTTCTGCGCAGGAATCATTTTCTCGGGAAGACACACAGGCAGACACAACCTTTCCGCCCCGCTCGATGCCGTATACCCAGTCGGCAAAGCCGCCAAAGCCGAAGGCCTGGACCTTTGGATCCTGCCTGGAACGGCAGACTACTTCTTCATCGGCGAACACGGCAGCATGTGCTGGAAACAAATACGTTTTATAGTGTCTGGCCTCGAATGAAATATTTTCTGTGTTTAGAAATTCAAGTAACGGGCCGATTTGCGGAAATTGAACGCTCCGAACTCTTCTGTCCAGTTCCTCCTGCAGGCCAGGATTGAGGGCTTCGTCGACGTAAGCGACACTCTTCCCTTCTGAAAGTTGAGCGATGAGCAGCAAAGGCATCTCCTCGCCGGGGACCTCTTCCACCTGGCGCAGGAGAGTACTGCCGATGACGCTTTTCCCCTCCAGCCGCAGCTGCAGATGAAGATAATCGATCGGATTCACGGGCTTTATGATACCATTCCCGGATGGATCACACCGACCATGTCAACCTGCTGCGCCCGGCAAACCTGCCTCAGGGAGGCACCTGGGCGGATTTCGGAGCAGGGACCGGCGCGTTCACCCTGGCGTTAAGCGAGCTGGTCGGATTGAATGCCGAGATCTATGCCATCGACCGTGACCGCGGCGCACTCAGCAGACTGGAGCAGCTGCACCGGGCACATTTCGGTACCTCACAGAACATCCACGCAATCCGCGCTGACTTCACCGGTGCGCTGTCCCTGCCGCCGCTGGATGGCATCCTGATGGCGAACTCACTTCATTTTTATCGGGACAAGGAAAAGCTACTCCGCCACATTCGCAAGTTCCTCAAATGGAATGGAGCACTGCTGCTCATCGAATACAACGTGGATTGGGGCAATCCCTGGGTACCGCACCCGCTGTCCTTCGAAACCTTCCAATCCCTGGCGCCGCGGGCTGGGTTCAGCGAGCCGCAACTGCTGGAGAAGGCCCCTTCAAGGTTCCTGCGCGAGTTCTACTCGGCACAAACCCATCGGAAAGAAAATTAGACCGGAAGGAAACCAGGGGGCATCACACTGAATCGGTCTGTGTCAATTCCATTTTTCAAAACCCGGATCACTTCACCGTCAGCCATACTCCCACGAAGACAACAATCAGTCCAATCGCCCGGGACGAGTCCAATGGACGGGCCATCGCTCCCAGCCATCCATATTGATCCAGGATCGTGCTGACCAACAACTGGCCCGCCACAATCGTGACGATTGCCGCGGCAACCCCCACCCGGGGGATCATATAACTGACCGCGCTAATCACAATGAGGCCGAATGCTCCTGCAACAAGCGTATACCAGGGAAGCTGCTTCCACTGTGCAAGTTTTCCGCCGCTATAAAACAGCAGTGGCAGCAATGCGATCATTGCACCACCCAGATGAACAATAAATACGCTTTCCATGACACCCAGCCGCTGGCCGATCATGCTTGCCAATGGACCCTGTAAGCCTACCGCCACACCGCCCGCCAGACCGATAAGAATGATGAGGATGACTGATTCCATGTTCTTCTCCTTGCTTTTCAGTTTTTGGTAGATGATACAGGCAGATTTAAAATCCCGATACCCCGCGTGCACCGTCTTTGGAACATGTGCAAGTCTGCACAATCACTCCTCTGTAGGGAAACATGGGAGCAATGCGAATGCCCGGTCGGATCGGCCTCCGAAAATCACCGGCGCGATATCCCAGCCATCCCGGCAAGTGTAACCTTTTCTCTATAACATTTTCATCTATTCCTTCGTTTGTTTTAAACAAACAGGAGGGGAAAAGGGAGGTTTTAGATCCATGGTCACATTAAGGCTTTTTATAGAACCGTTTCGAGGAGAGTTGTGTAATGAAAAGGGATTCGCGCCTGATGCTGGTCTGCGCGTTCATGTTGTTTTTTTTGAGTTCTGCCTGTGGAGCACTGGGTGGATCAACCCCCACGCCGGTGGAAGAAGTCCATTCGGATGAGTTTGCGCAATCATCTCAAGCCGGCTCCGCCCATGACGCTCAATCTACAGGCATGGCGATAATTCCCATTACCGGTGAGAATGCCGCATCGATCCAGTGCCAGTTCTGTGTTAACGATGAAACCCATGTCGTTCTGGCCCTTCCTGAATACGCCTACTTTGATGTGGTCTCGTCCACACCGGTTCGCTGTATCACGGCAAACATTGTCAACGGCAGGCGTATCCTGCTCTGCCGGGGCGCCCAGTCGACTTCCTTCTCCCTGAATATCTGCTCAGACAGTACCAACTGCCTGCAGTTCCCGGTTGTTCTGGAGCCCTGCTTACTTCTGCCGGGTGGCGCTCCGCTGGGCGCTTCTACGCCTTCCTCACCGGTCTTCCTGACCCCGGTGAGCCCATCCGGTAACCAAAATTCCAATCCACCTCCACCAGGGAGCGGTCCCGTGATACCCACATTACATCCCCCGGTTGTTCCAACTGACCTGCCTCTACCAACGGATGAACTTCTCCCTCCACCGCCTGTGCCGACACAAGGCGGTGGAGGGGGCGGGGAACAGGGAGGCGATATCGTTATCTGCCATATCCCGCCTGGTAATCCGGAAAATCAAAAAACAATGACTGTCAGCCTGTCAGCCTGGCAGAATGAGCACAGCAGACACGGCGACTCTCGTGGAGAGTGTTAGCAATGACCAATAACGAAGCATGCCTGCTGATTGGAGAATCATTCTGATGAAGAACCTGTCGCGCTCTTTTCTGGCCTGCGGCCTGATCTTGACCTTTTTAATTTCCGCTTGTGGTGCATTGCAAGAAACGTCTCCCACACTGGTTGGGACCATTCTGCCCAATGAATCTGTACCATCCTCTACGTCCGTCTTTACAAGCACTGTACCGCCGACAGCCACGGACACATCCACCACGCCTCTCATCCCAATCACCGGTGAGAACGTGGTTTCCATGCAATGCCAGTTCTGTGTGGAGGATGAAACGCATGCCGTTCTGGTCTTTCCAGAATACGCTTATTTCGATGTCGTCTCGACCTCACCTGTTACATGCTTTACGGCCAATGTGGTGAACGGCCAGCGTATCCTGATCTGCCGCGGCGCTCAGCAAACGTCTTTCAATTTGAACGTCTGCTCCGATAATACGAATTGTCTGCAGTTCCCGGTTGCCTTACAGGAATGCCCGCTGATTCCGGCCAGCAGTCCCCTGGTTACTTCCACACCATCCACTCCTGTTTTCCTGACCGCGATCGGCACGTTCGTGCCTACAGAGGATGATACGCCGAATGATCCAGCTTCACCCACACCCACTCCA
>DASUOS010000176.1:0-5568 GCA_036276515.1 Anaerolineales bacterium | reverse complement strand
TTTTATGTCCCGCCGATCCAGGCGACGGCCAACTCCCTGGGATATGCAGGAGCAACGGTCGCACTTTCACTGCTTCTGGGCTTTCCCGCCGCGCTGGCTCTGGCAAGACCCACGCGCCTGGAAAAAATTCTCGACCCGCTGATCATCCTCCCGCTCGGTTCATCGGCCGTCATGCTGGGGCTGGGATTTATTATCTCCTACGGCGCCTGGCTGAGCTCTCCCTGGCTGGTACCGTTTGCCCATACCCTGGTGGCACTGCCCTTCGTTATTCGATCGTTGCAGCCGGCCATTGCATCCATTCCTGAACGGATACGGGAGGCGGCCGCAACCCTGGGGGCATCGCCGCTCGAAGTGTGGAAAAACATCGACGTACCCATCCTGCGCCGCGCCACCCTGACGGCCGGGATCTTTGCCTTCACCATTTCCCTGGGCGAGTTCGGTGCTACTCTATTGATCTCGCGCCCCGAATACCCGACGCTGCCTGTGGCCATCGAGCGCTTTCTATCACAGCCTGGCGGTCTTAACTATGGCCAGGCGATGGCGATGGCAACACTGCTGATGCTGCTTACCCTGCTCGGCATTCTATTGATCGAAAAACTGCGCCTCCCCGGCACCGGAGAATTCTGATGCTCGACGTCCAACATATCTTCAAGACCTATGAAGGCAGGCTGCTGCTCAACGATATTTCATTCCAGGTGGACACCGGTGAGACGATCTGCCTTCTGGGTGCTTCCGGGAGTGGAAAATCGACACTTTTGCGGATCATCGCCGGTCTGGAGGATGCGGATTCGGGGACTGTATCGTTTAATGGGATTGACATCACCAAGCTGCCGCCTCATCTCCGGGATTTTGGCCTGGTCTTTCAGGATTACGCGCTGTTTCCACATCTACGCGTCCGGGAAAATGTTGCCTTCGGTCTAAAAATGAGGCGCTTGCCGGAGACAGAAATTAAGGAGCGTGTAGTCAATTCACTGGAGATGGTCAATTTGAGCAGTTTTGAGGAAAGGCAGGTGACCGATCTATCCGGCGGCGAGCAGCAGCGTGTGGCGCTGGCCCGGGCGCTGGCCACCCGACCGCGGTTGTTGATGTTCGATGAGCCGCTGGGCGCCCTGGACAGGACCTTGCGAGAGGATCTGCTGCAGGAATTGAGGAAAATTTTGCACCAAACCACCATACCTGCCGTCTATGTCACCCACGATCAGGAGGAGGCGTTCGCCATCGCCGACCGGGTCCTGATCCTGCATGATGGAAAGATCGTACGCCAGGGAAGCCCTGTGGACGTCTGGGCGGATCCGCAGACGGCATTTGTAGCCCGCTTCCTGGGGCTGGGCCTCGTGTTCGAGGGAAGAGTGCTGGACGGAACCAGGAAAGTGGAAACGCGGTATGGTGTTTTCAATATTGCATGTGAGCATCCACACCAAACGGGAGAAGCCGTCCACGTGCTGGCGCGGCCTCTGCCGGCGGAGCAGGAAGCGAATACCATTCGAGGGGTTGTCAGTGATGTGATCTTCCAGCAGGATCGTTTCAAGGTAACGCTGGAGAATGGGTTCTATGTCTATGTTCAGCGTGCACCGAAAGTTGGGGAGGAGCTTGCGGTGCCGGTCAGGATCGAGTGTCTGTCATGAAGATAAAGGTACAAAAGAAAAATCCCGAAGGGGAAGTAAAACATGAGTACGAAGGTGTGATCCTGCAGCGCGACGAGCGCTCGATCATCCTTGAAGCTCTTTTCGATCGCGCCGATATGCCGTTCATGGATGTTGTCTTTAAAAAGGGGGATCGTTTTGTCGAATATTATTATTCAGACCGCTGGTATAACATCTTTGTCATCCATGACCGGGACGATGAACAGGTCAAGGGCTGGTACTGCAATATCGGTCTGCCGGCTGTCTTTGAGGATGGCCTGGTCTCCTATGTGGATCTCGCCCTTGACTTATGGGTATCACTGAGCGGGGAACAGACAGTTCTCGATGAGGATGAATTCGAATCGCTGCAGCTGAGTGAGGAATGGAGGCACGGCGCGCTGAATGGATTGAAGGAACTGAAAAATCTGTTTTTAAACGACAAACCTCCGGGATGAAACCGGAGGCTGAAGGGTCTTGAAATTGGATTAGAAGGAGTTCATCAGGGCATCGCCATACTGCCAAAGCAGGCCCAGCGTAATACAGCAACAACACAGAACAACAACGGTGACAACGGCAATGATCAGGGTGGTATTGCTCTTCTTGGGCTCTTCCGGCAGGGGGGCGTAAGGGGGTGTTTCCATGGGTTCCTCCAGACAATGACAGAATGACTTGCTACAATGCGCCGATTATATCAGGTAGTTTTCTGCGGATGACACCTGCAAGATATGCTATGGAACTGTATTGAAAATCTGATCCACAACACCGAATACGCCGACCAGCAGGGCGGGGAAGAGAATCAAAGCTAGGCATCCGCACAGACCGAGCGCCAGATTGGAATAGCCAAGCACCAGGCCGGCGGTAGCCATGCCGTCGCCTCCCAGCAGGCCGTTGCTCTGCCGGATCTCCTTTTTTGCCATATGGCCGGTGATCACGGCGATCAGGCTGCCCACGATCGGTAACAAGACCCAGCCGACAATCCCCATGATCATACTGGTTAAGGACAGGCTGCTGGTTGGTGGAGGGGCTGAATTTGGAAGAGGCGGGATCTCAGAATTGGACATGGTATCTCCTTTTGGTTGACTACGACGTGAGGTTGCGATTGGAGCGCCGGTACAGCCAGTACACGATGAACGCGGCGACCACGATCAGCAACGTACCCACCAGGATGGGCAGGACGATCGCCAGGATGGACAGGACCGTCGAGACGATATCCTCGGCGATCGAGACGGGGATGTTCCCCGCCCCGCCTGTTGTAACCGTCACGGCCGGACGGAGCGCCCCTGCTTTGGCCACGTGCACCGTGCCGGCGACGAGCAATCCGGAGGCCAGGGCCAGCACCGGGCTGATATCGGTGACCACGTTGGCGCTGGCCGCGAAGGCAATCGCCCCTGCCGCCGGACGGATGAGCGTCTGGATCAGGTCATTTACATGGTTGACTGCCGGGACTTTATCGGCCAGCATCTCGATAATGACCAGAAAGCACAGCATCAGGATGATCCAGGGGTTGGCCAGGGTATCCCAGGGCGCGGTGAGCCGCATCAGGTCTGTATAACGGGCGATCAGTCCGACAAGCAGAAGCGGGATGTAGGCGTTCAATCCCGCGCTTGCCGAGAGTCCAAATGCGGTGAATATACCAGTGAGTAATTCCATCGTTCCTCCGAGTAGGCCGGGCTTGCAGCCCGACAGCTTTTAATTCGAACCTGAGAATCAGCCCAGCGGAAAGCCGCCCCACGTCCCGGTGAGCCGGAGCCGCAGCAGATCGATGATCGTGATCATCAGGAAGGCCATTGTCGTGCCGGCCAGGATGGGCATCCACATCTCTTTTAACGAATTGAAATTGTTTTCCTGACGCATCATCAGGATCCATACCATGCTGAAAACCATGACCAGCAGAGCCAGTACGCCAAGCACACTCAGGATGGCAACAGGATAGAGCACGACAGGATTGTCCGTCAGGACGGCAAGATTGACCAGGAATACGATGCCGACAAGGATGCCAAGCGTCTTCCAGCTTAGAGCACGCTCCCTGTTCTCGTTTGCCCAGACGCTCTGGTTGAACGCAGGGTACAGCACCGAAGCCAGGGCGATGCCCATGCCGCTACCGGTGAACAGGCGCAGTGTGTTGTTGGGGATGTAAAGATTGGGGATGCTCTCAAGGCGACCGCCTGCTGTGCTTTTGAGCAGATAGATATACGAGTTCGTGCCGTCGATGCCGAACGCAGCCAGGAACAGCAGGAGAGGCAAACCAAGCTTCCAGCCAGGCATCCCGCTCTTCCTCGGGCTGACGATTGTAAAAAAAGCCAGGGTGATAGCCGCGGCGTAGAATTCGCCGGTGCAGCGGGCACACAAGGGCAGCTGGCGCTCGCCGATGTGAAACGACCGTTCATCGATGCGATGACAGATGGCATAGCCAATCGAGTCTGCTTTGCCGAGCAGGCCCGGCGGTGCAATGAAAAACCATATGGCGAAGGCGGTGAGTGCGGCCAGGGGGATCAGCCAGCGGGTGAGGCCGGCAATGCGTGTTTGTGAATTTGTCTGTTCCATTGCACTCATTATATGGTTATATACGATGATGTGCAAGAAAGGTTCCAGAGTAGGGTATGATTATTTGCGAAGGAGAATAGAACACGATGAAGCGTATCGGAATTCTCACCGGTGGCGGGGATGCGCCAGGATTGAATGCAGTCATCCGTGCGGCCGTCAAAACGGCGATCTATGAATATGGATGCGAGGTGATCGGCATCCGCAATGGCTATGATGGATTTATCGAGGAAAAAGGAGTTGTCTCCTTAGGGATCCAGGATGTGCGCGGCATCCTGCCGCGCGGCGGGACGATCCGGGGCGCGGCCAATCGCGGAAATCCCTATGCCCGCAAAATCATCCGGGATGGCAAAGAAGTGACCATCGATGTTTCGAGTGAGATCATCAAAGGCATCGAACGACTGCAGATGGATGCCCTGCTCGTTCTGGGCGGCGATGGAACACTGCATATTGCTCACGAGCTTTTCAAAAAGGGCGCGCCGCTCATCGGCGTACCCAAGACGATCGACAACGATATCGGCGGCACAGAGGTTACATTTGGGTTCGACACCGCGGTCAACACGGCGACCGAAGCCATCGACAAGCTGCACACCACAGCCGAAGCCCATCACCGCGTCATGGTGCTCGAGCTGATGGGTCGCAATGCAGGCTTCATAACATTGCACGCCGGTATCGCCGGCGGGACGGATGTGATCCTGATCCCCGAAATCCCCTTCAAATACGAATCGGTTGTTGCCAAGGTCCGCCAGCGCGTGGAGCGCGGTATGCACTTCAGTATCATCGCCATCTCGGAAGGCGCAAAGCCCATCGACGGGGGCCAGGTCTTTTCGCGTGCAGGGGATGAGATCTACGTTCCCCGTCTGGGTGGGATCGGCCACAGGCTGGGCGAGTACATCGAAGATCAGGGCTACGAGACGCGCGTCACGGTGCTGGGCCACCTCCAGCGCGGCGGCACGCCCACCCCGTTCGACCGCTGGCTCGCCACGCGCTACGGCGCGGCGGCGGTCCGCCTGGCAGTACAGGGAAAATTCGACCGCATGGTCGCCCTGCACGCAGGCGATATCGTGGACGTCTCCCTGGAGGAAGCGATTGCCGCTCCCAAGCGGGTCGATATTCATGGAGACGCCGTCCTTACTGCCCGCGGCATGAGCATCTCGTTTGGGGATGAATGACCACCCCTCCCGCCGCTGTGCGGCAGGTGGGTTAAACCACACTGCCGCCCTTTCGGGCGGCAGCGGTGGGGCGCTGTGGCTTCCTTCTTAACTGAGGAGGGATGCCACAGCGCTGGGTTTATTGCTACTTTCCATTTGAGACATCACCTCCTCCTTTCTATAGGATGGCAGTTCAATTTGTTTGTCCCCGAATAATGCTGGAAGTATGTCATATTTCATTTCGGATGTCAATG
>DASUOS010000175.1:0-5484 GCA_036276515.1 Anaerolineales bacterium | reverse complement strand
CCCCATCCATCCACGGAGATGGCGTGCGTCTGGCGCAAGTCTTTGAAAACCTGTTCACCAACGCCATCAAGTATGCGCCTGACGCGCCCATTGTGGTCCTGCTCGACCAGGTTGGCGAGAATGTGATCATTTCCTTTACCGATCAGGGACCTGGCATCTCCAGAGAGGCTCTTCCGTTCATTTTTGATCGTTTCTACCGCGTGCGCAGCGAAAAAACCATCACCGGCACCGGCCTGGGACTTTACATCTGCAAGCAGTTAATTGAGGCACATCGTGGTAAGATTTGGGCAGAATCCGCGCCCGGTCAGGGAACCACGTTCTTCATTGAATTACCCATCAATTCAACGAACGAAAACCGCAACGTTCCAAAGAAGTAGGATGGTGTGCAAGTAAGAATTTCATCGCAGCCTACATTTTCAAAGAGTTGCGGCATGATAACGTGAAGGAGAGCATATGGCAAAGCGCATACTCATCGTGGACGACGAGCCCCGGTATCTCCGGCTGCTCGAAGCCAACCTGCGTACTGAAGGCTATGAAGTAGTAACAGCCCAGGATGGCATGCAGGCAGTAAGCGTTTTTTCCGACCAGCCAATCGATCTGGTGTTAATGGATGTCATGATGCCCAAGCTCGACGGCTTCGGCGCGACCCAGCGCATCCGTGAATTTTCCAGCGTTCCCATCATTATTCTCACCGCCAAAGGGGACGAGCAGGACCGCGTCCGCGGTCTCGACCTCGGCGCGGACGATTACCTCGTCAAGCCGTTCTCGGCCACTGAACTGCTCGCACGCGTCCGGGCTGTCCTACGCCGCGCCCAGCCGCCCACCGAAGTAGGTCAGTCCCGCTTCTTTACTCACGATAATTTGAAGATCGATTTCGCCCGGGCCGAGGTCTGGCGCGGCGAAACGCCCATTTCTCTGTCTGCCACAGAATACCGCCTCCTTTTGCAATTTGCCCACCACGTCGGCAAGATCATGACTTCCGAGGACCTGTTGACAAGCGTCTGGGGCCCCGAATACCGCTCCGACAAGGAGATCCTTTGGGTGAGCATCGCCCGCCTGCGCCAGAAGCTGGAAGCCGATGCACACAACCCCAGACACATCGTGACGCGCTCCGGTCTGGGTTACCTTATGCCGCCAATCGAGGACTGACAGGGTCTGGAGGTCCGCGCAGTTTATCGAGGCAAGCTCCTCGTTGAAGAAGACAAAGCAGCCGCACAACTTCGAAGCCTCGTCCATGAGGAGAGGTTGATTATCCACCTGCCGATCCAAATAAAAAGCCTTTCATGGGGGAAAGCTTGAGCCTGCCATTCATCCGAACCCACTCCTCTCCGTAAAGGATCCCGCCTGTGCGTCCACCAGTCTGGTGGATCGGACAGGAATTTCTCTTGTCCGTTGCCTTGCATATCCTTAGGAAACTGAAAGGTACATTTTTGGGGATTTCGACTACACTTCTGGGGCAGGTTCATGCAAGCGGGATTGGCGACACATGGATTTGTCGCCATTTTAACTACGGAAGCACAGTTCATTAAGAGGATCTATGACGATTGAATACGATGAAAAAGGCAAACGGTTTACAGATATCGTTACCAAGAAGCCCGTCTACGCCACGGTCCAGACGACAACCCATTTAATGCGCGGTCTTATCCATGTCCGCCGCGACCAGCGTATCAAGGATGAGCTCGACCTCGACGAGAAATTCCTCGCCGTCACAGATGTACAGGTCCTTTCTGCCGATGGACAGCTGCTTTTCCAGGCGCCCTTCCTTGCCATTCATCGCGATCACATCGTCTGGGTTGTTCCGGAACAACCTAAGAGCGAGGAGGGATCCTGATGGCTACACCCATCCCTTCCAACTTTACCCGTCTGACCTCCGCCGATCTGGTAAAGTTCAAACGCTACCTGATCGAAAGCGTGGGACGCACCCTGGATGGGAATGAGGTCCAGATCGCCGAGCGTACCGAGTTCATGAAACAGCGCCTGAGCGATGTATACGCCCAGGTGAAGGTCAACCTGCCTGAGGATATCCGCCAGCAGTTGTTCAAGGATATCCTCGATGAATTGACCGGCTATGGCCCCATCCAGCCCCTGCTAGACGATCCCGATATCAGCGAAGTGATGGTGAACGGACCCAAAAAGGTGTTCATCGAAAAGGGCGGGAAGCTGACCCGCAGCCCGATCACTTTTGACGACGACGATCACGTCCTGCGCGTCATCGACCGCATCATCCTGCCCCTCGGCCGCCGTGTGGACGCGGACAGCCCCACCGTCGACGCCCGCCTGCCCGACGGCTCGCGCGTCAACGCGGTGATTCAGCCCGTTTCCATCGACGGGCCATCCATCACCATCCGTAAGTTCAAGAAAGATAAGCTGTCGATCGATCAGCTGATCCAGTTCGGTTCGCTGACTGCCAACATGGCCGAGTTCATCCGCGCCTGTGTGCTTGCGCACCTGAACATCGTCATATCCGGAGGGACCGGCTCAGGCAAGACGACCCTGCTCAATGTGCTCTCCAGTTTTATCCAGGAGGAGGAGCGGATCGTTACCATCGAAGACGCGGCCGAGCTGCAGCTCCAGCAGGATCACGTGCTGCGCATGGAGACGAAGACCGCCAACACGGACGGAAAAGGCGCGGTAACCATTCGCGATCTGGTCCGAAACTCCCTGCGCATGCGTCCCGACCGGATTATCGTGGGTGAGTGCCGCGGCGGCGAGGCCCTGGACATGCTCCAGGCCATGAACACCGGTCACGACGGATCGCTGACCACCCTGCATGCCAATACACCGCGCGATGCAATTTCACGCCTGGAAACAATGGTGCTCATGTCCGGCATGGACCTGCCCCTGAAAGTAGTCAGGCAGCAGATCTCCTCGGCTGTGGACCTGATCATCCAGCAGACCCGTCTGAAGGACGGCTCACGCAAAGTCACTGCAATCACCGAGGTGGTCGGCATGGAAGGTGACATAGTGGTTCTTACCGATATATTCAAGTTCGATGCGACAGGCATCGGTGCCAATGGCAAAATACTTGGAGAGCTGAGGGCGACGGGCATTCGTCCCATCTTTAGTCCCCGGCTGGAGGCTGCAGGCTTTAAACTCAGCGGCGAAATATTCATGCCGCCATCAGGCAGCCAGCGACGATAGTATTTTTCTGCTTCTGCTATAATCAGGAAATCACCCATGCATGGAATGCAATGGGACTCAGAGGATGAATGGATACCAAAACGCAGACCACCATTCGCACGAAGAAGCTGGGAGTATTGATCCGCGACGCCCGGCTGACGGCGCGCAGGAGCGTGCAGGATTGCGCCGAAGCCCTGGGCATCCGCAGGGGTTTGTTTCGCTCCTATGAGGAAGGCGAACGATCACCGTCCCTGCCCGAGCTCGAAGCGCTCGTCTATTACCTCGGCCTGCCTCTGGACCACTTCTGGTCCAAAGAGATCAAATCCACGAGCACATCCCCGATCAAGAACATCGACCTGTCGAAGCTGATGGCGATCCGCCAGCGCAAGATCGGCGCGCTGTTGCGGCAGGAACGTATGAATGCCAGCATGTCGATCCGCAGCCTGGCGAATAAAACGGGGATCGCCGGCGCGCGCATCAAAGCCTATGAGCTGGGTGAAAGCCCGATCCCATTGCCGGAGCTCGAAGTTCTGGTGGCGGCTCTCGGCGGCCGGGTCGAATCGTTCTTCGACCGCCACGGGCCCATCGGCCAATGGATGCTCAGCGAAGAGGCGGTCAGGGAATTTTTGGAATTGCCGCTCGAGCTGCGCCAGTTTGTCGCCACGCCGGTCAATCGTCCCTACCTGGAGCTGGCTATGAAACTGAGCAGTATGTCGCGCGACAAGCTGCGAGCCGTCGCCGAAAACCTCCTCGATATTACCTACTAATCCATGAACCACAATGCACTCACCCTTGCCAACCAGGGCAAGGAAGAATATGGAAAAGCCAATTACAAGGCTGCCGCCGGGCTGTTTGCCCAGGCCGCCCAGGCATATGCATCCGGCAAGGATGAGCTGAACGCCGCAGAAATGAAGAACAATGAAAGCGTGGCTTTACTGCAGGCGGGGGATGCGAACGGCGCTTTGCAAGCCACGGACGGCACGGAAGAGGTCTTCCAAAAAGCCGGGGACATCAAGCGCCAGGGCATCGCCGTCAGCAACCGGGCCGCGGCGCTGGAAGGACTCAAAAAGTGGAAGGAGGCGCTCGCCGAGTATGACCGGGCGGCGGCCCTTTTCGAAGAGGCCGGGGAAGGGGACATGCACTCCATTGTCCGCAAGGCAGCGGCAAACATCAACCTCAAGCACTTAAATGTCTTCGACACACAGATGGATGTGTTCGATTCGCTGCGTCTTGTCGAAAAGCCGACCCTGACCCAGCGATTCATGAAATTCCTGATGCGGATCGGTATAAGATAGTCATATTCATTGCAAAGAGTATCCTGGATAATCCGTGATCAACTCCCTGGTTCGCACGGCGGATCTCAACGACCACCAGCAATTATCGAACCTGATCTTTTTTGAGACCCGTCTCCACCGTCACCTGGACTGGCGCTCGCCGCTCGAATGGCTGGGCGCTCCGTTTTACTGGGCTCTGGAGGAAGGCAGGCACATAACGGCTGCACTGGCGTGTCCCACCGAAGTGGAGGGAATCGCCTGGGTGCGGCTGTTTGTTTATACGGGACGATGGGCGCCGGAGGATGCCTGGATCCTGTTATGGAATTCGGCAAAAGAAGAGATCGCCCGTACAGGCGGCGCAAGGGTGGCGGCGATCGCCATGCAGCCCTGGTTCCAGAAGGTTCTGGCCGAAAACGGATTCATAAACCACCAGCAGATCGTCATGCTCGAATGGCAGCAGCAGCCCTGGGCATCCAGGGAAGCGGATGGCATCCGCATCCGCAGGATGAGCGAGTCGGATTTGCCCGGCGTGACCTTCACGGACCATGCCTCCTTTGATCCGCTCTGGCACAACTCGTCCGACACACTGCGGCGGGCCCTTGCCCAGTCACTTTACGGGACCGTTGCAGAAAGTGCCGAGGGAATTGTGGGGTACCAGCTGACCACCGGCCATGGACAGCGCGCTCACCTGGCGCGGCTGGCCGTCCACCCCTCCCTGCAGGGACGCGGTGTGGGGCGGGCCCTTTTGAGCAATCTCTTTCAGCATTTATCACGGATGGGGACGGTCCGGTTAAGCGTCAACACACAGAGCGATAATACTGTTTCGCTGAGTCTGTACACCAAGATGGGGTTTCTGCGTACAGGGGAGGAATATCCGGTGTATACGTATCGAGTGCCTGGCACAATGTAAGGACAATCGCCAAGGAGACAGCATGAAAACCCGTGAAGATTCAATGATCATCAATTCACTCGTCCGCCAGGCGCTGACATCGGCCCAGGAAGTGATGGGCGACAATGGCCTGAACGCCGTCCTGCGTACGAGCGGGCTGGAACGGTTCATCGGCAACTTCCCGCCGAACAACCTGGAGCC
>DASUOS010000174.1:0-5897 GCA_036276515.1 Anaerolineales bacterium | reverse complement strand
TGATCGCACTGGCAGGCATTGCCCTGTTTGGAATTGCAGGCCTGGCGATCGACGGCAGCGCCAAGTTTTCCGATCGCCGCCATGCGCAGAATGCAGCAGATACCGCTGCACTCGCTGCCGCCTTGAAGATGGCTCGTCAGCCGGCTGCAACCTGTGCTGCCTCTGTGCCGCAGTGGAAATGTGATGCGCTGGACCGGGCACTCGAGAATGGGTATGACAACGATTTAACGAGCAATACCGTCGCAGTTCATAACCCGCCTATTAGCGGCACGTTCTCGGACTGTTCTAACATACACTTTGACTGCTACGATTATGTGCAGGTGATCATCACTTCACATGTGGATACCTGGTTCATGCGCGTGCTCGGCTTCCAGAAGACAACGAACGTCGTCCAAGCTGTAGCATCCAAGCTTTCCTCAAATGACGTGTATAACATTGGTGGCGATGCCGTGGTTGCCCTGGCGCCGGATGGATGTGCATTGATGTCGCAGGGCAATACCACTCTGAAAGTAATTGGCGGCGGTATGTACTCCAATTCGGATGATGCGACCTGCTCCTTTAAGAAAGATTCTTGCGCAGGAACCACGACAATTGATGCTGACACAAGCGGAACCCAGGGGACGATCACCATGGTAGGCGGCGCCTCCATCAATACCGGTTGCCCGCCAGATGCGGGACTGAATCCTGCGGGAGGACAACAAATTCCCTTCCCTCCGCCTTATAAGGAAATCCCTGAACCGGATGAGTGTTCTACGCCGGGCGGTAAAAGCAACACAAGTTCAACGACGACTCTTACGCCTGGATATTTCGATAAAATTCCCGGTACCGGGAGTTCATGGAAAAACACCGTAATTCTCACTCCAGGAGTTTACTGCGTAGGGACGGTGGTAAGCACAAATGCCAGTGAGATTTTAACGGTTTCGGGAACGTACAGCCCAACAAGCCCTGGTGTATTTATTTATATAAAGCCCGGTGGATCCTTTACTTTCAATGGCGGATCAGGAGTGAATCTTTGGGGCATAAGGCAGGCTCAGGTGGACGCTGACTCCGACCTAGAACCCTATAAAGGCTTCCTGTTCTATGTTGCGCCAAATTACAGTGGTACGCCGGCAAACTGCAAGATCAATGGGCATAGTGGTGATGTTTTTGTGGGGTCGATATATGCACCCTACTGCAATATTACGATCGATGGATCGAGCGGATCATCCGGCTTCCAGAGTCAGCTTATTGGGTACAACGTAAAATTCGCCGGTGGATCCAATGTTACTTTGAATTACACTGCAGGCAATGCTGGAGTGCTTGAAATTCCACTGCAAGTAGGCTTATCCAGGTAAATGAAAATAATGTAGACAAGCAGGCGCAGATTTTCTGCGCCTGCTTCGTTTTATCTGTAGCCCTACAATCGTCTTACCAACTGGTTACTCAGGGCAGTAAATAATGTAACCTAACCCAGAAAATAACGTCCTGTCTGCAATCAGCGGATTATTCTCCGCGACATAGTTATGGATGTTATGGTGGGAAGCGCAGACCCCGAGGCGAAACCTGTTCAGGGTATCGTCTCTGGCGAGCAGCAGCAAAACCGGCCTGCCATAACAAGTCGGTTTTTTTCATTTTTTAGGAAAGTCATTGTGAGAATTCATCCATCATGTCAACAAAATACCCTGCACCGAAGAATAAACAACCCTATGAACGCGCCCAGGCGATCGTCGAGTTTGCGATCGTCCTGCCCATCCTGATGATGCTGCTGGTCGGCATCCTTGAGGTCGGGCGGATGATCTTTATCTACTCGGCGGTCAACAATGCCAGCCGGGAAGCCGCCCGCTATGCCTCGGCTGTCGGTCTGGCGGATGGCGGAACGTATAACAAGTTCCAGTACTGCTCCAAGATCCGGGAGGTGGCCAAGCGCTCGGCCTATCTCACGACCCTGGCAGATGCCGATATCGATATCAATTACGATAAGGGTCCAGCCTTTGTAGGGTCGCCCTTTGATACCTGCCCGGCCGGTACAACCGCCGATACCAGTATCTCGATCGTATCGGGAGACCGGGTAACGGTCACTGTCCGGGCGACCTATCATCCGATGGTCAACCTCATCCCCATCGGCTCCAGGCCGTTCACGTCCGTGAGCTCACGAACCTTCGTGGGCGTTTTCCAGCTTGCATCGAACCCGGGTGGAGCAGGAAGCGGAGGCGCAGGGGGCGGGGGAGGTGGAAGTGGGACGCCGACCAGCACACCCACTAATACGCCAACGACTGCTGCCCCAACCGATACGCCGACCGCCACTCCCACGGCAACGTTGGCTGCTGTGGCCACCCTTACTCCGACTGCTACGCCTGTCTTTGGCTGCGGCGCTGTAACGCCCGGTTCGATCAGCATGGCGGCCAACAGCAAGGTGGTCACAATGCAGATCACAAACCCTCATAGTTCATTCACCGTCACAGGCATTCAATTCCGTTGGAATGCCGCCACGGGCGCCTCCGGAAACAAGACCCTGCGCCTGGAACAGGCGCAGCTCGGCACCTTCATTTGGTCGGGCAGCGACAGTAGTGGAAACTTTTCCAACTCGCCCTCCGGCTTGACCCTGCCCGGGAATAATACAACTTCCACGGTCATCTTCACATTCGACAAGAATTATCAAAATCAACCTGCAAATGGAACAACCATTACGATCGATCTTTCCTCCCCCGAATGTGGAACTTTTTCTGTCACAAAAACGCAATAGCATTGATCATCAGGAAGGATTATTATGAAAACGAACTCATTCATGGAACGTGGACAGGCATTAATTCTTATTACTCTCGCCGCGATCGGGCTGGTCGGCATTACCGGGCTGGCGATCGACGGCAGCGCCAAATTCTCCGACCGGCGGCATGCGCAGAACGCAGCCGATGCTGCAGCCCTGGCAGGGGCCCTGGCGAAAGCAAATGCCGAAAGCGCAGGCGATAACGCTGCGACGGTCTGGGCAAAACTCAGCACGGCTGCCCTTAATCGAGCTGACGACAACGGCTACGATGGTAACCTGGTATCCAACGTGGTCGAGGTTCATTCTCCACCGGTCAGCGGACCGTATGTCGGCAAGGACCTGTACGTTCAGGTCATCATTACCTCCTATGTCGATACCTTCTTCTCGAAGGTGCTGGGCATAGCGCAGACCCAAAATATCGTCCAGGCCACAGCGCTGGCCGGGAAAGGCGGATCGATCGCCCACGGGGCGTCGGTGGTGGCGATGAATCCCAACCCCAACTGCAGCACCGGCGGCGGCAGCGGCGGCGGCAGCTTCGATGTCGGTGGGAACGGTGAGATCCACCTGTCGGGCGGCGGGATGTTCGTCAATTCGAGCGCCAGCTGCGGTTATTCCCAAACAAGCTGCAGTGTGATATTGACCATGGGTTCCGGCGTGGGGATCTCTTCAGCAGGGAGTGCCATCAACCAGGCGTGCGGTACACCCGTTCCGCAGAGCACGACGGCAGAACAGATCCTGATCCCTGATGAAATTGTCTATCCGGATAAGCCGGCAGAATGTGGAACGGCTGCTCCTACTCCCACCAACAATCCTTCAGGAAGCGATAGCTGGACGATTTATCCAGGCTACTATACGGATTTTCCCCAGGCGGGGTTGATTGGCAATAATAAAGAGATTACCATGTCACCTGGAGTGTACTGCGTGGATGGTGACGTCCACTGGAGCGGCGCCACCTTCGACTTACTCGACGGAACCAGCGGCGTCACGATTTACATTACCAAGGGCCACGACTTTAGCCTGAGCATTAACAGCCCCATCCTGATGGATGCCTCGAACTCGGGTGATTACGCCGGGTATCTGATCATCCTGGAAGGGGATCACAACACCCATCCCAACTGCACGATCAACGGCGGCAGCTACCTGGAGATCAACGGGACTATTTTTGCTCCCTATTGCAATATCACCATCAACGGAGACAATTCGACCGACTCCGAGTTCAATGCCCAGATCATCGGATGGGATGTAAAACTGAATGGTGGTAACCTTATCAACATCCATTACAACCCGGATGATAACGGTAAGATCAAGCGCCGGATCGGTTTGATGCGCTAAACGAACATCAGGGCAACGGATAACAAACAAGGTTGCCCAACCTTATCTACATTTTGTACGACTGGAGGAAGACTATGGCAAAAACTTTGATGGTAGCAGGTGTGCCGGGAATATCGGACCCCGAGTTATTACGTCCCAGGGTTCTGCGGAATCTCCTGGAACTGATGGATGAGACGCCGCCCCTCGGTGAGCGGTATGAGGAGTTACTCAGGGAATTAATCTTTGAAGCCTACCAGCTCGCCAATGGCGACCTGGGCGACAATGAGCGGGCCTTCCTGGATGATATCTACCGCTATGCTGCCAGCAACGGCGCGATCGACCAGTTCGCCGATGACCCCGCCATCAGCGAAATCCTGATCAATGGCCCTCACCAGATCTTCGTCGAAAAAGAGGGAAAATTGATCCTGACGGATGCAAAATATGACAGCGAGCTGCAGCTGCGGCTGGCCATCAACCATATCATCAACCCGTTCGGCCGGTATGTAAATTACAAGCATCCCACCGTGGATGCCCACCTGAAGGACGGGTCCCGCGTCAACGCCGTGATCCCGCCGGTGGCCCAGCAGGGGACCTGCGTCTCCATCCGGCGCTTCCTCAAGGACAAACTGGCCGTCCAGGACCTGATCGACAAGGGATCGATCACGCAGGCCATGGCGGATTTTGTCGCCGTGTGCGTGCAGGCGCGCTTGAACATTGTCGTGGCCGGTAACACCAGCTCGGGAAAAACGACCTTCCTCAACATCCTGGCCCGCGCCATCCCGGACCATGAGCGCATTGTCACCATCGAAGACTCGGTCGAGCTGCAGATGATGCAGACCCACAAGGTCTCGCTCGAAGCCCGGCCGGCGGACTACAATGGTGATGGCCAGGTGACCATCCGCGACCTGGTCAAGAACTCGCTGCGTATGCGCCCCGACCGCATCATCGTAGGCGAGATCCGCGGCGGTGAGGCGCTGGATATGCTGCAGGCCATGAACACCGGTCACGATGGCTCCATGACCACCGTCCACTCCAACTCGCCGCGTGATACCCTGTCCCGCCTCGAAACGATGACCCTGATGGCCGGCTTCGAGCTGCCGGTGGTTGCCATCCGCAAACAGATCTCCGCCGCCATCGATCTGATCATCTACCTGACACGCTTCCCGGATGGAACTCGTAAAGTCACGCACATCTCGGAGGTGGCAGGCATGGAATCGGAAGTCATCACCCTGACCGACCTGTTCGTTTTCCAGCAGAATGGGACCGACAAGGATGGCAGGCCGATCGGGCAAATGCGGCCGACAGGCCTGCGGCCGATGTTCCAGCCCAAGCTGGAGGCGCTCGGCTTCCGCCTCGACCGCTCGATGTTCATGGGCAGATAGTGCAACAAAAATTCCCGGGCTCACCGGGAATTTTTTATTTTTCGTCCTGGCCCTCCAGGATGCTTTCACTCGCCGCGTCCAGGCTGGCGATCTCCTCCTCCGTCAATCTCCAGCCCAGGGCGCCTGCGTTTTCCTGCGCCTGTTCCGCGGTCTTCGCCCCGGGAATGGGCATCGCTCCCTTGCAGATGACCCAATTGAGCGCCACCTGGCTGTTGGACTTGCCGCCATGATCCTGGCCGATCCGGGTCATCAGCCTGATCAGAGGCTGGATTTTGGGAAGCAGGGGCGAATAATTGCGGGCTCGTGATCCCGGAGGCGGTTTCTCGGCCGAATATTTACCGGAGAGAATTCCTTTTTCGATCGGGCTGTAGGCGATCAGGCGGATGCCCAGCTCCTTGCAGCGGGCCAGCGTGCCGTTCTTTTCCACGGCCCGGCTGAGCAGGCTGTAATGGACCTGGTTG
>DASUOS010000173.1:0-2620 GCA_036276515.1 Anaerolineales bacterium | reverse complement strand
TACAGGAAAATCCCCCGGCCTGCAAGTTCGGTAGAGGAAAACCCACTGCCGGTGAAGCTCAATCCCCCGGCCAGCCGCTGCCTTCCAGGGTCATGAAGCGGATGCCGTTCTTCGTGCTGTTCTTGACCCCGTACATGAGCTCGTCTGCCAGATTGATCAATTGCTCCGCGGCGTGCGGCGGGGTGACACAGGTGACCACTCCTATGCTGAATGTGACCGGGAAACTACGCTCGCGCATTGCCTCCTCCAGCGCAGCACGGACCTTGATAAGCACCACCTCTGCATCGGCCTGGCGGGTGGATGGCAGGAGCAGGGCAAACTCGTCGCCGCCCAGCCTCGCCACGAAATCGGTCTTGCGCAGGCTGGCCCGCAGCACCTCCGTGACATAGCGCAGAACGCTGTCGCCGATCCTGTGACCAAAGAGATCATTCACACGCTTAAAATCATCCAGGTCGATGTACACGACCGTGAACGGGTGCGGCTGGCGGCGGATGCGGTCGATCTCCATCTGCAGCAGCTCATAGAAGAAGCGGGCATTATAGGCGCCGCTGACAAAATCGGTCCGTGCAACTTGTCTCTCATCCCTGTGGGACTGGTAGAGCTCCGCCACCAGATAGGAGAAAAAACTAAAGAACACAGCGCGGATGGCTGTGTTCCAGAAATAGATAGCCGGATGGCTGTAACTCTGTCCCGCGGCGATCTCAGCGGCCAGCAGGATCAGCGCACTCAAGATCGACGCGTATAAACCGGCCGCCTCGCTTATGGCCAGGGTCACCAGCAGGATCGGGATCAGATAAAACAGGCTGAAGACGATCTCATTGCCGGTCTGATAATCGACGACCCCCAGCACCAAGACCAGCAGACCTCCCAGCCCTGCCCAGAACCTCGGCTGCCTTCTCTCGAATAGTTGGAATAATTTGTCAAGTTTTAGCTTCATAGGCCTGTGACCGGAGTATCTGCCCCTCCCGGCGGGAGGAGTAAACAACCCTAAACACTGCTTTGTTGTTATACGGGGAAGGAGGCGCGAATGTTATTTGGCACAGGCGCCGGCAGGGAGCGTTGTTTGGAAAAAAAGAGACCCGATCCTGCCGCAGGCCGGGTCCGGTTAAGCGTGGAGACCGCGGTACACATCTGCGGCCTGGGGGGATAGAAAACGCTCTCCCTGATAGATGCTCCGAACGGCCTTTTCGAGCAGCTCTTCGATCTCTGCCTTGTGCATGAAGCCGTTCACACCGTGGCGGAAGGAGTGCTGGATGATCTCTGTTTCGAGCTTTTCGGTAATGGCCAGGATCGCCGCGGAGAATCCCTGCTTGCGGAAGAGCGCTGTGGCATGGGCGCTGGTCATGGGCGGCAGATAATCGTTCATGATCACCACGTCGGGGAGCAGGGACCCCGCATCCAGCAGGGCCTGGTTTAGGTTCGGCGATTCGCCCACCACCTGAATATCCTCAAGCTGTTCCAGGCGGCGGCGGATCGCTTCGCGCAGAATATTTTGATCATCCGCGATCAGTACACGAATCGTGCCGTTCTGTTTCATGGCTGTCATAAGGCTCCAATGCATCGTCCGGTAGAGTTCGAAGGAGAGCGGCAGGAGGATGGATGCGATAATTATAGGGGAGTGATTTGCTGTTGTGAATCGCCGGTACTGTATCACAGGTTGTCCAGACGGGCAAGATATATTAATCCGGCAATAAAAAATGCACCGTGCCAGCCTGAGGGGGGCAGGCTAACCCGGTGCAGCTTTATTCTACCCGGAACAAAACCTTTGTCAATCTTTTAAGTCTAAATTGACTTTCAAATTTGTAAGTGTTATAGTTAATAGGCAGACGACCTCAAGCATTGGATCATCATTGAAGAACCATGGGTCCTGTAACCCCGCCTTAACGCTGAGGCGGGGTTCTTTGCAGTGTCATTGTGAGAAGCGAAGCAATCCCCTCGCCGTAGAGTGTTTCATGGAACGAGGAGATGGCTTCATCCCGGAGTTTACCCTGCGCTTGCTGAAGGGGTTGTCCTCGCAACCCCGGTTGTGATCGCCTTTGGCGCCATCCCGCTTTGCGAGACTTTCGCCGGGGCAATGACATGAGTGCACCCTTATTCTTCGAAATACACCTTGCGGACACGGGGAGAGAAGTAGCGCTCTCCTTTGCAGACCCTGCGCACAGCCCGCACCAGCAATCCATCGATCTCTTCGACGTGCATAAAGCCATTGACCCCATGGCGAAAGGAAAGCTGGATCAGCCCGGGTTCGAGGGCTTCGGCAAAGGACAGGATCGATGTATGCACACCTTCCCGGCGGAGCATGGCCGAGGCATGGGCGTTCTCCATGGAAGGCAGGCAGTCGTTGATCACGATCACATCCAGCGCGATCTTCCTCGCCTTCTGCAGGGCCTCGGGCAGATCCTGTGCTTCGGCAAGAACCTTGATGTCCCCCGCAAAAACTCAGATCCCTTATTCCACCACATGCTCGATCAGGGATTTACGCAGGACGCGTATCGCCCGGATCTGTGTGACCTTTACCAGGCTCACCGACTTGTCCAGGATCGCCGCGGTTTCCCGTAAACTGAACCCCTCCAGGAACCGCAGCACAATCACGTGCCTCTGGGCATCGTTCAGGTCGCTG
>DASUOS010000172.1:0-4222 GCA_036276515.1 Anaerolineales bacterium | reverse complement strand
CCGAGTTCAAATCTCGGCACCCCGACAGAGGAAATGGACTCCCTACCCGAGGGAGTCTTTTTTTCAGGCCCGCGCTCCCTCTTACAGGGGGCAGGCAAATCTTGGCACCCCGACAAGAGTCCACACGGCCAGCCTTTATAGGCTGGCCGTGTGGACTTAATTATCTCGTATCCCCGATGTATCCCCGCTGGGTAGGTCCTTATTCAAATTTAATGCAGAAATATGGACAATATGAGATGGGAGCAATCTGAAACGCAGCATATTCCTTAATGATCAGGATAATATTATAGAAGACTTATCACAGAATGATCGTATTCATATGCGCTTCCAGTGACAGCGTCGACACCCTTTCATTAATAGTGTGAATCCGCTGTGGGTCGAGGCGATTCTCGATTGTCTCAATTATTCGGCGGACGCGGTCTCTTGTTTCCTGCGAACAGGCGGCATGATTCGAGATAAGCAGGGAGTGCTCCAAGGCGCGTTCAAAATTGCCAGTCTGCTTGTTGAGCTCCGCCAGTCCTGCCAGCGCATCCAGCATGAGCGGTGTGGATGCCGCTTCTTTTGCAACGCGGAGGGACTCCTGGTAGATGTTTTCGGATTCGACAAGCTCCCCCGACATCAGCGTGGCCTCTCCCAGATAGATGAGTGTGCGAGCAATGTCCCAGCCTTCAGAACATTCGCCGAAGATATCAAGGCTTTTCCGAAAATATCCCTGCGCTTCAACGAACTGGCCTTCTGCCAGGGTCGCCAATCCGAGATAGCGATATGCTGTTCCCATACCCCAGCGGTTCTTCGCCTGCTCGCAGAGGGTAATGCTTTCCCACATGGAGGTTTTGGCTTCCTCATATCGTCCCAATGCGATCTGGGTGTCAACGAGAAAATTCAACCCCAAAGAAATGACGTGCGCATCTCCCACCTCACGCCACATCTTCATCCCCTCCAGCATCTGTTCGTATCCTTTTTGATATTCGCCCATCAGGCTGTCAACGTGACCCAGATTGTAAATTCCATACGCGCTGAACCAGCGGTCGTTGACTGCCTGCGCGTATGTCAGACCCTCTTGTATTAAAGCCTTTGCTTGAGGATAAGCGCCGTTCAGGTGCAATAGAGTCCCGCTGAAAATAAGCGTGTCAGCAAGGAGTGCCTGTTCGTTGACCAACCGAAGGATTGTGATGGCGTTCTTGTAGAGTCCCTGCGCGCGGATGAATTGACCCGAACGGAAGCACAGTAATCCCTGGTGTGCGAGAGCGGCGCCCAATGCTTTGTGTATGGGCTCGTCGCGCTGTTTGTCACTCAACGCTTGAACGAGCAAATCCAGTTGTTCGATACCGTCTCGGAGCAAACCTGCGACTTCAAAGTACCAGCCGAAAGAGCGGACAGCCTTTCCGATCGATTCAAATTTGCCGCGTTGGATCCCCCATCCCCAGGCAACCCGGATATTGTCCATTTCACGCGCCAGTTCGCGGACGGTTTCCTGTTGCGCCGCGCTCTTCAATCTCGTTTCCCGGTCTGCGACAAATTTCAGGTAATGTTCGCAATGCTGGTCGCGCGTGGCATCGTGCTGCGACTGGTTTTTAGCAAGATAAGACAAGGCATATTGACGGATCACTTCGTGCAGATCGTAACGCCCATCCTCCATCCGTCTCACCAGGGACTTGGATACGAGGGAAGCCAGACCCGAGAGCGATGCGCCTGCGATGATCTCCGCCGCGTATCTGTCGAACCCGCGGAAGACGGATAAGCGGTGCAACACGTCTCGTTCCGCGTTGGACAATAATCTCCACGAGTGGTCGAACGTCGCACGCATGGAACGATGTCGTTCGGGAATGTTGCACATGGTTGTGGTCAAAATATCAATGTTCGACTCGATCTCGTCTGCAATTTCCCTGCAAGTGAGCATCCCTACCCATGCCGCGGCGAGTTCAATTGCCAGCGGGATGCCTTCGAGCATGTGGCAGATCCGAACCACCGCTGGTTTTTCCTCGTCGGTGATTTCAAAATCCGGTTGTATGCGTTGGGCGCATTGGATGAATAACGCCGCCGCGCAGTAGTCATCCAATCGTTCGAGGAATTCAGCAGGCGGTACGGGCAGCCCGTGTAATTCGTACATCCATTCGCCATGCAGGCTGAGTCGCTCGCGCGAAGTGGTCAGGATTTTCAAGCAAGGCAATCGTTGCAGGATTTCGCAGACTAACTCCGCCGCCGCAGAAGATCGGGCAATCAGGTGTTCGAGATTGTCTAGAACCAAAAGCCCGGCATGTTCCATCCCTTCCGACATGAAGTTAAATAATTGTTCCTTTGGTTCTATTGGACCCGAAAAGGAAAAAGCAAAGGCTTCGGCAATCGCAGGCACGATTGATTCTGCGGAATTGACCGAAGCCAAGGGGACGTAGGTTACGCCATCGGAAAACATATCTTTGTGGCGCCAGGCAAATTCAAGCGCCAGCCGCGTCTTGCCAATGCCGCCCATGCCTGTCAGGGTCAACAGGCGGCATTGCGGGTCGTTGAATAATTTTGCCATTGCAGCAAGTTCGGACTCGCGTCCCAAAAGCGGGGTGGAAGGGAGAGGCAGATGATGAGGAGCAGGTGTAGGTCCCGATAATGAAGCGGATGGGGGGCGCATGCGTTCGAGCGTCAAATCCCCGCGCGCAACGCGAATGAAGGTTGGTTTGTCTTCGTCTGGGATTTCGAGCGCGGCGGCTAACAATCCGGCGAGTTGCTTTGAAGGTCTGCGTTCCCCCGATTCGATCTTTCGCAGGGCAAAGACGGAACAACCCGCGCGACCTGCCAGTTCCTCCTGCGTGAGGTCGAGGGTTTTGCGGCGTTTTTTGAGCCAGCCGCCAAATGAATCGAGCAATTCCAAGTCTTTCATCCTCTGGGTTGGTTTGCGAACCGAACATCCAAAGCGATTGCCCAATTACCGATAAGACCTTTACTGGAAAATTGTAGCATATTTTGGGTGAGTTTCTGGGGCGGCGAGTCACCCCACAAGGGATGGAGAACATTGTTTAATGGCGGCAAGCAAGCATTCGCAAAAGGAGTTGAACATGAACATCTATCTTTTGAACGTATTTCGTTTCATCCACGTGGGGGCAGGGATCCTGTGGGCAGGCGCGGCCATCTCCTATCTCTTCTTCTTCAAGCCTTCAGTTGATGCCATTGGCGCGGCGGGTCCGCAGTTCATGCAGAATTTGATGGGAAGACGCAAGTATCCGATCTTTATGATGAGCACAAGCCTGCTGACGATCCTCTCCGGAGTCCCGCTCTATTGGCTGATCTCAGGCGGATTTAAACTGAACTGGATTACCAGTGGGCCAGGTCTGGGATTCACCATCGGTTCGCTCACCGCACTGATCGCCTTCTTCGTGGGAGGCTTAGGGATTGGTCCCACTTCAGAGAAGATGGCTGGGCTCGGGAGGCAAATCGCTGAATCCGGCAATGATCCTACACCCGGACAGATCCGGCAAATGCAGGCATTGGAAAAGAAACTCAACCTTGCCGAGCAGATTGACTTCATCATGCTGACCGTCGCCATGCTGACAATGGCTACCGCCCGCTACTGGTTGTTCTGACGCGATTGCTGTTCACCTTCCACAGGCTGGCTCAACAGCCTGTGGAAGAACCCTTGAAAGGTTGTGACGAATTATGCAAATCAGAAATGTATTCCTACCATTTTCCCTCGCGATTATTTTCGCTGTAGCAGTTGGAGCTCTTATCATACATTCAAACCTGAATGTCCAAGATACGCCGCTGGTCGTGAATCAAGAAACGTCAATTCAGGATGGTGCCTCGTTGCTCAACAGTCGTTGCGCTCGATGCCATACTGTCGAATTGATCAAGCAAACCAAACACACGCGCGCCGAATGGGAAAACACACTGGCGCAGATGGAAAAAATGAGCGTGACCTTGAGCGATGACGAAAAGATCGTCCTGATCGATTATCTGACTGGTGTTGATAAGCCTTGAGGATGAAAGGAGAAATCCATGTACAAGAACATCACAGAAACCGCGTTGAGAGATGCCGAGGATGCTTCCACGACCAAATACCGTTTTCAGACCGTGTGGTGGACACCCGCCGCCATTGAGCGAATCTGGGAGACCCTGGCCAACTACGGAGCCTGGCCCACCTGGTGGCAAGGGATCCGGAAGGTTGAGGTGTTGCGTCGTGGCGATGAGTGCGGCGTCGGCACTGTACTGCGCCAGTGGTGGCGCAGCAGAGTGC
>DASUOS010000171.1:0-7296 GCA_036276515.1 Anaerolineales bacterium | reverse complement strand
CATGCCCATGCCACCGAAGGAGTTTGCCAGCCAGCGGGCCATTGCCGAGAAAAAGACAATCTATAACGTTGAAACCGGCATCGTCCAGCCGAACGGCGAGATCAAATGGACGAGTGTGAATGCAGCGCCGGTCCAGGTGGCAGACGTGGAGGTGGTGGTCGTGACCATCGACATCACCGATCGCAAACAGTCAGAGGAGGCGATCCACCGGCACCGCGAGAGTCTCAAGCTCCTGTCCCGCCGCCTGGTCGAAGTGCAGGAGGATGAGCGCCACGCCATTGCCCGTGAGCTGCATGACCGGGTCGGCCAAAACCTGGCTGCCCTGACCCTCAACTTGAACATTTTACGCAGCCAGTTGACCAAGGAAACTCTCGAAAAAGTGGGGGGCCGCCTGAACGACTCTGTTACTCTTGTCAAGGATGTTCTGGCGATCACCCGCAGTGTCATGGCCGACCTGCGGCCCAATGTCCTGGACGATTACGGCCTGGACGCGGCCCTCAACGAGTATGCCGACCGGTTTTCACAGCGCTTCGGGATCCGGGTCGTCAACAATATGCCGGCAACTCCCTCCCCCCGCCTGGACCCCGGCATCGAGATGACCCTGCTGCGCATCGTCCAGGAAGCCCTGACGAACATCGCACGCCACGCCCAGGCGAGCCAGGCGTCTATGACACTGGCTATCGAGAGCGATACTGCACACCTGGTTATCGAAGACAATGGCATTGGCATCCTTTCCTGGCAGAAGGTCAACCAGCCGGGCAGCCACGGTATACGGATCATGCGGGAGCGCGCCGAGGCATTCGGCGGAGACCTCAAGGTCCACTCCGCCTACAAGAACGGCACCAAGATCGAAGTCAAGATACCGTTTGGCGGAAGCGCCAGCCGGAATAAAACTACGCAGGAGAAGAGATCATGATCACAGTCATTCTGGCCGATGACCATCCCGTAGTTCGTGATGGCCTGTGTTTTCTACTCAATTCACAGACCGATATCAAAGTAATCGGAACCGCGGATAATGGGCACGAGGCGGTTCAGCTGGCTGATAAGCTCAAACCGGATGTGGCGGTTATGGATATTGCCATGCCGCTCCTGAACGGGATTGAAGCCACACAGCAGATCACCGCCACCCACCCCCACACCCGTGTGATGATCCTGTCGATCCATTTCACCAGTGTGCACATCCAGCGCGCCCTGCAGGCCGGTGCCATGGGCTACCTGCTGAAGGAGTCGGCGGGTGAGGAGGTGGTGGAAGCCATCCGCACCGTCTACGAGGGACGGCGGTACCTCAGCCGCAAGATCGCCGAAACCGTGGTGGAGGACTATGTACGCCAGGGCGGCGGCGACGTGCTGGAGGGCCTCAGCCCGCGCGAGCGCCAGGTCCTGCAGTTGATCGCCGAGGGAAAGACCAGCTCTGAGGCAGCCGCCATCCTGTTCCTCTCGGTCAAGACCGTCGAGACCTATCGCAGTCGCTTTATGCAAAAACTGGGCCTCAAGGATATGACGGCGCTGGTGAAATTTGCCATCCAGCACGGCATCATTTCCCTGGACCAGTGAAGGGGATGCCTGGCGGCGGGCATCAAGGAATCCCACAGGAAATATCAGATATCCCTGACAGACCTTCTCCCCCGGGTATTGTATATTAAGGGTGCGGAGCCTTTATTGGTACCGGGTCGCCCGCACCCAGATACGTCCTGAGGTTGGGGTTCCCCCGCTCCACCTCGGGACTGTCGTTTTTAACCCTATAGGAGCAAAACCGGCAGGCTGTCTTCGAGACCGAGCCTGCCGGTTTGCCGTTAATGTCCAACCTCTTGCATAAAGTCCTGGATAAGACTGTCTTCCATGTCTGAGTTCATCTCCACTAAAGGCGGCCGCACAGACCAGCGGGGAAATCCGTGCTGTCTGTGCAGCAGGGCTTTTAATGCCGGCGGGTAGGGAGTATATTTCTCGAGGAGTTGCCGCTGCCGATCCACACGAGCCTGGATGTCCGACACCTCTGTCCCTGCCTGCATCCCGTCCCAGACTTCGCGCAGGTCGGGTGAAAGGATGTTGGCCGGGGCGGTGATGCAGCCCGCCGCCTGGTTCTGCATCGCAAGCTGGAGATAGGTATCGGTGCCGGTCAGCACGGCGAGGTCGCTGCCGAATGTGGCTCCAAGAGAACGGGCCAGGTCGACATCGTGCGAGGAGTCCTTGATCCCGGCAAACTGGACCGGGAAGGCATCCTTCAGCCGTTGGAGCAGCTCGATCGAGAACCCGATCCCCGCTACCCTGGGGAAGTGATACCCCAGGATGGGCCGATCGGCCGGGACAGCCTTGTGGATCAATTCGCTATACCAGCGGAAGAGGCCATCATCGGTTGCTGTGCGGAAGTAGTAAGGAGGCACGACCAGCGCGGCTTCGTAGCCAAGGTCAAAGGCAAGCCGGGTCAGCTCGATCGACTCAGACAGACTGGGCGTCCCGGTCCCGGCGATGAGGCGGAACTCGGGCAGCGCTTCCCGGGCGGCGCAGGCAGCCCGCATGACGGCTTGGCGCTCACCTGGCGAAAACGAAGGGCCCTCACCGGTCGTACCGAAGAGCACCGCGCCATGACAGCCGCGTGAAGCCAGGAAACCCAATAACGCGGGGACCGATTCAAGGTCCAGGATCGAATCGCTGTTATCGGGATAGAGCGGGGTAACAGCCGCGGCGTACACGCCAGCCAATGGATGTTGCGAGATCATACATTCTCCTTTTCGTTACTTGCTCTTCTTTCCCTTGGTTGTCTTCCCTTTCTTGATCGCTTCCTTAAAGTTCAGGGCTGCGGCTACGGGAGGCTGGAGGGCCTGGCCCTCCTCCGCCAGATACCGCTGGTGATCGAGCACCCACAGGTACAGGTCGCCTTCCGTTTTTGTCGGGAATTCACTCAGAATGCCGGTTTCGCGGATGATGCTCACGATCGGCATGTACACGGTCTCATACCAGTGGCGGATGGCCTCCTCCTCAGGAATATCCCGTTTCCAGTCCAGGCCCATGAAATAGCGGTGGACGGCAATGTGCTCGAGCATGCGGTCGAAGCCATCTGGAATGGTCAGCTTGATATTGGATTCGGGGATCAGGTTGTCGATGGAAGTCCGCTCGAGAAAGTGGACCTTGTTCTGGAGGATCACCAGATCTTCAGGGCGGATGTTGGGCGTGATATTGACCCGCGTGGCGCACTCACGCACCTCGGCTTCGATGTAGATTTGTCCCTGCTCGCGGGCCACCGAGACACGGTGATGGCCGTCTACCACGAAGTAGACTTCCCCCACCTTGTACAGCACCACGGGCGGCAGGCTGATCTCCTGGTAAAAGGCCCGGTTGACACTTGTCCAGCGGGCGGCCAGCTTGTCGGAGGCGGGAAGGAAGACCCGGTCGAACTCGTGATAGCGGTTCAGGCTGCCCGCGATCTGGTCCACACGAACCGTCTTCACCCCCCGGTAGATGGGGCCGCCGATGTGCAGCTTTTCCTTGATCTCATCATAGGAGAGCAGGGTGGAGGGCTGGCCCGACAGGGTAGCCCAGACACGATTCATGAATGCTTTGAAACGGGCCCGCTGAAAATCGGCGCGTGCCAGTCCGTTAATTTCATTTGACATAAGACGAATGCATACCTTTTAATATTTCCTAGTGGCTTACTTCCAGGATCTTGTATGGATAAATGTTGATGATACGGGTAAGGCCCAGGTGCGTCTCAGAGGGCGAGAGATTGCGCCGATGGAAATGGGTGTGCCCGTGGAAGTGATAGCGCGGCCTGGCTACCCGTAACAGCCAGTTGATCGCTTTTAATCCGCGGTGGGCCTGGCTCTCCTCATCGTGAATGCCGAACGGCGGCGAATGGGTGATTAGGATATCCAGCGCACGACCATAGTTCGCCCGATTCAGGTAGAGGCGCGGCAGCAGGCGGAACGCTCGCAGGAAGGCTTCGACCTGCGAATACTGGTTCGTCCCATCCGGGCGATAGCGGATGGATCCGCCCAGGCCGCCGATCAGGAACTTGTTATAACGGGTAACCTGGCGGTCCAGGTTGATACCGCCCTCCACGTGGGCAAGGTGGTTTTCCGGGTTGTAGTTCGGGTCGTGATTTCCGGGCACGTACAGCAGCGGGCGGTTCAACATGGTGAGCAGGTTTTCAAGGTAGGGATAGGGGAGGTCCCCACACCCCAGGATCAGCTCTATTTCATGGAAATGACCGCTTGTGCAAAGGCTGTACAGCCGCTCGACGACCTCATCGCTTACCGCAAGGATTTTCACAGTTGTGTATTGTGCCTCAGAACCAGGTTCCCTGCAAGGGAAATGGAGGCGGAATGCAGGTTTTTCTCCGAAATCCGCCGGCTTTCCACATGACAATTGGCAGGAGTTTTGTACGAAATTGAAATGTTAATAACCCCTGGGTAGTTGTCAAACGGTGCCGGGCAAACTATAATCAATCCACTATAGGAGCACATCACTGGAAACGCGCATATTCCCTGACTTGTCCGACGATCGGGGTGATAATTCCGGCACCCCGCGCCAGCTTCAGGCAGGTCTCACACTTGCCAATCGCTATGCGATTCAGGAAGTGATCGGAATAGGGGGCATGGGGTCGGTCTATCGCGCCCGTGATATGCACTTTCCCAATGTGACGAAGCTGGTGGCGGTCAAGGAAATGATCAACACCGCTCCCGACCCGCTGGTGCGTGAAACCATCGTGCAGAACTTCGAGCGCGAGGCCAACCTGCTGGCCACTCTCCATCACCCGTCCATCCCCCGCATATACGATTACTTCTCTGTCGAAAGCCGGTCATACCTGGTCCTGGAATTCATCCACGGCAAGGACATGGAAGCGATCATCAACGATGTCAAGAATTTCCTGCCCGAAGATATGGTGCTGACCTGGGCGATCGAGCTGTGCGATGTTCTGGACTACCTCCACAAGCACAAGCCCGACGCGATCATCTTCCGCGACATGAAGCCGTCAAATGTAATGATCAACCACAATGGCGACGTCATGCTGGTCGACTTTGGGATCGCCAAAACCTTCCAGACCGGGATCAAGGGGACGATGATCGGTACCGAAGGCTATTCCCCGCCCGAGCAGTACCGCGGGGAGGCCACACCGGCCGCCGACATCTACGCCCTGGGGGCGACCATCCATCACGCCCTCTCGCGCCGCGACCCGCGCCTCGAGCCGCCTTTCTCCTTTGCCGAGCGCCCGCTGCGCCGTATAAACCCATCCGTCTCCCCGGAGATGGAAGCTGTTGTCTCCATGGCGCTGGAATACAACCCCGAAAACCGCTTTAAGACCACTGCGGATATGAAACAGGCTCTCATGCATGTGGCCCGTAAGACCGGGGCCCTGGTACGCGCTGCTGCCAGCCCCCAGACGGGCCCTGCCAACGCCGGCGGGATCAAGCCCATCTGGTCCTTCAAATGCGAGGATGAGATCCGCGGCACGCCGACCATCTTCCAGGGCGCACTCTATGTCGGTTCGTACGATAACAACCTGTACGCCCTGAACGCTGCAGACGGAAAGTTTCAATGGAAATATCCCACCGATGGTGGTGTGGTCTCCCGGCCGGCTATTGTTGATGGCAACATCTTTTTTGGCTCCGAAGACCGCCGCCTGCATGTCGTCAGCATACGCTCGGGCAAGGTAGTGTGGACGTACTACACGAACGGTCCCATCCGTTCCTCGCCGCGTATTACAGAAGGCCATGTATTCATTGGCTCCGACGACGCAAATCTGCATGCGGTCAACCTGAATTCGGGCCGCATGGTCTGGAGATTCGAGACCGCCGGTCCGATCCGCTCCACCCCGTACGTGCTCAATGAACTGATCTACACCGGCAGCGAGAGCGGAGACCTGTATGCCGTCGATTACCGCGGCGAGCTGAGATGGCGCTTCCATGCCAAGCGCGCCATCACCTCCTCCGCCGTTGGGACCGAACAGGCATTGATGTTCACCTCCGTCGACAGCACACTGTATGCCCTCGACCCGCGTAACGGCTGGGTCCTCTGGCGCTTCCGCCTGGGTAAGGCCTCCATCAGCACACCCTGCATCACCGATGATATGGTGTTCGTTGGCGCCTCAGACGGGTTCATTTATGCCGTGGAAACCCGCAGCGCCAAGGAAGTCTGGCGGTTCCGGACCGAGCATCAGGTCAATGGGTCGCCGGTCATTTACAAGGATTCCCTGTACTGCGGTTCTGTAGACGGCAATCTGTACTGTCTGGAATACCGGACGGGACGCTTGCGCTGGAAGTTTGGGACCGAGGGAGCCATTACCGGAACCCCGCTGGTCTATGACGATATCGTCTACATCGGCTCCACAGATCATAATATGTATGCATTGCTTGCCTGAGAAGGAGATTATGTGAATAAGTTTTTTAGCTGGTTATTAGGAAATCAGCAGCAGCCTGCTCCGAAAACACAGGACATGGTCAACACAGCACCGCTTTCCGAGGAGCAGATCCAGGCGATCATCAACACCAACCACCCGCACCTCGATCTTCAACAGTTGATCGCCGGCTGCGGGCAGTCGGTGGGCAAGCAACGCGAATTGAACGAGGACAGTCTGCTGGCAGTCACAGCCACAATGGCAGGCAACTCTGGCAATCTTCCATTTGGCCTGTACATCGTGGCCGATGGCATGGGCGGGCACCAGTTCGGAGAGGTGGCCAGCAATGCCGCCATTCGCACCGTTGCCGGGTATATTTTGAAGAAGTTCCATCCCCATCTTTTTCAGGTGAATGCCGAGCCCATGGAGGAATCGTTCCAGGAGATCATGCAGGCCGCGGTCCGTGAGGCCCAGCGCTCCATCCAGAAAGAGGCGCCGGGCAGCGGAACGACCCTGACTGCCGCCCTGGTAGTGGGACAGCAGATCACGGTTGCCCACGTGGGCGACAGCCGCGCTTACTTTATTTATCCCGATGGGCGGGTCGATCCGATCACGCGCGACCACTCGCTCGTCAAGCGTCTCGAGGAGCTGGGCCACATCACCCCCGAGGAAGCCGCCAACTATCCGCACCGCAATGTACTCTACCGGGCCCTTGGCCAGGGTGAGATCATGGACCCGGACATCTTCACCGTCGGTTTCCCCCAGCCGGGATACCTGCTGGTCTGCAGTGACGGCTTATGGGGGGTGATCACCGAGCAGGATCTTGTCCGTTCCATCAATGAGGCTTCCAATCTTCAGCGTGCCTGTCAAAACCTCGTCAATGCAGCCAACACAGCCGGCGGGCCTGATAACATCAGCGTGATCCTTGTCCAGCTCGTTGGGTAGTCATGTCGTCAGGGACACAG
>DASUOS010000170.1:0-5281 GCA_036276515.1 Anaerolineales bacterium | reverse complement strand
CGGCTCGGCCTGGATATGGTATATATTAAGCCTCTATGAACAGATTCAATACACTACGAAGCATCAAATTTGGACGTCCCGCCGTGGGGCAGATCGTATTTTGGGTGGTTGCCATCGGCCTGGCAGTGGCCGGTTATTTTTTTGTGCGCGGTCTCGTCACCTGCTGGACCATCACACCCATCCCCGGTATGACCCCGTCTGACTGTGGCACGGTCACGGCCGGCGGGTTGGGCGAACCGACCATCAATGAGCAGGGCACGCCGATCGCCCCGGTGGAGGATCTCCCGCCTCCGATCAGCATTCCCGAAAGCAGCCTGCCTCCCGCCTGGGATGGAGGCAGCCGTGTCACCGTTCTACTAATCGGCCTGGACTACCGCGACCTGGAAGCCAACCAGGGTCCGCCGCGCTCCGATACGATGATCCTGATGACGATCGATCCCATCACGAAGACGGCCGGAGTACTCTCCATCCCCCGGGATATGTGGGTCAATATTCCCGGCTTCGGGTACAGCCGCATCAACACCGCTTATTCCTCGGGGGAAGGCAACAAACTGCCCGGTGGAGGACCCGAGCTGGCGCGAAGGACAGTCGAGCAGTTCATAGGCGTTCCCATTCATTACTATGCCCAGATCGACTTCAATACCTTTGTCGAGTTTATCGATTTGATCGGTGGGATCACCATCCATAACGACGAAGATCTGCGCATCGATCCGCTCGGTTCAGGCAAGGATAAGATCCGTATCACCTGCTGCGGCTTGCGCGAGTTAAATGGCGAGCGTGCGCTGGCCTATGCCCGCTATCGCAAGGGCGATGAGGGCGATGTCGGCCGCGCACGGCGCCAGCAAAAAGTGATCCTGGGAATCCGCAACCAGGTGCTCGACCCCGCGAACTTCCCGGTGCTGTTGGGCAAGGCCCAGCAGTTCTATGAAGAGTTTTCGGCAGGCATCAAGACCAACATGCCCTTCGACACTGCCATCCAGCTGGGTGTGCTTGCAAGGGATATTCCCATCGAAAGCATCAAGATGGGCGTGATCGACTACAGCATGGTCTCCCTGGATAACACCACCCTGGGTGGGGAAGCTGCGAGTGTCATGAAGCCGCTGCCAGATAAGATCCGCGTCCTGCGCGATGAGGTCTTCACTTCCGGCGGCGCGATCAGCCCGCTGGCAGCCCCGCAGGGACAACTGACCGTCGAGCAGCTGACCCCCCTGGCTCAGGCAGATGCCGCCCGGGTCCGCATTCTCAACGGTTCCTTCTCCCCAGGTCTGGACGTCAGCACCGGTAACTTCCTGCTAACCCAGGGTATCCAGGTCACCGAAGCCGGCTCCGCCGGCCAAGCCTTCGATCGGACCGTCATCGTTCTGTACGGCCCAAAGCTTTACACGCTGAAATACTTTCAGGCCCTGTTCGGGCTGAGCTCAAATACCCAGATCGTTATCCGTCCGGACCCCACATCGACTGTCGATATCGAAGTTAACCTTGGGAACGATTGGGCGAATAACAATCCGATGCCCTAAGCGATTTGTCTAAAAGAAATCCCCTCTCCAAACGAAGAGGGGATTTTTCGTTCACTTCAGTTGAGTGAGCAAGTATAGGCTCCCTGCATTCTTAACTTACGGCTGCTGGAACGTCAACTTGAACCCGCCGAAGAACGGTTCGCCGTTCTCCGCCTGGCAGGCAGGAGCGACCAGGCCGGATGCGATCTCGGAGCCTGCCGCGAGCTGGACGGTATAGGAGACATTCGGCGCCATCAGGAAGTCGGCGTAGCCATTGCCAAGCTCCGGTTTGAGGCCGGTGAAAAATGGCTCCTCGCCGCCCTCCCAGGTGACGTTGATCTGCATGCCGGGTATCTGTCGGCGGTTCGAATTCAGCACGATGATCTGCAGCAGGCCATCCGGAAGATTGGCATCGCACACCTCATCCTGTGCAATCAGGGTGAAGGGAGCGCCACGGGTGGGAGCCAGAGTTTGTGTGGGACGTAGAGTAGGCGAAGCCGCGGGCGCCTGTGTTTCTCCGAGAAACGGGGTCAGGGGAGCGACAGCGGTCTCTGTCAGGCCCAATCTTTCATCAGATGGAGGTTGGGGGAAGGTGGCTGTGCTGACAACCACAGGACTGTCAGCCGGTTCGGTGACAGGCAGGGATGTGGCCGCGGTTTCACCTTCAAGGGCCCGGGCCAGCGCGGCAACCTGGTCGATCTGCTGGGACATTTCACCGTTGGCCAGCATGCGCTGTGCCTGGGCATTCAGCGCAGCAAGTGGATCCGGGTCGCCAAGCAGCGAGATGCGGGCCTGGGCGCGCGGCAGGTTACCCGTGGCGGCATACGCCGCGGCGATGGCCGACCGGTACTGGCCTTTGAAATCGGCGCGCAGGCGGGAAGGGTCCGTGTTGGTATTGCCGGGGGGGGCGATCATCCAGGCATAGACGAGACCCACCCCGAGTCCGGCGAAAAGCGCGAGCACGATATCCCAGGGCAGGCGCCTCATGGCAGGATGCCGCTCCAGGCTTGCATAGCCGTAACCAGCTCCTGGATCAGGGCGATATCGGAGTCGGCGTATTTATTGGCCCGTGCATATTCCAGTCCGCTGGCGGCGATGGAAGAAGGGGACCGGGAGCCAAAGACGGCCAATCGCCGGGCCGCCAGCCCCGGGTCCTGCTCGAAGCGGTAGGCTTCGGCGGTCATCAATACGTAATCGGCTTTATAGTCGGCCCTCAGGGAGTCGGGTGGCAGGTCGAAGAAATCCACCGGATCGACATACCAGCCATAGGCAAGGCCAAGTCCGGTGCCTGCCAGCAGTGCGAGGAGGATGAAGACCCAGCGGTACGATTTCATAAGAAAATATCCGGGCAGGTGACCGGCGGCACCCAGAGACACTCCCGTACCGTTGCTGTCTCTCGACCCTGGCGGGATTTGAAAGGCTCTGCCGCGCCGGGCCTGCCCGGACGGATGCAAGCATACCCGAACCGGGTAGCGATGTCAAATGGTTTGCTTAATCGCCTGTCCCAAAGGGGCAAAGGTCATTCTACCTTCGACGGAGCTCAACTTCTTCGTTACCTTCGGGAAACCCCCCGTAGGCCTTATCCGCCGAAACCTCATTGACCTGGACAGGAAATCAAATCAGTGCCCGCTTATGCAGATATTCCAGATGTGATTTGGCCCCTCGAACAACCCGGAGGATAGGAGAAGCCGCGTTTGATCGTGGACCGGGTTACGATCCTACGCTGGATGGTTTTTTACAGGCTGCGGCAGCATCCTGCTTTACCTAACAAAACTGTGAACAGTAAAGATTGACGCACTTTATCGCCGCCCATAGAATGTCTTGCATGGGATGTATATGTTCGTCTATCTTGTCCGCATATTTGACAAACAGGAATTCTTCATGATCCATCGAAAACTATTTATTCTTCGGATAAGCCTGCTGGCCGCTCTCCTGCTCACGATCGTGCAGCCGCAGATGAGTGCTTTGGCTGCCGCCAGCCTGACCATCGAGCCGCTGACCTGGGACGTGATTGGCCTGGACAGTAATAATGTCAACGTAGGTCCTAACCATTACCCGGTGGGGGCCCGGGTCTGCAATAGCGGGGATAGCGCGGCGACGAACGTCACCGCCGCGCTCGTCTGGGATTCGGCGAATGCCTTCGTCGACTTCCGCCCCGGCACGGACAGCACGTTGTCAGTCTCCTCGCTCGCGGCCGGTGCCTGCACCGATTTTTACTTCGAAGTGCAGGTGACTCGAACTGCCTCGGCGTACAATACAACGCGCCGCTACCATATCACTGTCACAGCAGACGGCGGCCTGACTGTATCCACACCCACGCCGCGTGAGCTGTTCGTCGAACTCCTGGTTTCGCAGAACCGTAATGCCGTTACCGATGTGAAGCTGGATGGGGTATCGATCCCCAATGGTGGGACGATGACCCTGCTGGTGGGCAATACGTACACCATCCAGCTGGTTGGCAACACCGCCACCAACGGTTACGAACAGATCGAGAGCTTCATCAACTTTCCCAATACCATCTTCCAGGTTCTGTCGGTGAACACGACCTACTCGGCCGAGTCATCTCCGACTCTTGCGCCGCCATACGACAGCCTGTACGGGGATGCCTGTGTCTGGGAGAACAATCCGAACAGTCCCAACTACCGCTCCTGCCTGGGTGTGGGCAAGGCAGGCGGTGCGGTGACCGTCACCTACCAAATCCGCATCCTGCAGGCGCCTTCTGCCCCTCTCGTCAACCCGTCGCCGCTCAGCACGCTCATCTACGACTTCTCCGGCAGTTCCTATCACTATAACGCGGATTACGGCGTTTCCACCCGTTACGCCTATGTGCTCGACCCCGCTGCGGTCACCATCGCCAAGAACTTCAGCCCCGATCCCACGACTGCCGGCGGTACCTCGACGCTCACATTCGTCCTGACAAACCCGACACCGACAACCATGAGCGGGTTGAACTTTACCGACAGCCTGCCAGCCTCCCCGGGCGCGATGACCGTAGCCAGCACCCCCAATGCCTCCACAACAGGCTGCGGATCGCCCACTTTTGCACCGGCTGCCGGCTCATCCACGCTGTCCTTCTCGAACGGCAGCATCGCTCCGAACAGCACCTGTACCATCAAGGTCAACGTCAGCGTGCCTACCGCCGGGACCTATACCAACACCACCAGCCACCTGTTTCTCGGCACGCTCGATACCGGTAACTTTGCCACCGATACATTGACGGTTGGCAGCACTCCCCCGGGCCCCGCGCCGGTCTGCGGTCTCTCCCTGGCGCAGTGGACATTTCCAGCCGGGTTCAGCACCAGCTCGCCGGCGCCTTCCGGTGGGGCGGGAACAGCAACGCCCGGTGCCGGGATTGTTTCCACTTCCTTTTCGGAAGGCACGAACTCATGGGGATCAAGTGGATCGGTCGGTCTGGGTGCGATACTGTCCACCTCCAATAACGATTATGTCCAGTTCCAGCTGAACACGACCGGGTACTCCTCCGTCTCCCTGACGTTCGATGCCGCCCGCAAGAGTACGCCCAACAGCCCGCGCGGAATAGCCGTTTATTACTCCTCCGGGACGGCTAACAACCCTGAGCCCAACTCGCCCTTGTACACGAACTCGACCGCCCTGCCGTTGAGCACCACGGCCTTTTCATCGTTTGGAGCTCTCACCTTCGCTCCCCCCGGTAACACAACTTATGTCCGTATCTACTTCTTCAACGCAGGCAACGATGCCTCCGGGTCGGATATTTTCATCGACAACGTCACTTTTAGCGGCTGTGCCACTCCAGCCCCACCGGC
>DASUOS010000169.1:0-7629 GCA_036276515.1 Anaerolineales bacterium | reverse complement strand
TCCCGCTGATTACAGCGGGAGTATTTCTTCGTTTTTCTCATGGCGCTTTATCCAAACCACTTCGCCCAGCGGTCGGTCTCGAACCGGACCTTCTCCTCATAATACGCTTTGGATGGCTCGGTCAACTCCACAGTAGGTGCGGGTTCAGTAAGGAAGTTTCCCTTGATCATCATCGCTTCCCGGTTGCCCACTTCGAAGTAACAGCCGCCTTCGCCGGAGAATTGAGCCGTGGGCTCTTTGCCTTCGAAGGTATCTGCAAGCCGTTCGGCGACCGTTTCGCCCATCATCTCGGCGAACAGGCCCGCCTTTGGCAGCGTTTTCTTGTTAGCCAGTACAACCTGGGTTGAATCGCCGATAGCATACACACCCTCAAAAGAGGTCTCGCAGGTACGCGACTGGATCTCGATCCAGCCTGATTCCCCTGCCAAGCCGCTCTCGCGTACCACAGACGGGGCGCGGTGCGGCGGGATGCCCAGAAGCAGGTCGAACCCAATCCGCCGTTTCTCGAAAAGGACCTCAGCCGGTTCTACGCGCAGCGCCTTGTGATTTCCGTATGTATGGATTCCGTGTTCCAACAGCCTGCCATCCACCGCGTCACAGCTTGCCTGGCTCAAAATGGGAAGCGTCACAGGCTGGGGCGTGAACACTTCAATGGCTGCCTGAACACCGCTTTTCCTGAACTTCTCCTGGATCAATAATGCCATTTCAAGCGGCGCGGGCGGGCACTTGTAGGGCGCTCCGAAAATACCGATCACCAGTCGACCACCCTTGAATTCATTCAACGCTTGTTCTGCCCCTGGAATATCATTCGGGTCATAGACGTTGTAGGCATACTCGGTAAATCCAGGCACAGCGGAGGGATTGAGCTCTGCTCCCAAAGCGACGACCAGCGCGTCCGCCTGGACTCTCTCCCCGTCGACCGTGGCAGCCCTCTCCTGCGGATGGATCGCTTCGATCGTCGCCCGCCTCACATCGACACCGATGCTGCCGAGGCTGTCGATCGGTTTCTGCCCGGCCTCCAGCGGACTCTCTCCCACCAGCGCCCAGCTTTTACGGAAACCGACCATGAAATACGGACGACGGTCTACAAGAACGACTTCAACATTGTCCCCGAGTCTTTGTTTGAGACGGTGCGCAGTGGCAATACCGCCGAACCCGCCACCCAGGATCAAAACACGTTTCATAGTCCTCCTGCAAAAAAGACCATCGACCCTTGTCCGTGGTCGATGGTCCATCGTCGGTCACTAATAGAGCGGCAGGTCCGTATCCACATCCCTGGCCCAGGCGTTGATGCCGCCTTTCAGGTTCTTGACCTTCTTGAACCCGGCGCTGACCAGCAGCTCGAGTGCACGGGCCGAGCGGGTGCCGCCTTTGCAGAAGACAACCATATCGTCGGCAGAATCGAGCTCGGAAAGGCGCGCCGCCAGTTGTCCCAGAGGAATATTCTTTGCATCGGGCAGGGCTGAGATTTCCAGCTCGTGCGGCTCGCGCACGTCCAGCAGCTTGAGGTGATTGGTCTTGACGCGCTCGGCCAATTCGGGGGCCGTGATATCCCAACCCGCACCGGCAGAGCCTTCCTCGCCATGGTCATGGCTGGGAACTCCGCAGAATTCTTCGTAGTCGATCAATTCCTTGATATCGGCATTGGGTCCACAGACCCGGCAATTGGGATTCTTCTTGAGCTTGACGAAGTCGAAGGTCATGTCCAGAGCGTTGTAGAGCAGCAGTTTGCCGATCAGCGGCTCGCCGATCCCCAGCAGCACCTTCAGGGCCTCCGTGGCCTGCAGCGTTCCAACCGTACCCGGTAACACGCCCAGCACGCCACCTTCGGCGCACGATGGGACCAGGCCGGGCGGCGGCGGCTCTGGGAAGAGACAGCGATAGCAGGGACCCTCCCTGGCATCGAACACACTGACCTGCCCATCGAAGCGATAAATGGAGGCGTAAACGTTCGGCTTGCCAAGAAATACAGCTACATCGTTGGTCAGGTAGCGGGTTGGGAAGTTGTCGGTCCCATCCAGGATGATGTCATAATCCGCGGCGATGCGCAGGGCATTCTCGGAGGTGTACGGCTCGTTATAGGTATCGACCTGAATATCGGGATTTAGATCGAGAAGCTTGGCCTTCGCGCTTTCCACTTTCAACTTGCCAACCGTGGATGTGCCATGGATAACCTGGCGCTGCAGGTTCGAAGAGTCGACCACATCGTAGTCGACGAGACCAATGCGGCCAATGCCGGCGGCGGCCAGATACAGAGAGACCGGTGATCCGAGTCCGCCCGTACCGATGATCAGCGCAGACGAGTTTTTAAGTTTACGCTGTCCTTCCAGACCCACTTCGGGAATGAGAAGGTGCCGGGAGTAGCGCAGGATTTCATCACGAGAAAGATCGGGCAGCATGTCAGCCTCCCGCAATCGATGGGATCAATACAAGTCGATCGCCATCCTGGATCGGTGTTTCCACTCCCTGGAGATCCTTGATATTGTTCTCCCCGACGAACAGGTTCACGAACGGGCGCAGGTCACCGCTGTCGTTGAACAGGTGCGGCCTGATGGGTGGATATTGCTTGGTCAGGTCGCTGAGCGCCTCGGAAATATTCGAGCCGCTGACCTGGACTTCGCTCTGTCCGCTGGTATAGGCGCGCAGCGGGGTGGGAATTCGTAAAACGGGCATGTAGATTATTCTCCTAAAAGTATGGAGTGCAGGAGCTTGCTCCTGCAATACGCCAGCGAGCTGGCTGACTCCATAAGATTATAAACTTTGTAGTTGCTCCATCAATTTCTCAGCGCGTGTCACGCCGTGATTGACATATTTTGCTTCACCGCGTGCATCCAGCAGGAACGTGGTAGGAACGCTCAAAACGCCCCAGGTCTTGGCCAGGTCCGGGCGTTCGGTTGCATCGATTTCTACAACTTCCAGACTTTCGCCCATCAAGTTGGAGACTTGATGGAGCGCAGGCCGTTGGATGGTCTTACACGGCGCACAATCGGGCGTTGTAAAGTAGACGATCACCGGTTTATTGGGCGGCGTAGGGAACAATGTGAACACGTTGTTCCGTGCCCGCACCAGTAGGCGCTGGCTGATGATCCAGTAAACCAGCGACCCTGAAATAATGATAACGCCAGCCAGGGCAAAACGCAACAGGATCTCCTGGCTCATGCACGGGCTCCTGCTTTAGGCTTCATGCCAGGGAAGGTCCCTTCGGGGGGGCGCTTGCTAAAGCCGGGCAGCTGCAGGCGGCTCAGCCAGTAATACACAGCACAGCCCACGCAAAATCCGCCAAAGGCATTAAGAGCGGCCAGCGCAATCACGATCCAGACCAGACTCCAGCCGAGGACGGCAGCACCTGAAAACAGCGCGATCGAGCCGGCCGTCATAAAGAGAAAGCCAAGGAATTGCGCAAAGCGATGCGGCTCGGGATTGTCGTCCAGGACGTCAGGCTGCATCCAGGCGCGCGGCTTGAGAACATACTTGTAGATGGGGAGAAAGCCGGGCGCTTTCAAAACAGAGCCGAGGCCCATGACCAGCGCAACGAACGCGGCCAGGGCAGGCAAGTCCCAGATGAACGCCAGAATGCTCAGCGAAATGATCAGGAGCTGGTTCGCTTTTAATGCAGAGTGGTCCACTTTTTGTAAGGTTTGTAAGTTCATATTAATCCCTGCACGGTGGTTTTGATTTACTCAACCACCGAATCTTGTATGATATTGATCTCTTCTTCCTCATAGCCCGAGCGGTCTTCCAGTAATCTCCAGGAACGGCTGTTGAGCGCTTTGCCTTCGTCGACGCGGGTGATGACGTAGGAAAAAAAAGGCTGGGCCCATTCCCGGTCATATTCGGAGGGGAGGTTGGGACAGTCAGGATGCGAATGGAACACACCGATCAGACTCAGCCCGAGCAGTTCCGCTTTCAACTCGGCTTGGAGGTAATCCTCAGGGGTGAACAAAAAGCGGTTGTGACGGGCCTCATCCTCCCTGGCATTGGCGAGAGGAACGATCTCGAACACTTCCCCATCCTTGCCGATCAGGAACCCCGCTCCCTCCTCCGGATAGGCTTTTTCCACATGCTCGTTGATCAATTCCATTAACCGGGTTGGTAGCACCAGCATTATTTCGTCTCCCAAAGAGATTTATCACTGAGATATTTGTATCCGGCATCCGGGAAGAGAGTCACGACAACGCCTGACTCCAGCTGCCCGGCGACCTTCAGGGCGGCCGCCGCTGCCGCGCCGGAGGAGATGCCAACGAACAGGCCTTCCTCCCGGGCCAGGCGCTGGACCATTTTATGGGCGTCCTCGGTAACGACGCCGATGTTCTCGTCGGCAAAGGAGTCATCGTAGATGGCCGGCCTGATCGCCGTGGGCATGTGTTTGAGTCCCTCCAGGCCATGGAACGAGGCATCCGGCTGGAAGGCGATGATCTTGATATGCGGCAGCTGATCCCGCAGATAGCGGCCTGTGCCCATCAGGGTTCCCGATGTACCCAGCCCGGCGACGAAGTGTGTCACCTGTTCATCGGTCTGGCACAGGATCTCAGGCCCGGTGGACTTGTAGTGGGCCTGCCAGTTGGCGTCATTGTTGTATTGGTTGGCGTACCAGTACCGGTCAGGTTTTTCGGCAGCCATCTGCCGCGCCATCAGGATCGCGCCATCCGAGCCTTCTGTGGGGTCGGTGAGGACGACCTCGGCGCCGAGCGCCCGCAGGATGGATATCCGCTCGGGGCTGGCGCTGGCCGGGACCGCCAGGGTAACGGGGATGCCTAACGCGGCGCCGAACGTGGCATACGAGATGCCCATATTTCCGGAGGTGGAATCGAGCAGGCGCTTGCCATCCCTCAGATCGCCCTTTTCAAGCGCGGTGCGGATGATGTTGAGCGCCGGCCGGTCCTTGACGGAGCCGCCGGGGTTAAACCATTCCGCCTTGGCAAAGACCTTGACCCGCGCGGGGAGGTCGCTGCCCAGGCGACGAAGCGGCAGGAGAGGTGTGTTGCCGACATGGGCGGTTAGGTCACCGACGGCGTCCAGATCGGGCTGGTAGAGTTTGAAATCGAGTAAGGTCATAGTTTTTTGCCGTATATCGCTAAAATCACTCTGCCAATCTTGATAACAGATCGGGAATGATTATCAACTGAAGGTATTTCTGGGCACTGCGTAAATGAAAAGCAGTCAACGGGCAAACAAAAAGACGGCGAACAAACGCCACACGTTGCAGGAATTGCAAGCGGGGGTCGTCCAACCGTCCGGTCGAGCCGTTGACTGCGGGTCTCTCAGGCGGTGGCTACGAGCCCCGCCCGATACACAAGCATTGGATAGGAGTTTTCATGGTCATCGAATAAGATGACGGCTATTTTACTGTTCTTACCTGAATTGTCAAGTTAAAAACCTGACAGGTCTTACAAGACCTGTCAGGTTTTCTTGTTAGCCCCCCGCAGCCGATGCCATCAGGATGACCTTATCCTCATCCTTGAGCGGGGTGTCGATCCCGTCCAAATCCCGGATGTGGGTGCCGTTGATGAAGATATTGAAATGCTTGCGCAGGTTCCCGTCCGAATCTACCAGGTGGAACTTGACCGAAGGATACTGTTCGACAATGTTTCGGATCAGCTCTCCCACGGTCGCGGCCGGCACGGAAAATTCCGCCTGGTTGTTGACGTAGTATTTCATCACATTGGGAAAACGCACGGTAGGCATGAAGATATTGTAATGCGGGTGGAGAGAAGTAGACAAGGAAACAAGCAGGCAGATCACATCGATGCCGTACCGGTAAGCCTGTCTACTGATCACAAAAAAAGGAGACGATCTTGCGATCATCTCCTTCTACTCTTCTCTCTACTTTACTACTCTCTTCCCTATTCTTCCTTCTTCGCTTCCATTTCCTTCCTGTGGGCTTCGATGATGTTGCCGGCGATATGACTGGGGACCACATCGTAGTGGTCGAACTCTATCGTGAAGTAGCCGCGCCCCCCGGTGATCGAGCGGAGCTGGGTGGTGTAGCGGGTCATCTCGGACATGGGGACATGGGCGATGATGGTTGTGTTCCCATGTTCTGCATCGGTGCCCTGGACACGCCCGCGGCGGGTGTTGAGGTCACTCATCACGTCGCCCATGTTCGAGTCGGGGACGGTGATACGCACGTTCATGATCGGCTCGAACAGCACCGGTCCCGCCTCCTGCACGGCAATCTTGAAGGCCTCACGTCCCGCAATTTCGAACGCCACCGGCTTGGAGTCGACCTCATGCTCCTTGCCGTCATAGACGATCACCCGCACATTGCTCATCGGGTATCCGGCAAAGGCGCCGCGCTCCATGGTGGCCTTGATGCCTTTTTCGATGGGGGCCAGATAGGATTTGGAGAGGTTCATACCTACCAGCTCGTCGGTGAACTCGAAATCGGATTCGGGCAGCGGCTCGATGCGCAGATGCACCTCGCCGAACTGGCCCGCGCCGCCGGTCTGTTTCTTGTGGCGGTACTGGCCAGACGCCTTGCGAGTGATGCCCTCGCGGTAGGGGATCTTGGGCTGCTGGGTATTCAGCCCGACCTGGAACTTGGTCTGGGCGCGGTGTAAAGCGACGTCGATGTGCTGATCTCCCATGCCCTGCAGGACGGTCTCGTGGGTGATCGGGTCGTTCTGCCAGGAGAGGGTCATATCCTCTTCGCACAGGCGGGTGAGGGTCGGGGAGATCTTGGCCGCATCGCCCTGGGTCTTGGGGGTGACGGCTACGCGGTACAGGGCAGCCGGGAAAATCGGTTTTTTGATCGTGAGGGGATGTCCCTTCTCGCAGAAGGTGTCGCCAGTCGATGTGACGGTTAGCTTCGACACAGAGGCGATGTCGCCCGCATGGACCACCTTCGCGGCGATCTGCTCCTTGCCGCGCTGGAAGTGCAGACCCGACATGCGCTCTTCCGCGCCTTTGTTCTGGTTCCACACCCGGGCGTCGGCATGGATGGAGCCGGAGAACACACGGAAATAGGTCATTTTGCCGACGAATGGGTCGGCAGTCGTCTTCCAGACATAGGCGGCGAGAGGCGCCGTATCGGAGGGTTCCAGCTTCTCCTCGCCGTCCTTGCCCTGGGCCATGCGTGCCGGGGCATGGAGCGGGGACGGCATGAGATCGATGATATCGTTGAGCAGGGCGATCGTGCCGATCTCACGTCCGCCCGCGGCACAGAAAACCGGGACAAAGGATCCCGTGTAGACCACATCCTCGAGACCGCGTACCATCTCCTCATCCGTGAGGGAGCCGCTCTCGAGATATTTCTCCATCAGTTCATCTTCGCCTTCGGCTGCGGCTTCCACCAGAGTGAAGTGGGCCGCCTCGGCCGCTTCGCGCAGCTCGGCCGGGATATCCCCCGTGGTTTTCCCATCGCCGATATAGGATTTCATGCCAATGATATCGACGACACCCTTGAAGTTCTGTTTCTCGCCAATGGGCAGGTGGACCTTGAGAGCGCGCTTGCCCTTGGCACGGACAAACTCCTCCACGGCAGCATACGTCTTCTCGAAATCGGCGTTGTCGCGGTCCATCTTGTTGATAACGAAGAAGCGGGGCAGATTGAATTCATCTGCATAGCGCCAGGCCAGCTCTGTGCCGACTTCCACGCCTGCCACGGCATCCACTAAAATAATCGCGCCG
>DASUOS010000168.1:0-21310 GCA_036276515.1 Anaerolineales bacterium | reverse complement strand
GGGATTGAGCTCCAGGAACAGGTTCTCTTCCGTCGACGATTCGCCCAACGTCCTCGGATACAGCAGGCTGAAATTCTCCAATCCCAACCCCTTCTCAAACGTAGTCCTGTTTCTCTTCATTCGGATCATCCCTCCGGTTGGCTGAGTTGCTTCCCCTGCCATCTTGTTTTTCGTGTGTGCTGGAAAGCTTCCCCGCACAGGTGCGGTAGTCCTGCGGAAGAGCTTCCGGGTTCATTTTACAACGAATCGATAATCACAAATTCTCAAGGCTGTTCGTGTACCTTATTAAAGAGAAACGCTTCCTTTGAAAGCCTGATCTCTGCGAAAACGGAACATTTGAGTAGAAAGGAGAAATTCTCATGGCAACGACGAAAAAGAAAAACTCGGGCCGTTCCTGGAAAAATGAGCGGGCATCGGTCGACAGGAAAAACAAGTCCCGGCCGAAGAGCAACAAATACAACGCCTCCGACAAAAGCAGTCGCAAGGACAACGCCGAACAATACTGGCGCGCCGGGTACACCCGTGCAGATGGCACCAGGGTCAAGGGACACTATGTCAGGAAGAAAACATCCCTGATCGAGAAGATCGTGGATGCTGTTACCTGAACGTTCGCTCCTGCCGAATGGCAATCCAGGATAAAGAGAGCGTGGCGGTCATTTGACTGCCACGCTCTCTTTTCTGGGTCTACCGTTTTTAACGGGAAACCTATTTTCAAACACGAAGGACACAACGGTCACTACGGAAAAACGCACGTCAAATACCCCCCTTTTCATCCCTTTGTGTTTAGGCTTTTTCCCCGACGGGGGCCGCGATGCGAATGGGATTTGATATACTGTCAATATGAAATACAGGTCTTCTACCGAAGGGGAGGAAGTCGTCAAACAGGATTACAGGAAGAGGATCATCTTCTCCCTGAAAGACTTTGAAGAAAAAGGACATTTGCTCCAGGTGGTAACGATCCCTGCCCACACCCGGCAGAGGCTGCATTTTCACGAAAAGCAGACGGAAGTTTTCTATATCCTCGAAGGGGAGGCAGTTCTTGCGATCGACGCGGTCGAATTTCCTGCCCGGCCGGGAGATGCGTTTATCTGTTCGCCCGGCGATGTCCACCGCGTATGGAATAAGGCAGACCGGGAATTCAAGCTTGTGGTATTTAAGATCAATTTGCCGGAAGAGGGGGAAGACAGCCAATGGCTGGAGTAGCTCCACAACCCGGGTGAAGGCCGGCTTTGCCGTTTTTCATTCAGCCGTCACGTCTTTTTTATTTCTAACGACTTCCGGGGTTTCTGCGACTTCGGGAGTTTATTTTTACCCCTGGACCTGGAGTCGACTCCAGGTGATACACTGCCTGTTGAGGCGGCGAGGGTACGATTTCTCGGATACCATTTGAGTTATGAAAAGACAGGAGTGAGACATGGAAAAACGTACACTTGGGAAGGGCGGCCTGGAAGTGTCGGCGCTCGGGCTGGGCTGCATGCGGATGAGCTTCGGCGACAGCCCGGTCGGAGACCGGCAGGAGATGATCTCGTTCCTGCACGCGGCGGTGGAGCGCGGCATCACGTTCTTCGATACGGCGGAAGTCTACGGTCCCTATACCAATGAAGAGCTTGTCGGCGAAGCATTGGAACCGTTCCGCGGGCAGGTGGTGATCGCCACCAAGTTCGGGTTCCAGCTCAACCCGGATGGGAGTCCCGGCTGGACGGGGCTGAACAGCCGCCCCGAGCATATCAGGCAGGTTGCAGAAGCCTCGCTCAGGCGGCTGCGGGTGGAGAGCATCGATCTGTTCTACCAGCACCGCGTCGACCCGGATGTGCCCATCGAAGAGGTCGCCGGAGCCGTCCGGGACTTGATCCAGGAAGGCAAGGTCAAACATTTTGGCCTGTCAGAAGCCAGCGCCGAAACCATCCGCCGCGCCCATGCCGTCCAGCCGGTGACTGCCCTGCAAAGCGAGTACTCCCTCTGGTTCCGGGAGCCTGAAGCCGAGATCCTTCCGGCACTCGAAGAGCTTGGGATCGGTTTTGTGCCCTTCAGTCCGCTGGGCAGGGGCTATCTCACCGGAAAAATCGATGAAAACACAACATTCGACAGCTCCGACATTCGCAGCCGCAGCCCACGATATACGACCGAAGCCCGCAAGGCCAACCAGGTCGTGATCGACCTGCTGGCCCGGATCGGACAACAGAAAGGGGCGACCCCTGCCCAGATCGCACTGGCCTGGCTGCTCGCCCAAAGACCGTGGATCGTTCCCATCCCGGGCAGCCGCAAGCTCGAGCGCCTGGAAGAGAACCTCGAAGCCGTGTCGGTTGAGCTCACGGACGATGATTTGCGGGAGATCGAAGAGGCCCTTTCGAAGATGACGATCCAGGGCGACCGGTACCCGTCAAGCCTGAAGGAGCTGACCGGCCGTTAAAGATATATGTTGGAGGCAACCCGATGGCCCCATGGATGTGGAGTTCTCCTTTCCCAGTCACAAGAGGTAAACCTTTTTCGTGTAAGTTATTGAACGGTGCCGGTCGGTGGTTTGGCTGGCATCCTGCCATAACCTTTACCCATAAAAGAGAAAGGAGAGTACAAGTATGGCAACCAGGAAAAATAATTCAGGTCGTGCCTGGAAAAATGAGCGGGCCTCCGTGAACCGCAAGAGCGCGGCGAAGCCCAAGAGCAATAAGTACCGCCCCGGCTCAGACAGCAGCAGGCGTCCCCAAGCAGGCTCCGGTGAGCGCTATTGGCGGGCCGGGTACACCCGCCGGGACGGCACGAAGGTCAAGGGCCATTACGTGACCAAGAAGAAACAATAAGAGAAGAAAAAGCAACCTCCCTGTTATACAAAGTTCAGGGAGGTTGCGCTACAATAGGCGTAAGACCAACACCGAGCCTGCAGCAATTCAACCTGCGAAGGAGATGGTTTGCCATGAATGATGACCAGCTGCGCCAACTATTGGAGGAGCTGCACCGTAAAATCGAAGACACCGATCAGGTGGACGAAAAAGGCCGGGAACTCCTGAGCCGCCTGAGCGTGGATATCCGTAACCTCCTGGAGCGTACCGGTCACGAGGAGCGGCTGCGCGGCAATTCCTGGGTGATCGGCCGTTTGGATGAATCGGTGCGGCATTTCGAAGTGACCCATCCCAACCTGACGGCGGCGCTTTCACAGCTCTTGAACATCCTGAATAACGCGGGAATCTAGAGGATATGCAGATCTCAGCGAAGGCTGTGATCCGTTATTCGAAACCCGAGAAGATCGACTTCAGTGTGGTCGAGAGCATGCTGCGAGCGACATCGGAGTCGAGGAGGTCCGTCTGTTGACCTGAACGCTATTAGTCCTTCTCGAGAAGGGGGTGCGCCTTTCGGGGAATTGTCATCGATTGTTTCTCTTTTCTCTTTGCGTAGCACGATCGTACTTTACCGATACATTGGATGTGCGGGGGAAGTGTCAGGGATAAAGGGCGCACCGCGGCCGTGTGCAGGCGGCTATGGAAGGATGGGGAGATCGTCCACCGGGCCGTTCGTTGTCGCGGTCATCCCCCATAACCAGCAGCTCTCCGTCGAGTTGGGTATTGTAACGTACCACCAGGGATTATTCAGATCTTCATTCCGGCCGGTGATCTCCACCTGGTCCCCGGCATAGAGGATCGCAAGCCGTTCCCCATTGCCCCTGGGCTTTTCGCGGCAGTTGGCACTGTGGACGGTGACGGTCGCAGTCGGCGTACTGGTGTTCAGGCCGCCCAGCGATGAAAAAGGAGAGGCGGGGGAAACGGAGGAAACCGACAGGTCTACCGGCAGAAAGCGAGTGTAATCGGGGAGAGCGACCGGCTCCGGGAGGAAGCTGATCAGGCTGAAGGCGGCGATCAGCACCATGGAGAGCGCCACCACCCAGCGCGCGGCCCACTGTTCCGCCACAGGCCTGCCCTGCTCGCTGACCTGGGAGGCCAGGGTGGCCTCGCGCCGCAGGCTCATCAGGCTGTAGATCGGCGCTGCCAGATACAGGCTCCCCTGCCAGAATAGAAGGAAGCACAGGCTGAGCGTGCGCCAGTTCGGGTTGATGATATAGGACAGCAGCCCGGCAGCAATACACAGCAGCGCGATGGTGGTCTCCCATTGCGTGACATGGACCGCATGCCAGGCCCGTGAAGCGCTCTTCGACTTTGGAGTACGCAGAAAAACTCCCTCGCGCTGGACCAGTCCCTGAAGGCAGGCCAGTGTGACGGCCCACCCCAGGCTGAAAAAGTTGTACATGGTCGCCATCGCGACACCTAGGGAGACTCTCAGCCGGTTGCGTAGAACCCACAGGAAACGCAGGATGTGAAGGAGCAGGAAGACCGCCGGGATGACCAGGACCGTATCGGTCAGCGGCCGAACCTGGACCGGGCTGGAAAAGATGTTGAAGACTGCACCCAGGATCAGGAAGAAGGCGAACAACAGGTTGAATACATCCGAGAACCAGCCCAGCCCGCCGACCAGATAATAAAAACGCTGGGCGAGGGTCAGTTTGTTGTCCGGGTCCACCCAGTGCGCCCAGGGCATGAGCGATTCCCAGTGTTTCTTGAGGATCTGGATCCCGCCAAAGCACCAGCGAAAGCGCTGCTTCTTCAGGCCTTCGAAATTAAAGGGCATCAGCCCGCGGCCGAAGGAGCGCTTGATATACAAGGACTGGTAGCCGCGCTTCAGGATGCGCAGGCTGGCCTCGGCATCCTCGGTGATGCACCATTCATCCCAGCCGCCGATCTCTTCCAGTACCGACTTGCGGATCAGTCCCATCGTGCCGGCGAAGATGATGGCGTTACGCTCGTTGCGGGCAGGCATCGACACTTCGAAGAAATATTTGTAGCCTCGGTAGGTGGACTCGGAGAACAGGTCTCCTTTGTAGTCGCTGTAATCCTGCGGGGTCTGCACGAATGCAACCTGGGAATCTGCAAAGGCCGGAACGAGCTCCTTGAGAAAATCCGGCTCCACTTCGTAGTCGCTGTCGATGATGCCGATGATCTCGGCACTTGGATCGGTCTGTGCCACGGCGAAGTTCAAGGCCCCCGATTTATATCCCGGCCACTGGTCCAGGTGCAGGCAGTGGAAGTTGGGTCCCAGCCTGCGGCAGATTTCCTCCAGCGGCCGCCAGGTCTGCTCGGAAGGAGTGTTGTTATCGACCACAAGGACTTCGAAATTGGGATAGTCCAGCCGCGCCAGAGAAGTAAGCGTCTTTTCCAGCACTTCCACCGGCTCGTTATAGGCGGGAAGATGCAGGGAGACCATCGGCTGGTACCCGGGCACAGGCTCGAGTTTGTCGACCAGGCGATGCCATCTTGTACGGCAGACAACATCCAGGCTTTCATGCATGTGGGCCAATGCCAGCACCAGGGTGATCGCCTCCAGGAAGAAGAAGATCAAGGCAAACACGAAGGAGATGGGATTGAGCGGCGAGAATGCCGTCAACATGAAGGCATAGATGATGAAGAGAATCGTGGTCAGCACCGTCATCGACCAGGTGACCTGTCCCGCGGCGTTCCAATCGCGCAGGCGCATGATCCAGTATCCGCCGAATCCAAATGCAATGAGCGACAGGATGATAATTTCAAAGATCCGGCCAAACGTGAAAATAGCAATCAGGTTCCCCGCCAGGATCACGGCAGCCAGCCATCCCAGCGAAAGGGTGGGATCGCTGCGCCGCAGCCGCGCTCCCACGATCAGCGTCGCCAGCAGGCTGAGGGCAAACCAGATCGCGGAAAGGTATAGAAAACGGATCAGCATCTTCCGGCTCAGGGAAAAAAGCGAATGAGGAACAACCAGCTGATCGGAATGGAGACAATCCAGACCAGCAGGGAGAGGATCATGATCACGAGCAGGCGCACCCGGTCGGCGCGGTACAGCGGCCGGGACTGGATTCGCAGCACCTGGAAGGCCGTGATGGGGGCGAAGAGCACCGCGCCTACACCGCCCAGCAGAAGCGCAAGCAGGGATAGATACAGCCAGGTAAAGGCCGGTTTGAGCAAGCTGGGATTTTTTTTGAGATAGGGCGGTTCGAAGGCCCGGTTCTTGGGAATGTTGATCAGCAGGTCCAGGCCGCTGCGGACCTGGTAGAGTTCCTCCGTCTCGTGGACGTAGGCCAGAAATGGCTCCTGCTTCAACAGTCTGTGAACGGCGCTACGCAGCTCCGTGCGAGCCGGCTTGAGTAGGGGATCCAGGGAATAGGCCCGGCTCAGGCAGATCAGGTGTTCCTCATTGGAAGGCGCAGATTGGGCACGCAAGTACCAGGCCATCGGCTCATCGGGCGCGAGGCGGGTCGCTTTTAGGCTGGCTTGATAGGCGTTCTCCCGTTTGCCTTGCTCGACGTCGTGCTGCGCCTCCTCCAGCAGCCGGGAGAGTTCGGTCTGGAGTTCTCTTTGCATGAGCAATCCTGTTTCGTATGGAAAGGTTCCTCTCATTTTAACGGATTCAGGAATATTTCGTGATGTGACTTGAGTCCCACCGGTTAAACTATAAGTACTGTTGTTCCGCTGCTGGAATTGTGGGAAAATTAGGGTCAACCAGACTCTTTCCCCGTTTACCTTCACTGTTCCCTCATCACTTTACAGGTATATAGAGGTAACCTTGATCCTGGACGTACGGACCATGGGGATTCTATCTGCAGTGACGCCGCTGATTTTGGGGGTGATGATGCTGGTCTATCTGCGGGAGCGAAAAGTATATGGGGGCTTCGGCCGCTGGGTACTGGCGAACTTTGGCCTGGGCCTGGCGTATACGTTCCTTACCCTGCGCGACTTCATTCCCGGCTTTGTCTCGGTTGTTCTTGGTAATGTCATCCTGGCCTATTGTGTGATCCTGATCTATGAAGGCATAGAGCTCTTTTACGCACGTCCCGCCTTCAGCCTTACCAATTATTTGATCCTCGGCGTGTACAGTTGCCTCCAGATCTATTTTACGTATGTCGTCCCAGATATCAATATGCGGGTGATATTCTCCTCCCTTGTGCTTTTTATTCTGAATTACCGGGCAGGCAAGCGGCTTCTGCAGGGATCCATCCCCGAGCTGCGGGGTACCTCCCGGGCAGCGGGCGTTGTATTCATCGTCACTGCGCTGTTCCCTTTATACCGGTCCGGGTCGGCTTTGCTTGAGCCGGAGCCGATCCTCTTTTTTTCAGATAACATCAATTCCTGGTTTTCGATTGTGTTCATCGCGTCCATTGTCTCCTGGACATTTTTCTTTTTCTTCCTGAACAGTGCCCGTCTCGAGCTCGAGCTGGAGACCGCTCGCGCCCGCCTGGACCTGATCGCCCGCACCGATCCCTTGACCCGGCTGTACAATCGCCGGCACTTCGACGAGCATGCCGAGCTGGAATTCCAGCGTGCCCGGCGCTTTGGCTACACCATTTCTTTTTTGATGCTGGATGTGGACCATTTTAAAACGATCAACGACTCCCACGGCCATGGGTCCGGAGATGCGGTCCTGCTCTCGCTTTCGGAGGTGATTCGGCTGGCGATCCGGCCCTTCGACCTGGTGGCCCGACTGGGCGGCGACGAGTTCATCGTCATGCTCATGGACACGAGCCCAGAGCAGGCCTATTCGATAGCAGAGCGTATCCGCATCCTTGTCGCGCAGACCGCACTCGGGCACAATGTCGAACCGTATCATGTCACCCTCTCAGTAGGCATGACTACGGTCCAGCCCGGGGATGGCGACCTCAAGCGTATCCTGAAGCGGACCGACGAGGCATTGTACCTCGCCAAACAGCAGGGCCGGAATTGTGTGAGGGTGGCCTGAGCTCCAGAATTTCAGTCCAGGTGATCCCTTTATAATGCTGGTTTGGAAAACGAATTAGCCCTTTGCTTAAGGAGAAGATAGTGAGAACGTTATGCGTCCCTCTTGTCATCCTGATGTTTATGACTGCGGCCTGCCAGCCTGGGACAAACCCTCCGGCTCTCTCCACGCCGGGACCGGCTTCCGCAACACAGGCAGGCATCTCGCCTTCGATCGCTCCAGCCGAAACCCCTTCACCCTCGGCGACAGCCCCGGCAACCGGGACCGCAACGGCAGAGCCTGCCGGCTTGATCCGGGTCGACACCCTCGAACAGGAAGTCTATCCATTCTTGGAAAACGGGAAGTGTTCCCTGGGCGAAGCCATCTTTGCCGCCAACGCCGGCGAGCCCAGGGATAACTGTGCGGCCGGCGTGCAGGGTGAATCCGTTATCGAGCTGATGCCGGGCGAATACCTTTTCACCCTGCGCGACCAGACCCCGCCGCAGGGGGACTGGGTTGCGAGCACTGTGACGGTCGGCGATGCACTTCCGCTGATCATCTTTCCGCTGACGATCCGCGGCAATGGCGCAACGCTGGTTCGGGATGAATTGGCGGAACCCTTCCGCTTCTTCGAGGTCATGTTCGGCACGCTGACCCTCGAGGATCTGACCCTGGAAAATGGCGATGTGGGGGAGGATTGGGGTGGCGCCATCTACTCCTTCAATGCCTCCCTGGACCTGACGAATGTCCGCTTTGTGAACAACCGGGCCGATAACGGTGGCGCGATCTACCTGACCCTGGGTGCTTTGTCGGTGCTGGATAGCTCATTCACGCAAAACGAAGCCCTGTTCGCAGGCGGGGGCGCTTATCTGGATTCATCCCGTTCCACGTTTATCAATACCCAGTTCACCGGCAATGTAGCTGATGCTCAGGGTGGGGCGATCCGCTCCGAATCCACCACGCTGATTATCGAGGACAGCCTCTTCCTTGAAAACAAAAGCACCACCAGCCGCGGCGGCGCGATGTATCTCGAGCATGTCAACGTATCGATCCTGCGCGGGCAGTTCTACCAGAACCACGCCGACTATCACGGCGGCGCGATCTTTATCAACAACCCGGTTACCAACGGAACGATGGATGAGGAAGGCAATCCCCTGGAGCAGCTGGACGAGACCCCAATGTATATCGAGCTGGCGACCTTGATCCCCGGCTACGAGGCCACGCTCGAGGCGCATCCCAGCGGCGTCTTCCAGGATTTCCATGAGGATATCCAGGTCCATGACTCGTGCTTTGCCAACAACACGACCGACTTTCCGGGCGACCCGAACTGGACGGCTGCCCTGTCTGCCTTTGGCACGCACGGCGAGAACAACTACTGGGGACACCCCAGCGGGCCCTCCGGCATGGGGCCTGGCAGCGGCGATAACATCGGCAAGGGGATCAGCTTCGAGCCCTTTCATACCGCCCGCCCCGAATTTTGCGATCTGACGCTCTCGGAACAGAAATAATCCTTTTACCGGTTTCAGGGAGAAGGCGTGCTGTACACAACATTGAGTTTGGGCCATTCACTGCTGGTTCCATCTTCCTTGGATGTGTACTGAACGATATGGTTGGGACCGGTCGAGTAGAGCAATATGCCATGGTTGCTGTACGTTCCGTTGAGCCAGGCACGCACCAAGTTGGTGAGATCGATGGTGAGCATGCAATTGCTTTGCTCGGGGCGGTAGGAGAAGAATGCGTTGCTGCTGTCGAAATCACCGCCCGGGGTGGACCAGGTATTCCACGTGACTGTGCTCTCGCTCCAGCCGGAGGTTACACGGTAGATGTATGTTATTTGGCCGGTTTTATTCCCGCGTTCGTGAAGATATAAGGTAGCGCTGTTGACTGTGGCATTCGACGGGATGGAGCTCAGATCAAATTTGAGCAGGCCTCTGCGGTCTGCGCTGTTGTCCGGGCGAACTTCAAAGGTGTTGTCGGTACCATTATTCCTCGTCGGTGAGCCGCCATCGATATAGGAATCGTCAGAAGGCAGAATTCCACCTGGGGTGCCTGAATAGCAGGCCGGTAAGCGCGGCGTGGGTGTCGGCGAGGGAGTGAATGTGTAAGAGGGGGTAAAGGTGAATGTCGGTGTGGGGGATAGCGTTTGTGACGGTGTTTGACTTGCCGTCGGCGTGATTGTCGGAGTAAAGGATCCGGTTGGAGAGGCAGTGAAAGTAGCTGTGAAGCTGGCTGTTGCCGTTACGCTATCGGTGGGTGTCGGAGAAGGTGTATGGGTATCGGTCGGAGAGAAAGTATAGGTGAGTGTCAGAGTCGGTGTTTCCGTTGCTGTCGGCAACGGAGTGGGGCTCAGAGTCGGTGTAAGGGTCGCCGTGGCAGTCTCCGTTGGCGAAGGCACGGATGTTGGCGTAAAGGTGGCTGTATAGGTTGGCGTGGTGGTAGCCGTAAAAGAAGGTGTGGGAGTAAACGTAAACGTCAGGGTCGCTGTGGGAATTAAAGTAGGAGTATCCGTCTGCGTGGGGGTTAACGTGGGAGACGAAATCAGGGTGGCGGTCTGAGTCGGGGTTGGGGTAAGTGTGGCTGTATTCGTCGATGTGGGGGTTAACGTGGGCGTTTCTGTAGGTAGAGGAGTTGACGTGACGGTATAAGTTGGTGTAAAGGTATTTGTTGACGTGGGTGCTAGAGTGTGTGTGTCTGTGGGCAAAGGGGCCAAAGTAGCGGTGTCGGTTGCCGTCTGGGTTAGAGTAAAACTTGGAGTAAGGGTGGAAGTGTGGGTGGGCGAAGGAGAAGACGTTACTGTTTCTGTTGCTGTCGGCGAAAGGGTTGGCGTCGGTGTGCCTGTGTCTGTTAGGGTTGCTGTAGGGGTAGTCGTTATCGTCAATGTGAGAGTGGCAGCAGCCGTGTTTGTAGCAGTTGGGGTCGCTGTTGCAGAGGCTGTCAGGGTTGCTGTTGGAGTGGGTGTCCTTGTGGGATCCAGGCTTGGTGCGGGCGTCGGAGTTGTAGAACGTACCGGGTTTGTTTTCTTTGGGGTTCGGGTTGCTGGATGAACGATAGCTGTCTGGGTGGGATTGGCATAACCGGGTGTTATTACAGAGGAGACTGAGCGGGTGGGCACCTTAAATGTCATGCGCGGCGCCATTGACGGAGAAGATTCATTCGAACTGTTTTGGGCGGTCGGCGAAGGTGAGACATAACCGTTGGGAGTCATGGTAGGGACCGGTGACAACAGGGCGGCCTGCATGGTCTGCATGCGGAGACGCGGGTCGCCGGTCGCCGGGATATCCTGGATGATCTGCCAAAGAATATTTTCATCGATCACCGGGATTGCCGGTGCCTGCTGTTCAGCGCTGTAATCCGCCTGAGACTCAGCCCGGATCGACACAGGCAGGCTTTCCACAGTTCTCGCCCTGACCTGGAAGGTCCCCAGGTTGACCAACTGGCAAAGGAACAGAAGGATGGACAAGACCAGGAAAACAATTGCAATGTTGAACAGGCGGCCTGGGTGAAGACCCGAAGCCGCACCTGAATCCTTTGGATGAGGTCCCTTCCCAGACAGGGTCTGCTTCATGTCTGGTTGAGAACTTTCAGGAAGATGTCCAAAATATAAGGATCGAAGTGTGATCCGCTTTGTGCTCGCAGGTAGGCGATCACCTCCTCCCGGGGCAGCGCCTTCCGGTAAGGTCGATCGTTGATCAGGGCATCATAGACATCCACGACTGCAAATATCCGGGCGGAGATCGGGATCTCCTCGCCTTTCAACCCGCGTGGATACCCGCTGCCGTCCCATTTTTCATGGTGACAGTAAGGGATTTCCAGCGCGGCTTGCAGGTATTCGATATGCTTGAGCATGTCATAGGCGTTCCGCGGGTGGAGCTCGATCACCTTTCTCTCGTCAGCGTTCAGCGGTCCATTCTTATGCAGGATGGCATCTGGAACACCCATTTTCCCAATATCGTGCAGCAAGGCGCCTCTGCGGATGTTGACTAACGTTTCTCCTCCAATGCTGAGCGCTTCTGCCAGCCGGAGCGTGAGCCCGGTGACCCGCTCAGAGTGCCCTTCAGTCTCCTTGTCTCGGAGCTCCAGAGCCTTTGCCCAGCCTTCCAGCGTGTTGTCATAGGCCTGGACCAGGCTCTTCTGAGACTGGTTTAGGCTTGCAACCATCATATTGAATGATTCGGTCAGGATCGAGATTTCGTCCCAGGTTTGAGGCCTGACAGTCACATCCAGTTCGCCCTTGGATACTTTTAAGGAAGCCTGCATCAGCTCGAGCAGGGGCCGGGTGATCGTATTGGCCAGATTGATGCCCACCAGGATAATCAGGAAGTTGGCCAAAGCTACCAGTGCAAAGATTCGCCAGCGCGAATTCGTGGAGGATTGAACGATCGCGCCCTGGCTTAACGAAACACCCAACACTCCCATCTGCTGGTCTCCACGAACTTCCCAGGAACCAAGAATCTCTGCAAAGGGGATGTTGGCACTTTCGATACTTCGTTCTATTGCGAGTTCACGCTTGGTGCTGCGAATGTCCTTAAAAGCAACCGTTTGGGAAGCTGTGTCTGAGGCAATTGCCTGTGGAAAGGGTAGCGTGCTCTCGATCACCTGCCCTGAAGGGTCATAGAAGGTGATCTGGGCGAAGGTCTTGACACGCATGTCCATGGCCATCTTCGCCAGTGATCTGCCCACTAGCACGGCGCCCACGATTTGTCCATCCGAATTCCGAACCGGGCCGGCTACATAGAGGATGTGCCCCAGATCGGTTTCGACCAGACCAGCAAATTTATCCCCGTGCTCATCGCTCTTTGCCGTAATCACTTTCTGGACTACTTCCAGATCCGAAAATTCAGACAGCCCTCCACTTGCAAATAGATACTCTTCTGGGTTTCCGCCAGGACGATGGCGGATAGAGAGCATATGATTGCCGTGTACATCGAAGAATTCGGCGGCTTCCTGCTGGTCATTTGCGATGATCCCAAGGGTCAGGGATCGAAGGGTATCCGGGTCATTCAACTGGATTGCATCGGCCACTCCCTGGACGTTTGCCAGCAGCCGTTCCGTCTCGAGCAGCTGGGACTCATAGCTGACCATCATCTCGGAGGCAATTTTTCCTGCTTCGTATATCTGCTTGTTGAAGCGTTCCTCTAAATTTTCGACAATGAGCTGTGTAATAATGTACGCCGCCGCGGCTGCCAGGACAATAGACAATATCAGGTAGGGAACCGTGATTTTGATTCGGATCGGGATTCGCACCCGCTGAGAGGTGGGTGGCTGCGATGACACGCCGTTGAGGATAGCCATGGTCACGGCATGACGTATACCTTTTCAGATTGTTACCCTGATCTCTCGTCAATTCCTTACACTTATGTTAGGGGCAGCCAAGCCGGAGGAATCATTTTGACGTTGCCAATGAAAGATCGGCATGCAAGTTTGCAACCCTCAGAAACGAACAACGTCGATCAGAAAGCGGACCGGGTCTTCGCGCGGCTGGTCGAGATCGCCATACTCCTGTTCGACCCAGGCGCGCAGCTCCTGCACACTGGCCGCGTGATGTTCCTCGGGTACATCCCAGGCATCGGAGAAGGTACGGGAGGAGAAGCGCTCGAGCTCTTCGCGCAGAGTGAGGGGCAGGGCAAAGCGCACCACTTCCACCTCGGTCCTGGATGCCTCCAATGAAGCGAGTTCCTGCTGAAATTCCTCGTGGTTTTGCATGCCCGGCGGGCCAACTTCCACGCCGCGAATTTCCAGCCGGCGCCGCCAAAAATGGCGCATCCCTTCGCGGATCGATACGCCTGCCGATGCCCAGGTGCGGACGTTCAGATAAACGCCTCCGGGCAGGAGCATCCGTCGAATTTCGCGCAGGGCTTCCCGCCAGGGAGCGATCAGATGCAAGACATGGACGGTCAGGGCCGCGTCGAAGCAGGCAGCGGGGAAAGGCAGGCGGGAGGCGTCTGCCAGGGCCAGCCGGGCGGCAGGATGCTTCTCCACCAGCCGTCTCAACATCTTCGGCGAGAGGTCACAGCCCACCAGGTCTGCGCCGCGCTCGAGCAGGGGGACACTGATCCGCCCGGTTCCTGTCCCCACGTCCAGGATGCGAGCCGCTGGTCCCGTCAGGTCCAGGATGGCTTGAATGCCCTGGGTTGCGATCGGCTCGAACAATGGGCGAGTCCGGTCATAGAAATCGGCAGCACGATCGAAGGAGAGACTGTTATTCATAAACATTTCCTTTATGATCCGGCGGATCCCGGTAGTCCAACTTTACCAGGTGGGCCTCGACAACTCTTTGATTGTAAGGCAGATTATGCCGGCGGGAAAACAACGATCACAATCGATTGTGCTCTGCTGTGGATATAAAAGAGTCGGAGTGATCATTTCATCACTCCGACTCATCTACATTGGATGTGTCTGGCAGGCTTATGAATTTCTGCGCGGCACCCAGGAATTCAGTACCATGGTGAAATCCCCGACCCGGTCTCCGTTCGCAAAGACGGCATAGCGGTCATAATTGGCTTTCGGTGTGGAGATTTTGCGAATGCAGATCTCCTCAAAGACGGGATGGAGCAGGATTTTTGTGTGTGCTCCACAGTTTTCCTGTTCCTCAACGCAGGCCAGCCCGCACTTGCCGTTGACGTCGATGCGTTCCAGGGAGTATTGGCACCCGGAATAATTGTCGTATTTAAAGGACTGGGTGGCAACCAGTTCGATTTTTTCGTTTGCGGCAAAGAGGGTCATTTCTCAGCTTCCTTGATCGTGCTCGTTGTTGGGGTAAATCCGGCATGATTGCCGTATCCCTGAATTTTGAAGCCCAATCCCGCTTTCCACAATGGACGAAAGTCACCAACCGCCAAAGACATTCCGCCACCGGCTGGGATGTCTGGCTACACTTGCACATGGCATTAACTAACCCATAGGAAATATCTTAAGCAGGAGCAGCGTGCTGATCAGCGCGCTACTCCTGCTTAAATCTGGCTGAGCGATTTCTCACAATGGACTTAAAGATGATTCGTTAATATAGATGACAGCCTTGACGAATCTGCTTTGGAAGGGCTGTCGAAGGAGAGAAGCTTCATGAAGGTAATTCAACGATCTCCGGCCCGTTTTCGAGGGCTCGCCCTGGTTTGCATTGCGGGGCTGCTCCTGGCGGGTTTTACCCAGGTATTCGGGAACACTCCCATCGATCAGCTGAAGCGCGAGACGCTGAGCCTGGATGTGCCCGTGCTGAAACAGGCATGGAGTACATCCTGTGGGGAAGCCGTGATCGCCATGACCCATACCTATGCGTATCCGCAGACCCCGCTCAGCGAACAGGCAGTGATCGAGTTTGCTGCGGCCAAGGGCTATTACACGGCTGACAAGCCGCCATTCACCAGCCCGGCCAACATGGTCAAGATCGCAGAGCACTATGCGAAGGATGTTTCATCCGGAACTGTGGTCACTTCCCAGGAGGGACTTGCGCTGCTCATCGACAGGATAAAGAACGGTGAGCCGGTCATTATCGATGTCCTCTCGAACTTCTCCGATCCGAAATCGGAGGCCCACTTCATCTTGGTCACAGGCATTTCAGTGGATCCGGCCGGCAAGGACCGGGTGATCATCCACTACAACGATCCCCTTACAGGGACAAAGGAATCGGCAGAATGGGAAGGCAGCCAGGGGGTCTGGAATGCCTGGCAGATGAACGGTGACCCTGGAGGGGCGGGCTGGTGGCTGGTCATTCCTCCTGGATAACACTTGTCTACATAACAATTTCGGGAGGGTGCCGTTAAGCAGTAATGAACTGAAACGCGGCACCATGCAGGACGAGTGCCAGAATAATGTTGTCCACCCGTGGGTGGCCATGGATCCGAATAAACAAGGAGCGATATATGAAAAACCGTAAACAATATGAGTTTGAGCATGAGTACCCACATGCAACCCGGTCAGCGAAACCTGTGGTCACCGGCCTTTTGATCGGTGGTTTGATCGGGGCGGCAACCGCCCTGCTCATGGCACCGCGTTCCGGTGAAGAGACGCGCACCGAGATTCGCAACAAGGCGTTGGAATATCGGGACCGAACCAAGGATGCTCTGAACGAGACGGTCTCCCAGGCCAAATCCAAAGCCCATGATTTAAAAGAGGGCGTTATGGAAAAAGCCGACGAGCTGCGCCATCGCGGCAAGGATGTGGCGGACGAACAGCTTGAGCGCGTCTCCCATGCCGCCCAAGCTGGCAGAAATAAAGTAAAAGAATATTAGGCAAAAAGTGCCGGCGATTGTATTGGCAGCTGCTCCCGGAGCAGCTGCCAACATTTTTAAACCCTTCCTACCCTTGTCAAAAAAAGGAATTTGTGTAAAATATGGATGCTTCGTTCAGGGTGCCCCCCTCACTCTGAACGAAGCGATTTAATTTCCAGGAAGGGCGGAAAACGTACGTGGACCATCCGTTCTCCCCAAAATTCTTGTGCTCTGTTCGCGGTCTGGGACCGTGTATCCAGCGGTCTCGCGATTGGAATAGGATATACTTTGACCTGGACATTGTTTCGTGGGAAGCAGAACAAGAGTCGAATTAGGTGCGTGCGAGTATCAGGAATTTTATGGCGGTCATTGATATTCTTATTGCGGACGACCAAACATCTGTGGCTCAGGAATTAAAGGTCAAGGTGGAGGATCTGGGATACCGGGTCGTGGACCTGGCCCATTCGAGCGAAGAGGCTCTATCGAAGATCGAAGCCCTGCATCCGCATCTCATCCTGATGAACATCCGCCTCAAGGGGGAAACCAACGGCATCCAGACCGGTAGTCTGGTACGCGACCGTCATCAGATCCCCATTATTTACATCATCGATTCCAGCAGCCGAGAAACCATCCGGCGCGCCGGCGCCACCGGGCCCTATGGATATATCTTTCGGCCCTTCGATGAGAACCAGATCTATGCGACCATCGAAACCGCCCTTCAGCGGCACAAACTGGACAACCAGCTCCACCAGAGCCGGCAATGGCTGAACACGACCCTGACCAGCATCGGTGATGGTGTGATCGCCACCGACGAGCATGGACTTGTCCGTTTCATCAACCCGATCGCCATGGAGCAGACCGGCTGGAATCAATCAGAAGCGATAGGGAGACCCATAGCAGAAATCTTTTCTCTTAGTACAGAAGGCACACACGAACTCATCGATATCCTGGGCGGGCGTGTAGAAAAAAAAGGATTTTCAGGACTGCTTCTGTCCAGGGATGGAAAAACTCTGCCAGTCGAAGCCAATATAACATCCATTCAGGATGGCAAAGGCACAGCCTATGGAATGGTCCTGATCTCGCGGGATGTGACCCGCCAGAGGCAGAACCTGGAGGAGATCAAGCGCCAGGCAAACCGGGCCGAAGCGCTGTCTCAGGTGGCAGCCCGTATGAATTCCCACCTGGACCTGGAAGCTGTTTTGGGTACCATCTGTGAGATCACCAACCGGACGATCCAGGCTTCGGGCACGGTTGTCCTGCTGCCTGGCCTGCAGAAGGATACCTTTCAAAACATGGCGGCGATCAGCCATGATCCGGCGTTGAAGGCCTATCATGGCGTCCGTTTTAGTATCCCTTCGGGGATTTTTGAATCGCTCCTGTCGCCTGAAAGACCGGTCGTTGTGATCAATAATCTTCAGGACTATTCCGAGCTGCCTTATTTCGATATGTATCGCAGGACAGACATCCGCACCCTGGCCATCGCCGCACTTTTCCGGGGCAGCCGCCTGACAGGGGCGCTCGTTTCGGCATTTGTCCGGCAGTCGAAGAACCTTGTCGAAGACGATACGGCGTTACTGAGAGGTCTGGCGGACCAGGCGTCCAGTGCGATCGAGAACGCCGAGCTCTTCGAGCAGATCAAGTCTGGGCGCGAGCGCCAGAGGAAGCTCGCCAAAAGTATGGTGGACGTTCAGGAGACCGAGCGGAGACGCCTTGCCCGGGAGCTGCATGACCATCTTGGTCAGATCCTGACGGGCCTGCAGTTCATGCTGGAAACGGCCAAGAACCAGGCCGTCGACCTGCAGAAGTCAAATCTGGAAGAGATCCAGGGGGCGGTCAGTGATATCATCCGCGAAGTCCGCGAGATGTCGCTTGACCTGCGCCCCAGCATGCTCGACGATATGGGGCTGGTGCCCACCCTGCTCTGGCACATCAACCGCTACACCAGCCAGACGGGGATCCATGTCAATTTTCAATATGAGGAATATTCGCAGCGCATCCCTCTGGAGATCGAGACGGCCGCCTACCGGATCGTCCAGGAAGCGCTGACCAACGCCGCCCGGCATGCCCAGGTGAAGGAAGTATTCATTGGGCTGGTGCTGCAAGGCGACACGCTGTGGGTGGAAGTCCTGGACAATGGCAAGGGATTTGATATTAAAGCCGAACAGGAGAAGCCCAGTACTGGCCTGAGCGGGATGCGTGAGCGGGCATTTTTACTGGGGGGGTATCTTCTTGTGGAATCCTTCCTCAATCAGGGAACGCAGATCGTTGCCGCGCTGCCACTGACGGACCATCCTCTGGAGAGGAGGCGCCATGATCGTCACCGTTCTGCTGGCTGATGATCATCCCATCGTCCGCCAGGGCCTGAAACATTTATTGGAAGCCGAATCCAATTTGAAGGTGGTCGGGGAAGCGAGCAGTGGTCTGCAGGCCGTCCAGCTTACTGAAAAAATCAAGCCCATGGTCCTGATCGTGGACATCATGATGCCGGAGTTGAACGGCCTGGAAGTCCTGAAACAGGTGAAGGAGCGGTCGCCGGCGACAAGCTGTATCGTGCTCTCCATGCAGAGTGCCGATGTCTACGTGGTGGAAGCGCTCAAGGCAGGCGCGCTCGGCTACGTCCTGAAAGAAACCGGGCCCAGTGAGCTGGTCCAGGCCGTCCAGCAGGTAATTCAGGGTCAGCGCTACCTCAGTCCACGGATCTCGGAGCGGTTGATCGACGTGCTGATCGAGACGAACCACAAGCCCCCCTCCGACCCTTACCAGACCCTGACGAACCGCGAGCGCGAGGTCCTGCAGATGGCGGCAGAGGGATTGAGCAGTTCCGAGATCGCCCGGCGGCTATCGATCAGCCCGCGAACGGCCGAGCTGCACAGGGGGCGGATGATGCACAAACTAGGGCTGCGCAGCCAGACGGATCTGATTCGCTACGCGTTCCAGCGCGGCATCCTGATGCTCGACTCCTGATCGGCCCGGACGAAGGGCTACAGTGGATGGGGGATATGCAATTTTTGTTCCCAAAAATACGTAGGTATACGTATTACCTGTATCTCAAAATTGGGGAAAATATATGCAGACAACGTGTAAACCCTTTATAGAAGTACAGCAGGCCGGAGAGCCTTCAACACGTATTGCGAAGAAAGCACCGCAGGGTCTATCTACACAGGAATAAGGTATGAAGTCTCTTTCACGCCCGGCAATCGTTTATCTTTGGGCCATCCAACTGACGGGGATCCTCCTCTTAATATCCCATATCAACCGCACCGGAGCCATCCGCCCGTGGCCGGTGCTTGTTTTATGTACATTGGCTTCCCTTGCCTTGATCTTAAAAGTGGAAGGGACCACAGACCGTTCGCACTACACATTCAGCCTGGTGATTTATAGCTTTACCCTGGCCGCCTTTGGCGTGACCGAAACGGTATTTGTGATCATTGTCTCCCACCTGGTCGAATGGCTGTGGAACCGCCCGCCCTGGTTCCTCCAGCTATTTAACATGGGTATGTATCTCATCGCTATGGAAGCGGCGGGGCTTGTTTATTTCTGGATCAATCAGGGGAATTCACCCGATACCTGGCGCGCGGCTCCGGCGATCCTGTTCGGGATGGCCGTCTTCAACGGACTCAAACACCTGCTGTCTGGCCTGTATCTTTGGCTGGCACGCGGGGAGAGCTTCAGGAAGTCAGGGGTGTTCGATTTCTTTCCGCTGATGCTCGACCTTTCCCTGTTGTATTTTGGGGCCAGCCTGTCGATCGTCTGGAACTACAATCCATTTGCGCTGATGCTGTTTGTCATCCCAACCTATCTGCTCTACAGCGCGCTGCGGGTCCCTGCCCTGCAAAGGAAAACGGAGATCGACAGCAAGACCGGCCTCTTCAACCATTCGTACTTCAAGAAACAACTTGACAATGAGCTGGCCCGCTCCAAGCGATTTGACCGGCCCCTGGCCGTCATCATGGCCGACCTGGACCTGCTGCGTAATATCAACAATACCTATGGCCACCTCGCCGGGGATGAAGTATTGATCGGCGTAGCGCTGGCTATGAAGCGGGCCGTGCGGGATTATGATGTGGTTTGCCGGTTTGGCGGAGAGGAGTTTGCCATTCTGATGCCTGAGACAACCCTGGCGCAGGCCTGCCAACGGGCAGAGCTTATCCGCCGCATGATCGAGGGGATGGAGTTCACCGTCCCGACCAGCAAGACGCCGATCCGGGCCACGATGAGCTTTGGCGTCGCCCACCGTGAGAATTTCCGGCAGACGGCGGAAGAGATCGTCCATCACGCCGATCTCGCTCTCTACCAATCGAAGCTGAACGGCAGGAACAGAACGCATGCCCTTTCCAACCAGACCTATCTGGATTTCCCCCTCCATCAAATGGACGAGATGCCGAAGACCGAACTTGAGATATCCCTCCCGGCGACGGCTGAGCCTATATCCTCACTCCCGGACCTGAGGGTATTCCCTAAAAGGCAACTTCAGCCGACCGAATCATCTGAGCTTGGAGGAAAAGAACAGGCACTTAATCTCCTGACCGTGGCACTCACAGAACTCTCCATTCTTATGCTGGCCGGTCTGTTGATCTGGATCCGCGCTGCCGGTTCAGCGCGGGCGATAGACTGGGCGGGGCTTTTGATCATTTCGGCATTGATCGTGTTATTGGAAGGTTTTTCGGTGGAACTATACACCCCGCAATCGGCCGTCTCCACCTCGGCAATTCCTGTGATTGCGGCCTACATGCTCTTTGGCCCCCTGGGTGTCATTTGGATCAGTCTGCTGCTTGCCATGATCCTGGTCCTGAAGAACCAGCACACCATCCAACGTTTTATATTTAACGCTGCTTCCTATCTCCTGGCGGGCACCTGTTCGCTGGGCTTACTGGGTTGGGCAGACAGCAGTTTCGAAGGCCTGGCTTATCCATTTCAAATTGTGGTCATTCTTGTTTCGGCTCTCATTCTGTATCTCAGCAGTAGTTTCCTCACGGCAGCCGGAATGAGCGAGAAAACGAAACAGACCACGCTCGATCTATGGCGTGTACAGTTCAGCAGGCTGGCTCCTTACTACATCGGGATCGGTTTGATCGCCTATGCCCTGATCGTTGGCTACCGGTTTGACCCGATCTTTGGGCTGGTCCTTATGGCAGCCCCCATGATCTTTTTACGGATCAATCAAAAGCAATTTATTGACCGCACCCGTCAAATGGTCACGGAATTGAGAGAGAAAAACCAGATCCTGGACCGCCATTCCAGAGAGATCTTCGATCTCAATGATGGCCTGCTGACCACCCTGTCTGAGATCATCGATCACCGTGATACGTTTACTACGGGGCATTCGAAGCAGGTTAGCGAGTTTGCGGCCGAAACTGCCCGGGTGCTGGGATTAAGCA
>DASUOS010000167.1:0-11162 GCA_036276515.1 Anaerolineales bacterium | reverse complement strand
ATGGGTCATGCGGAAGCGCTCGGTGCCGGTCAGCCGGTCCACGACTCGGATGATGTTGTCATCGGAGGCCGTGGCATACCATTCATTATCGGGGCTGAAGGCCGCCCCCTCCACCCAGTCCCCGTGCTGGACGACATGCTGAGGGCTGCCATCGCGCTTGGTCAGCCGCGCTACGCTGTCACTGCCGCCCGAGACGAGCCAGTTACTGTCCGGGCTCCAGGCCAGGACGGCGTATGAGCTGCGCGGGTGCAGCGGCCCGTTATAGAAGAAATTGCTGCGCGCCTGCCAGAAACGGACCTGTCCGTTCAGCATGGCAAAGGCCAGGACGTCGCCATTGGGAGAGAAGCGGAGCGTACCCACGCCTTCGGCCTGCTCCACATCGACCGGTTTCACATCCGGTTTATCGAAATAATACAGGGTCAGGAAGCTGTCTGCCCGGCCGATAGCCAGCACGCTTTCGCTTACATCCAGGTCGAGGACTGCGCCAGGGAAGCTGAGCTCATCGATCGGGTCACCGCTTGTTGCATCCCAGAGTTTGACCGTCCGGTCGGCGCTGGCGGTGATCAGATAGCGGCCATCCTTCGAGAACAGGGCATCGGTCACATCGTCCTCATGCTCTTTACAGAACAACACCTGGCCATCGTCCGCTTGGTAGACACAGGCATGGTTTCTGGCCTGCTTATCGGAAGGATCGTGGCTGTTGCCCGTGACGAAAACCTCACCGTCCGGGGACCACTCGACGTTCCAGATGGCCCCGTCCTGTTTCATGTGAGCGACCGGTTTTGCCAGCAGGCTCAGATTGCTGCGGATGAGACTCTCCGCATCGGGAGAAGGGACCCGCATATAGGAGTCGACGGCGAGCAGGGTGCTGGTATCCAGCTCACCGGACTGCATCTGCAGGTTCTGCGCCTGCGCTATGCCTCGCTGGGCTTCGGCTATGCTCCGTTGGGACTCGGCCAGCAGGCGCTGTTCGTTGGCCTCCTGCTCATTCTCGCGGGCGATCTCTTCATTGGCCTTGGCGATCTGGGCGTTTTGCTCGGCCAGCGCCTCATTGGTCACCGCAATGGCCTGGGCTTCGCGAGCATCCCCTTCGGCCCTTGTGGCATTGTTGCGGGAGATCCAGGCGAAAATGCTCAACACGATACTGACCATCAGCGCCAGGGAAACGCCTGCCAGCAGTGTACGTTGGCGGCGGTTCGCATACTTGCGGCTGGCATTGATGTACTCGGCCTGGATCGGGACGATCTGGCGGTTTTCGTGACCGGACGCCTGCGCCGACCAGCGCTCGGCCTCCTCGAGCTCCGTACCATAAAGAAGAAAGCTGTTGTTACGATTCTTCTGCGCCCATTCGTTGGCCTGCTGTAACAGCCGGGTATGCTGCTGCACCCAGCCCAGGTCCGTGTTGATCGACTGGACCAGGCGCGGCAGGGTTTCCTCGAGATTATCCTCACTGCGCAGGTAAACCCAGTTGGTCGAGGCAAGCTTCTCGTGCATCGTCGAGTCTTTGTCCGGCTCGCGGTACAACACGGGGATCAGCTTCTTGTTCAGGCTGATGCCGAATTCCAGCTCTTGGGCGCAGATATTCGATTTTAGCGAGTCGGGACTGATGATGAACAGGAACGCGTCACTACCCTGGATGGCCTCTTTGATGGTTTCCATCCAGTCAGACGCCAGCTCAATGCCTTCCCAGTCTACCCAGGCATATACGCCGGCCTGGTCCAGGGCCTCATTGAGTCTCTGGACAAAGGGCTTGTCTTTTCGGGAGTACGAGATAAAGACCCGGCCGTTCGCTCCCTGTTCTGTGTCAGTCATTCAGGATCCTGTGTGTTGTTAGCAGCGGGCGACGAACCAGGCGGCGACGTACCCTTCGGTGCCGGCCGCATCCCTGACTTTGAGCCATTGGTCGTTCCTGCCGATCTTGTTCTCAGCGTTGGGTTCGGTGACGATGAATTCCGTGCCCAGGGGCAGGCGCTTGATCAGAGTTGTGCTGCTGACGACCGGCTGCTTTCGCAGGGCGATCGCTTCGGCCGTGGCGCGGACCTTCACCGGTCCGCCGTTGACCGGGGCGGACGCGGCTGCCGTGGGCGCGGCGGGCTGGGAGCCGCTGGCATACTTGACGTACCAGGCGGCAATAAAGCCTTCCCTGTTCGTCGCATCTCTGACCTTGAGCCACTGTCCCACGACACCGACCCTGGGGATCACCTGGCTGGCGGGCTCGATGCTCACCAGCTCTTCTGTAACGGGTATGCGGCGGATCAGCGTCTTTGGGTCGATGACCGGCTGAGAGCGCAGGGACAGCTCCTCCAGCGGCACGAACAACAGCGCGCCGGGCGGCAGGTTGGACGAGGAGGTGGGAGCAGCCGGGGTGGCCGGCGCGGGGACGGCTACTTTGTCTTTCGTCTCCGACACATACCAGGCCGCCACATATCCCTGCTCCCCGGCCGGCTCCTGGACGTGGAGCCACTGGTCGAAAACACCGATCTTGGCGTTCGTTTTGGCCCTGGTTTCGAGCGAGATAAGCTCCGTTCCCCTGATCAGTCGCTTCCACAAATACCCGTTGACCGAAGGCTCAGCCCGCAGGGCGAGGTCATCCTCCGTTGCATACAGCAGGAACCGGTCGGCGGGGACGGCGACCTTCTTCTGTTTGGGCGGCTCTGCAGGGGCCGCAGCGATCGCGTCGAACCACAGCACCGCGCTGATCTCCTTCTCGATGGTTGCCCCGTTGAACTTGTATCGGGAGGTTAGCAGCACTTCCTTCTCAGGGCTGTCGCCGCCGTATTTGTAGGGATCATACAGGATATAGTCGTTCCCCTTCTTCTCCTTGACCAGCACAAAATGGGTCTGGATGCCCGCCTGTTTGTTCCAGTCCACCTGTAAAATGACCGGTTTCCCGGCCTCGAGCGCCGCGTCGATTTCGGCGATGGGCGCGGGAGATTTCTCGCAGGGCTGCATGTCGCGGTAGGCGCAGTTCGGCCAGACATAAGGCAGCACGCTGGGGATAAAAAAGGCGCCCTGGAAACCGCCCGCTTTCTTCATTTTCTCGTTGACGGTTTCCGGGGTCTCGTTATAGCCAATGCCGTTCAGCATCATCGTGACCGACGTCAGCAGGCAACCCCAGCCGCCAATGGTCTCGTTGGAATTGCCAAGCTTGACGCTCTTCCACTTCTCGTCGTTCTGATACAAATTCTGAGTCTTGAACATCTACCTGCCTCCTGCGTTGGTCTGGAACGCTCGCTATCCTTGCGACAAGCGGTGATTTTATTGGCTAATTTTTATGATTGTACTCCAAACCGGAGAGTGGTGACCCCCGGGCAAAATTAACGATTAAAACACCTTTTTGCCTGTTCAGGTCCCGCTTTCTGAGGCGTTCCCTGCATCCCACCAGCGGGAGAGGTGCTTTTGCGGGCGGAGCGGCTGGTCGGCATAGTGCGACACATCGTTGAAGAGCATCAGCCGGGCATGAACGGTATCGCGGAAGTCCAGGATGTTCAGGCAGGCCGGCGCCTGGTCCAGGCGGTCGCGGTAGCCTCGCCCATCGAAGCCGAGCAGGCTGCTCAGGATCAGGCGGATGGTTGCCTTGTGCGAGACCACGACCACATTCTTATCCTTGTGGCTGACCACGATCTCGCGGATGACCGGCAGGGCGCGTGCCAGCACACTGATGCCCGATTCGCCGCCTTCGGGGGCGAAGGTGAACGGGTCGGTCTCCCACGAGATATATTCCTCGGGGAACTGCGCCTCCACTTCCTTGCGGGCCATTCCTTCCCAGTGGCCGTGACTGATCTCACGCAGCCCCTCCTTCGGGATGACCTCCAGACCATGCGGTTGAGCCAGGATCCTGGCCGTCTCCATCGTCCTGTCGAGTGGACTGGTGTAGATTACGGCGACATCGTCGTCTGCCAGCCGCTGAGCGAGACGCTCCGCCTGGGCGCGTCCCTCCTCGGAAAGATAGACGTTTGCCGCGCCCGAAAAGCGGTCCTCCGCGGTCAATTGTGTGGCGCCATGCCGGATGAGGTAGAGACGGGTTGTCATGGGGGTGCCTCGTTTGAGATGAAATATCTACCCTTGTAGTTTACCCGTAAATTACAGAGTGCCGCATAATTATTTACACTCAGGTTTTGATTTTCAGCCGACGAACGCGTGGAAAAGTTTATTTACTTCTGAGACAAGCGGTAACAAATGGAAGGGGTGACATGATACAAGTTCGTGTCACCCCTTTGGGGTTTGGAAAACGTTTGCGGAACAGCTTACCCTATGTCACTCCTTCGGAGTTGTACTGTCTGACGGTGATTTATACTCCGAACTTAACATACCTGTCGAAGAACTCGATCGTCCTCTGCATGGCGGTGCTGAAAAAGCCTGATATGTTATGGTTGTCGCCTTCGTATTTATAGAACTCCACGTACTGCTGGGCGTCGAGCATCTGGTAGAAAAGCAGCTCCGAAAATTCCAGGGGCACATCCTCATCCAGGGTGCCGTGGTGCAGCTGGATGGGACCGGAGATTTCGCTCAGGTAGGAGTTGGCAGAGATCGAGTTCCAGAATTCGGGATTCTCCTCCGGCGAGCCGTACTGCTGTACAAGTATGGAACGCCAGGAGCTCGGAGAGGGGGTTCGGGTCGGCTGGGCGCCCGTGCCTCGCCGCCAGCGGGTCAGCAGGTCCGGATAGGAGGCGACAACCCCTGCCCAGATCACACCGGCCTTGATATCCTGGTCGATGACCATCGAGCGCAGGGTGATGTAACCGCCCATGGAATGTCCCCACATGCCGATGCGGCCCGGGTCGGCATCCGGATGGCGCTTCATCGAGGCAACCGCGTTCAGCACATCCACGGTGTAATCGGGGCGGCTATAGGCGCCGCCTGCTTCCCCCTCTGAGTTGCCGTGGCCGCGATAATCGGAGCGGAAAACGATGTAGCCGCTGCGGGCGATCAGGTCCACATAGGCGATGTAGCGCTCCCACGAAACGTACACCTCCGGCGGGATGAACCCGTGGTTGAAGATGATCACCGGCCAGCCCGAAGCGGGCTTTTCCCCGGTCGGGATCGTCATCAGGGCGAAGATCTTCAACCCTTCCGAGAGATAGGAAACATAATAGCGGTTGTAATTGACCCCGGGGTCGAGCACGGCTTCGACGGTAATATCACTGCCGGGATATTCGCCGGCGCGCATGGCCCGGATCTCGAGCGGATGAGGCACCGGTGTGCCGGTCGGGACTGCGGTGGGGACCAGTGTTTCGGTGGGCGGCGGCGGGGGCAAAGGGGACGAGGTCAGGCTGGGTGGCGCGAGTACCGGAATCTCCGCTGCAGCCCGCGGGGCCGCGCCACAGGCGGAAGCGATGAACGCAAGCAGGACGAGGAGCGAACAATAAGGGAGAAGTCGTTTCATTTCTAAAATCCTTAACTCGATAAAGTGATTCTGCATGTATTAAGTCTCAAGCTGCCTCTCTGGAATGTTCCGCGAGCAGCCTGGCCTGCTTCGATCTATTGTCGGGCGACATGTTAATGACTTGCTTGGAAGCTGGCTTATTAAAAATATACGGTGCAGCCGCGTTTTTCGATTTGTGAAATCCAGCCCGGGATGGTTGTAAACCGGTTCCAGCGCAGGTCCAGTTTTTCGAGCCTGCGAAGCCTGGCAAGACTCTTCGGCAGGTCCGACAGGCGATTGGCACGCAGGTCCAGAAACCGCAGGTTTTTCAACTTGCCCATAGATTCAGGAAGTGTGGAAAGATTGTTGAACCGAAGGTCGAGATCGGTCAGTTGTTCCATCTTGCCAACTTCCTCCGGCAGGGAGGCAATCCGGTTGTTCTCCAGCATGAGCTTACGCAGCTGCTTGCATCTGCCGATCGAGCGGGGGAGGGATGTGAGCTGGTTGTTCATCGCGTACAACTCTCGCAGATTCTTTAGCCTGCCCAGCGACGGAGGCAATGCTTCGATCTGGTTGTTGTACAGCCGGAGCTCGATGAGTTTTGTCAGTTTTCCCAGTGCGGCGGGGAGACCCGTGAGACGGTTGTCGGTCAGGTTCAGGTAGCGCAATTCCTTCAGTCTGCCAAGTGAATCAGGCACCGATGCGAAACCGTTGTCGCTCAAATACAGAAAGCGCAGCTGTTTGAGCGTGCCTATGGATGCCGGGATCGCCGCCAACCGGTTGTGGCCCATGTCCAGCATTCGCAGGTGTTTGAGGCTGCCGAACGAATCGGGCAGATGCGTTATTTTATTATTCCCCAGGTTAAGAACCAGCAGCCGGGAGGCATCCCACATGGATTCTGGCACATCCTCCAGCCCCTGGTTGTACAGATCCAGGGTCGTTTGTCTGGCCGGATCATGCAGCCGGGTGTTTTCGGGATGGTTCTGGTGCTCCATATCATCATGGAAGCTCTGAGAGCTCTTTTTGTTACCTTCCAGGGATCTCCTGATACAGTACCTCTTCGAGATGTTGGCAGCCTTCACTGAGCGGTATCGAGATCGCTTCGCCGCCGGCAAACAGCGGTTTGCGATGACAGAAGCATTTTGAAAATGTATAGCATCACAAATACCCCAGCCACCACCATTCAGGGTGACTCTCACGGACCTTTTGGTACCCCCTGCACAGCGGATACAGGGCGAGGACGACGGCTGCCCAGACCGCGTAGACGGCTCCCAGACCGAACCCGAAAGCCTCCAGCCTGCCGGAAAGGAAATTCTCCGCTGTAAGTATGTACTCTCTCCACTCCCAGCCGGTGAAGTCGAGGACGAATAGCGCCAGCGCATGGATGATATAGATGTGCAGGATGTAAAAGAAGAACGGCACCCTGCCAAACACCACAAATGGATTTGCCGCTCTGATCCGTGCCGCTTCGGCCAGCGCCAGCAGGACCAGGGCCGGCCCCAGGGTCATCAGCAGGAACTGCAGGGACGGTGGATATTTGGTCGTGTTCAGGAAGGAGATCCATGTGAACGTCCCCGTGTCCAGGGGCAGCCAGGTTGTGGGCTCTCCATAGCCGTTGGACAGGCGCAGGAGGAGGAAGAGGCTGGTCGCGGCAATGCCCGAGCCCAGCAGCCAGAGAGTCCGTTTTCCTGCAGGAGTCTCGGCCTTGAACAGGGGTCCGGCAGCATAGCCCAGCGCCATGACTCCCAGCCACGGCAGGACGGGATAGAAAATGCTGACGATCCGTTCCGGCTCGATGACCAGCCGCGGCTGGTGCAGGACGTACCACAGGTAATCCGCAAAGCCCGATCCCTGCACGGTGATGGGATCCAGCAGGTTGTGCCCGAAGACAAGAAGCATGCCCGCAACGATGATGACCGGCATGGGCAGGAGCACCAATCCTGCCAGCGCGATCATGCTCAAGCCGATCGCCCAGATGACCTGCAGGATCACAAAGCTGTACGTGACGTCGAAGGTCCACCCAAAGCTGACGATGGCGATTTCCACGAAGACCAGCCACAGTCCGCGCGTGAACAGGAACAACGCCGTGTGGCCGGCGCTTCCTTTCTTCTGCCCATACAGGAATGCCGATGTACCCGCCAGGAACACGAAGACCGGCGCGCAGAAGTGGGTGATCCAGCGCGTGAAAAACAACAGGGGCGTGGTGGTCGCCAGGTCGGTAGGGGAGGAATACCAGGTGCCGGCAGCAAAATACATGCGGACGTGGTCGAGGGCCATGATGGCCATGACCACGCCGCGCACGAAGTCGATCGAAGGGAGGCGCCGATCCGTGGTTTGTTTTTGTTGACGGGCAGGTTGGATTTTATTGTTCATTGCGAGAAGCGACTGTATGGTGTGAAGAAGCAACCTCCTGGTTCAACATAACCTGCTTGAGCCAGGAGATTGCTTCGCCTACGGCTCGCAATGACACTTTCGCTAGGGTCCCTTGAATTTCCACAGCTCGGCGCCGGCGTTGTCGTTGCCGGTGGCCTGGAAGTAGAGCTCGTTGTTGTGCACGGTCAGGTAGGCCGGGTTGGAGTTGCCGGCAGTGTTGATATCCGCGGCGCGGGTCGCGGTGGTCCCGTCGAACTTCCAGAGCTCGAAGCCGGAGGCATCGCCGTTGGCGCTGAAATACAGGGCATTGCCAAAGACCGCCAGATAGGTGGGGATCGAAGGCGCGGCCCCGACGTTGATGTCGGCGGCGCGTGCCACGTTCGTCCCGTCGAACCGCCAGAGCTCGGTGCCCGCTCCATCGTTGCCATCGGCGCTGAAATACAGCGCGTTGTTGAACACGGTCAGGAAGGCGGGATTAGAGTTGCCCACACCTTCGTTGATATCGTCGACGCGGGTCGTGGTGGTGCCGTCATAGCGCCACAACTCGGTCCCGGAGCCGTCGTTGCTGGTCGCACTGAAGTACAGGGCGTTGTTGAAGACCTCCAGGTAGGCCGGGCTCGAGTCGCCTGCATCCGGGTTGATATCGGTGACGCGCGTGGCCGTCGCGCCGTCATATCTCCACAGCTCGACACCTTTACCATCGTTGCCGTTGGCGCTGAAGTACAACGCGTTGTTGAAGACCGTCATGTACATGGGATTGGCATCGCCTGTGCCGGTGTACAGGTCCCCGACTCGGCCCCAGGCACCGGCGCCGTTGAGACGCCACAGCTCGAGGCCGGCGCCGTCGTTGCCGTTGGCGCGGAAGTAGAGCATCTCGCCAAAGGGCGTGAGGTAGGCGGGTTCCGAGCCGCCGTCGCCGGGCATGATGTCGGCCACGCGGCTGATCGCATTCAGGCCGCGGTCGTACTTCCACAGCTCGGCGCCGACACCGTCATTGGCATTGGCCTGGAAGTACAGGCCGCCGTTGAAGACCGCCAGGTGAGAGGGGTTCGAGCTGCCGCTCCCGGCGAAAATGTCCGCCACCCGCTCATAAGGCAGGACGGGCGGAGGGGTATTCAGAGTCACATCCAGGATGAAGGCCCTGTTCGTTGCGCCGGTCCGCGGGATCACGTCGATGAAATGATCGCCGGTGGCTGTCAGTGTTCCACTCCAGGAGGTGGTGGCATCTGGCGCCTTGAGGGTCGTGTTATTCGGCCCATAAACCGCGAGGTTGAGATCGTTGGTCGCCACTGTCAGCCGCACTGTCAGTACCTGGCCCGTCGTAGCGCTGAACACATAGCGGACAGTTGTCGGCGCGTTGGCCGTACCCTGTTGACTAATGGATGGAGTGGTGGCCGAAACGTTAAGACGGATCGGCTGGTTGTTTGGAATGGGGGTGACCGGCGTCCCACTCTGCCGCGAGTTGAGCGGCACCTTGACCTTGTTGCCCGGCGTGAGCGAGACATTGCGGTTGGCTTCCCTGAACACCTCCAGGTCCGCGTTCTTGGCATTGGCAATCGATTCCCAGGTGTCGCCCGCGACCACCGGGTAGATCTCGATGCATGGCTTGCCATAGATCGTGCCGTTGCTGCCTACATTGGGAACCCGGACAATTTCATCCGGGTAGATCCAATGAGGGTCTTTTATGGTCGGGTTGGCGCGTACCACTGCGTTGTAGTCGGCCCCGTAACAGCGCGAGATCTGCAGCAGCCATTCACCTGGCACCACCGTGTGGTTTTGGTCGGAGCCGCGCGGGATATTGGGATTCCCACCGGGGTTGGGTGTGCCTGCCCTCATAACGTTAACCGACACTTGCTGACTCGTTGCGCCGCCCGGGCCGGTGGCTGTGGCCGTATGAGTGACCTGATTTGCCTGCAGGTCGGCGCTGGTGGTGGTGTAAGTGCTCGAGCAAGTCACCGTCTGACCCTGGGCCAGGACAGTCGCAGCCGTCCCGCACGTGATCGGGACCGGATTTCCTGAAATCGTAACCAGGAAGGGACCGGTCAGCGCGGCAGCCCCGTTGTTGGTAACGGTATAGTTGTAGGTGATCACAGTCCCTGCAATACTATACGTAGGGGGAGTAGGAGTAATTGTGAGCCCCAGCACATTGACCGCCGGGCAGCGAATGGTGGTTGTGACGGTGTTCGAGCTGACCCCGCCGATGCTGGCTGTGGCAATATCGGTGACCGCACAGGCAGTGAGATCTGCCTGGGTGATCGTGTAGCTCCCGGTACAGGTGATGCTTTCCCCGGGATCCAGGTTGCCATTCAGGTTGCCGATCATGTTTATCTGGGGACAGGCGACGGTCATCTTGCTGTCGGTCATGGTGAGCGGTCCGGTGAGGGATGCATTCCCGTTGTTGGTCAATCCAAAGTTGTAGTTGACAACCTGTCCCACGCTTGAAAAGGTGTTGCTCTGCGGCTGGACGGTCAACGCCAGCACACTCGCCTGTGTCAGGATGCCAGGATTGTCCTCGGGCGGCACGTCAGGCTGGCAGCTGGTGAAAATACAGGCCATAATAACGAGAAGTGTTACAGCCATGATGGAAAAACGAAGAAAACTGCTCATACCCTGTCCCTTTCTATGCGGAGGAACGTCCTGGCTGTGGAAAAATTGGACTACACGCCTCCAGCCGGTTCGTGTAAGTAAAGTATAGCAATTTTAGAAGCGAAAAGCAATTGAAACTCTTGTTCTATAGGCTTAAGGAGTCATAGGCCTGTCCCCCGCTGTCTGAAAGGGTCGTTTACGCCTCCAGTTTGTGCTTCAGCCGCTTCATGGCCCTTTCCATCGACGGCCGGCCGACCAGTGGATAGATAACGAACCTGAACAGGAAGGCCGTCAATGAGCCCATCGACAGGGTCATCACCCGCCGGACGAGCACGCCCTTTCCCTGTTCGTGGAAGGTAAATTCATGGGTGACCCGGCCAAAACCTGGGTCGCGGGCAACGAAGGTAAAGCAGCGCGGCGGATCATATTCACTGACGCGCACCGTGTTCGGCCGCGCCCGCTGGACTGCCACCTGGCCGCGCGAGACGTATTCCTTGCCCACCGCCACCGGTCCCGGTGTGAGCGATTCGATCGTAAGCTCCCCGCCGCTCCACTCGGGATGGCGGGTCAGGTCCGACACATAGTCGAAGACCTTCTCACGCGGCGCACGGACAAACACCTCGTGAGAACGGGTGACTATGACCATACTCAGACTCCTTTCCATCGGCTGAGATGTACCGTACGCTCAGGATAAGAATACAGGAAAATCCCCCGGCCTGCAAGTTCGGTAGAGGAAAACCCACTGCCGGTGAAGCTCAATCCCCCGGCCAGCCGCTGCCTTCCAGGGTCATGAAGCGGATGCCGTTCTTCGTGCTGTTCTTGACCCCGTACATGAGCT
>DASUOS010000166.1:0-9917 GCA_036276515.1 Anaerolineales bacterium | reverse complement strand
CCGGGCGATATCGTGGTCAGCGTGCGCCAGGGCAGCGTGGACTTCGGCATCACCGGCCTGGATGTGATCGAAGAAAAGCGCGGCGCGAACGGCGGCATCCTCGTCCTGCACGACGCGCTCGGCTTCGGTCACTGCGCCCTTAAGCTGGCCGTGCCCGAATCGTGGGCAGAGGTGACCGACCTTGCCTCACTCAAAAAAGCGGCAGACACCCTGCAGCGCCCGTTACGCGTGGCGACCAAGTTCCCATCTCTCACCGAGCGCTTCCTGGACCGGCAGGGCATCCCACACACTCTGATCTACGCCGAAGGCACGCTCGAGACCGCGCCGACCATCGGTTACGCTGACCTGATCTCGGACCTGGTATCATCCGGCCAGACCCTGCAGGATAACCGTCTGCGTGCCCTGCCAGACGGGCTGATCCAGCCCTCGCAGGCGGCGTTGATCGCCAACAAAAAATCGCTGCAAACCAATCCCCGCGCTCTCGAAATGGCCCGCCGATTACTGGAATACATCGAAGCGCACCTGCGCGCCAGGGAGAACCTGCTGGTCATCGCCAACATGCGCGGCGACAGCCCCCAGCAGATCGCCTCAAACCTGTTCACCCAGACGTCGCTGGGCGGCCTGCAGGGTCCCACGATCAGCCCGGTCATCACCCGTGACTCCGGGCAGGCCTGGCATTCGGTCAGTATTGTGGTGCGCCGCGACCGGCTCCCGCAGGCGATCGGCGAGCTGCGCGGCATCGGCGGCAGCGGCATCATCGTCACACCCGTTACTTATATTTTCGAAGAGGAACCGCCTCGCTACAAGGCAATGCTCCAGGCATTGAGACAGGACAACCATGTTTAACCAATACAATCCAGACAATGCACGGCAGACGATCCTCAAGCGCACACCGCCGGACGAGTTCCCGGTCAGCGAGCGCGTGCTGGATGGCATCGCCGAGCGCTTTGGCGAACGGCTAACACCTGAGCAAGCCGTTGACCGAATCTTGAAAGATGTGCGCACGGCGGGAGACTCCGCTCTCCGCAAATGGACGAAGCTGCTCGACTCCGTAGACCTCCAGCCGGCTCCTGTTTCCAAAGCGGCTCTTCAGTCCGCGCTGGATTCGATTTCCTCAGCCCAGCGGGAAGCCCTGGAGAAGGCAGCCTCCCGTATAGAAGCCTTCCACCGCCGCCAGCCGCTTAGCTCCTGGTTCACGAACGAGCTGGGTGGAACGCTTGGCCAGATCCTGCGCCCGCTGCAGCGCATCGGTGTGTACGCGCCAGGCGGGACGGCGCCCCTGCCATCCACCGTGTTGATGAGCGCCATCCCGGCCCGGGTAGCAGGTGTGAAAGAAATTGTGGTGGTCACGCCGCCGAACCGGGCCTATGCTGAAGACGAAGCGCCTATCGATCCCATATTGCTGGCCGCCTGCGCCGTGGCCGGTGTGGACGACCTCTACCCGCTGGGCGGGGCGCAGGCCATCGCCGCACTGGCCTATGGCACCGAGACCGTCCGCCCGGTGGATAAGATCGTCGGGCCGGGCAACCTTTTCGTCACCCTGGCCAAGCGCCAGGTCTACGGCGTGGTCGGCATCGACGGCCTGGCCGGTCCCACCGAGACGGTGGTTGTCGCCGATGAGTATGCAAACCCTGCCTGGGTGGCGGCCGACTTATTGGCCCAGGCCGAGCACGACCTGCTGGCTTCAGCCATCCTGCTCACGCCCTCACAGGATTTGATCACAAACGTCCAGGCCGAGATCGCCCGGCAGATCGAGATGCGCGGGCGGGCAGACATCATCGCTGCCTCGTTGGAACACCGCGGCGGCGCGGTCCTGACCCGTGACCTGGACGAGGCTATCAACCTAGCAAACGAATATGCTCCCGAGCACCTGGGCTTGTCGGTGCGGGAGCCTTGGCGCTGGGTAGAGAAAGTGACGAACGCCGGAGGGGTGTTCATGGGCGAGCATTCCTTCGAAGTACTCGGCGATTACCTGGCGGGGCCGAGCCACGTCATGCCCACCGGGGGCTCCGCCCGCTTTGCCTCGCCGCTCAACGTCTGGGACTTCGTCAAGATTGTCAGTCTGGTGGCACTCGACGATGCAACGGCCCGAGCCATCGGCCCGGTGGCAGCCACGCTTGCCCAGGCAGAAGGCCTGGACGCGCATGCCCGGGCGGCCTTATTCCGCAGCGAGGAACCGGCATGAACGTCCGCCCTCACTTAGACTCCCTGCCGCCCTATACTCCGATCGAGCCGTTCGAGGTTCTCTCTGCCCGCATCGGCCGGGATCCTTCGCAGATCGTCAAGCTGGATGCCAACGAGAATCCCTATGGACCGCTGCCCGCCGTCCGCGAGGCGCTCGGCAAACTGGACTTCCCACACATCTATCCAGACCCGGAAAGCAGGGCCCTGCGCAGATCGCTGGCTGCGTTTACCGCTGTTCCCGAAGAATACTTGCTGGCCGGCTCCGGTGCCGATGAATTGATCGACCTGTTGATGAGGGTCTTCCTCGAGCCGGGAGACTGCATCCTGTCATGCCCGCCCACCTTTGGGATGTACTCATTCGATGCTGAGCTGAACGCGGCCCGCTGCGTGGATGCGCCCCGGAATAAGGATTTCTCCCTGGATCTTGACGTCATCCGCAGGGCTGTGAATGAATATCGCCCTAAACTCTTCTTCATCACCTCACCCAATAACCCGGATGGATCTTTGATACCCCCCGGAGTCCTCGAAGATCTGCTGACATTGGATACGTTAATCGTTCTAGATGAGGCTTACATTGAATTTGCTGAAGATAATCTTGGCGTGGAGCTGAGCCGAATCCGAGAGGTGCCAGCTCGCCAGAACTTGATCGTATTACGCACCTTTAGCAAATGGGCCGGGCTGGCGGGACTGCGGGTGGGCTACGGCGCATTCCCTGGCTGGCTGATGCCTGTCTTATGGAAGTCCAAGCAGCCTTACAATGTCAATGTCGCGGCCAGTGTCGCTGCCCAGGTTTCACTGGAGCACGTGGATGAATTGTCTGAGGTGGTGGAACACCTGGTCGGTGAACGCGAGCGGTTATTCGTTGCCCTGCAAAACATCTCCTGCCTGGAACCGTACCCGACCCGCTCGAACTTCATCCTGTGCAAAGTCATTGGGCGGGATGCCGCCGAGCTCAAAGCGCGGCTGGCCGGAGAGCACGGCATCTTCATCCGCTATTTCGACAAACCCGGCCTGCGCGACCACATCCGCATCAGCGTAGGGCGGCCTGAAGATACGGATGCATTGATAAATGCCTTAAGAGTCTTGTAGGTCACGTTTTTAACGTGACACTTAATGGAGCCCTCATGCGAACCTCAACCCTCTCCCGCCAGACCAGCGAAACCCAGATCGAGATCCAGCTCGACCTGGACGGTACAGGCGCTCACAATATCTCCACGGGCGTCGGCTTTCTCGACCATATGCTGGCCCACCTCGCCGTGCATGGCCTGTTCGATCTGACCATCAAAGCCACAGGTGACCTGCACATCGATGTCCATCACACGGTGGAAGATGTCGCACTTGTTTTGGGCCAGGCGTTTGACCAGGCGCTCGGCGACCGCAGGGGCATCGTCCGCATGGGCGATTGCTTCGCACCGATGGACGAGACGCTGGCGCATGTAGCGATCGATCTCTCTGGAAGACCCTATGCGGTTGTACAGGCCGAGTGGCATACACCGTATGTGGGGGACATCCCGGCCACGTTGTTCCCGCACTTTTTTGAATCCTTCGCCGTGACCGCCCGCTGCAACCTGCATGCCCGGGTCCTGTACGGGCGCGATGACCACCACCAGGCCGAAGCCCTGTTCAAAGCCTGGGCACGGGCCCTGGACATCGCCACGCAGATCGACCCGCGCCGGGCGGGCTCGATCCCGTCGACGAAAGGATCGTTATAACGATGAAGGACATCATTCTCATCGATGCCGGGACCGGCAACCTGCGCTCGGTGCAAAAGGCGCTGGAAGCCGTCGGCGCCGGCGTCCGGCGGACCGACGACCCCCACGAAGTACTGTCCGGAAACCGGGTGGTGCTTCCGGGCGTAGGCGCCTTTGGTGATTTCATGACCGGGCTGAAAGCGAAGGGCTTGGATGAGGCCGTGAAAGAAATTGCGGATCGTGGAACACCGCTGCTCGGTATCTGCGTTGGCATGCAGGCGCTGTTCGAGATCGGTGAGGAGATGGGTGATTATGAAGGGCTGGGACTACTGAGGGGAACTGTGGTGAGGTTTTCGGATTCGTTATCTATTAAAGTTCCGCACACCGGTTGGAACCAGGTAGAGATCAAAAATCCGGCGCTGCTGTTCGAGCGGATCGAAGATAGCTCGTTTGTTTACTTCAACCATTCCTATTACTGCCAACCGAACGATCCGGCCGATGTGATCGCCGAGACGAACTATGGCGTCCGCTATGCCTGCGCCGTGCGCCGTGACAATCTCTACGGGGTCCAGTTCCATCCCGAGAAAAGCCAGGCGGTGGGTCTCCGCCTCTTGCAGAACTTCGTGGAGGCCTCATGAGCTTTACCGTGTATCCCGCCATCGATCTGCGGGCGGGGAAGGTTGTCCGCTTAAAGGAAGGGGATCCGGAACGTCTAACGTCTTACAGCGACGACCCGGCACAGACGGCCCGTCGCTGGCTGGAGGCCGGCGCCCGCTGGCTGCACGTCGTCAACCTGGACGGCGCGTTCGGTGAAAACGAAACCCTCAACCGCGCCGCGCTGCGAGCCATTTTGAAAGCGGCTGAAGAGTTCGGTGCACATATTCAGATTGGCGGCGGCATCCGTTCGCTCGATGCTATAGAAGAGGCTTTGGGATTGGGAGTTCGGCGGGTGATCCTGGGAACCGTTGCTGCAGAACAGCCGGAGATCATCGGAGAGGCCATTCAAAGGTTTGGCTCGGAACAAATCGCCGTCGGCCTCGATGCCCGGGATGGACTCGTGCAAGTCCGCGGTTGGAAGGAAGACAGCGGCCTCCCTGCGGCGGACCTGGCGCTTCAGCTAAAGGCCATCGGCCTGCGCACGGTGATCTTCACCGATATCCGCCGCGACGGCCTGGGCAGCGGCTTGAACATCGACGCAACCCGCGCCCTGGCAGAAGCGACAAGTCTGGATGTCATTGCTTCCGGTGGTGTGCATACGATCGAAGATGTGATCGCCGCGCGTGAAGCCGGCCTGGCGGGAACGATTGTCGGCCGCGCTCTGTACGAAGGCACTATCGATTTAAAACTGGCGTTGAAGGTTTAAAGTTGGAAGGTGGAAGGTCAAAAACCTTCAACCTTCAACCTGAGACTTTAACTGGATCGGAGATCAAATGCTCGCCAAACGGATCATCCCCTGTCTCGATATCAAAGATGGACGCGTTGTCAAAGGCGTCAATTTCGTGAACCTGCGCGATGCGGGCGACCCGGTCGAACAGGCGCGCCTGTATGATGAGCAAGGCGCCGACGAGCTGGTCTTCCTCGACATCTCAGCCACCCACGAAGGCCGCCACACCACCCTGGAGCTTGTCAGCCGCGTGGCCGAAACCGTGTTCATGCCTCTGACGGTTGGCGGCGGGATCCGGGACGTGGAGGATATGCGTAGTTTGCTGCTCGCCGGTGCGGATAAGGTCAGCCTCAACTCGGCGGCGGTCAGGCGGCCGGGGCTGCTTTCGGAAGGAGCCGCCCGCTTTGGCGCCCAGTGTATCGTGCTGGCGATCGATGCCCGCCGGAGTGGATCGAGCTGGGAAGTGTATGTCAACGGCGGCCGCCTGCCGACCGGCATCGACGCGATCGAGTGGGCCCAGAAAGGTGTGGAGCTGGGCGCAGGCGAGATCCTGCTGACGAGCATGGACTCCGATGGCACGCTTGCCGGTTATGACATCGAGCTCACCCGCATCGTATCGGACCTGGTCCCCGTGCCGGTCATTGCATCAGGCGGCGCCGGGACGATCCAGCATTTTGCCCAGGTGCTTACCCAGGGCAGAGCAGACGCGGCGCTGGCAGCGTCGCTGTTCCATGATGGAAAGCTGCGCATCCCTGAATTGAAGAAGGAACTGCAGGAATTGGATGTTCCCGTCCGGTTGACGGCGGAGAAGGTGTAAGGCTATGGAATCGATGGCGCTCGACCAAATTAGGTTTGACAGGAATGGGCTGATCCCGGCGATTATCCAGGATGCGGAGACAGACGAAGTGTTGATGCTTGCCTATATGAACGCCGATACGTTACGCCTCACGCTCGAAAAGAGGGAAACGTATTTCTGGTCGCGCAGCCGCGCAGAGCTGTGGCATAAAGGTGCAACGTCCGGAAGCATCCAGAGCGTTATTGAAATTCGCGTGGACTGCGATGCGGATACCCTTTTGATCCGGGTCAAGCCTGCCGGCCCCGCCTGCCATACCGGTGAAGTTAGCTGTTTTTATCGAGAGCTGCAGCAAGGAGCAACAGGATGAGCATTCAATGGCTGTTCGATGTCATCGAAGAACGAAAAGAAAATCCGAAGGAAAGTTCGTACACATCAGGCCTTTTCCAGGATGGGCTGCCAAAGATCGCCCAAAAAGTGGGGGAGGAGGGCACAGAAGTGGTCGTCGCCGCGCTGGCGCAGGACGACCAGCGTCTCATCGAAGAAGTGGCAGACCTGATGTATCACATCCTGGTCCTGCTCTCTGCTCGCGGTTTAACGCCCGAACAGGTTCTCGTCGAATTGGAGAACCGTCACAGGCGGTGACGACATTTTGCTCTATGCTGAAACACGATTTTCAAGGATGAGGTCCAGCAGGACGCGATCGACGTTGTAGCCGGCGACCTGCTCATAGCAGGCACCCGGACGTCCATGGTCGATAATCCCAAACGGTCCCCGGAAATTCCATAAGGCGTATCCCCACCCGAATTCTTTATAAACGCTGAGCATGTCAGCCAGCCAGCAGAGGGCGATGTCATTGGGGGTGTGCTTGAAGCAGCCGAATTCGCCAATATGGATTCGTGCCCCGCAATGTTCCACTTCCCGCCATGGTTTATACGATTCACGCAATGCATTCCGGTCCCACCGCCGGCCCTGCCATCTCAGGCCGGGATAATGCGGTGCAGGGGCTTGGAGGTGGTCCGCCCACCAGGTCGCTTTATGATGGCTGACCGGCATGGGATGATAGCCGCGCCCGCTGTGAGTAACGCCCAGGTCTGAAAGCTCCGGCAGGCTGAGATACCCGCCGCCGAGTCCATCGATGACGATTTCACGATCGGGATCGATCTCACGAATAGCCGCCACCGTACGCCGGATCAGGGCCGCGTGATTGGCGCGCGTCAGGCCATGCTCTCCGGGAGCGGGCGGCTCGTTCACTAGGTCAAAACTCAGTAGTGACCCCGGTACATCCTGGTAACGACAGGCGAAGTTTTTCCACAGGAATACGAATGCGTCCTGCGCTATTTCATCCCGCCAGAGGTTATGCTGTTCCAGGTCATTGCGGTTGGTGCAGTAGCCCGGGGCGCGGTGGATATTCAGGGATACATGAATGCCGCGCGAGCGGCATGCCTTTAGATAATTATCAATATAACGAAACTTCACATCGTTCGGATGGAAGTAATCGAAATCCTTCGTCCAGAAGCGATAGTCGAGGGGAATTCTGACAAAGTTAAACCCGAACGACGCCAGGAAGTCCAGTGCTTTTTCGTCAGCGGGTTCGGGCGGTAGATCCGGCTTCCAGGAACACATCCACTGGAAGTTGAAGCCGTAGTATTTTGAGCCGGGCACTCTGAGGTCCGAAATCGACTTATTCAGAAAGTGTGATCAGGGATTTGGTCAGCGCGACCGCCCGGCTGGCATCCGCGGCATATCCATCGGCGCCAATGCTGCGGGCGAATGCTTCAGTAACGGGCGCACCGCCCACGATCACCTTGACCTTCGGACGTTTGCCGGCCGCATCCAACGCATCCAGGGTCGTCTTCATGCTTCCCACCGTGGTGGTCAGCAGGGCTGAAAGACCGATCACGTCCACCTCGTCGGCGGCAGCGACAAAAGCTTCCGGAGGAACATCCACACCCAGGTCCCTGACCGTGAAGCCTGCGCCTTCGAGCATCATTCCCACCAGGTTCTTTCCCATATCATGCAGGTCGCCTTTGACCGTACCCAGAGCCACAGTCCCGGCTGCCTGTACATCAGTCTGCTTCAGGCTGGGCTTCAATTTCGCCAGGCCGGCTTTCATGGCGCGGGCGGAGATCATCATCTCCGGCACATAACATTCGCCCTCTTCGAAGAGACGGCCCACTTCGGCCATGGCCGGAAGCATGCCTTCCTCCAGGATGGTCCGGGCGGGGATGCCCGATTCCAAAGCGGCTGCCACCCGTTCGGCGACAATATCCTGTTGCCCGTTCACGATGCCTTCATAGATTACCTTAATGATGTCGTTCATGCCAGTTCCTTTTCAAATGCCAACAATGCTGAAGAAGTGCTGGAAATAACGGTCTACGTCCACTCCCATCGCCACCTGGTGCGGACCGCCCAATTCACTTGGCTGGAAGATCGTTCTGCCGGGTTTGTCTCCCTCGTCGATGGTAACGGTTCCCTGCTGGTACGAGCACAGACCCGGTTCGAAGATCACCGCTGCGGCGAGAGGGTCATGGAAGGTGATGGATGGATAGAATTGTGCGAACCAGATCTCCGCCATATCCACTACCGGCTGCAGCAGCGGAGTGCTAAAACGCTTGCGAACCTCCTCTGCAGACATCATGACCTGCTGAGTCACATTTAGCCCAAGTGAGCGGTGCAGGCGGACGGGTGCTTTATAGGTCAACGCAGAGGCTGCCGGATCACCAGCAATATTCCACTCGATTCGATCCTTCAGGACCGGGTCATCTCCGAACGAGCCACCCATAATGACCAGGCCGGCCAACAAGTCCGCCGCATCGGGATACGTGCTGAACAACATGCCGATGTTCGTCAGTGGACCGACCGTCAGCAGCGTTACCTCTCCCGGATAGGAGCGGATGGTATCCGCCAGGAAGTCAACGGCCTGGTTGAGCGGGAACTGAGCCTTGTGCGGCCAGCGCGGCAGGGAAGCGGCCTGCTGGGCGACTGGCTGGCGCTGCTCTCCACGCATGGGAAATTCTGCACCAGGATAAATCGGGATATCCTTACCGGCCGCTTTACACAAAACACTGGCCAGCGAGGCGCGTTTTTCCGCCTCTCCGGTGACCGTGGTGATTCCCAGCAATTCGCAGTCTGGGTGGGAGAGCAGGTACGCGAGGCAGACGGCGTCGTCCACGTCGGTGCCGATATCGGTATCGAGCAATACTTTTGTCATAAGCCAATTAGCCACTCACTCGTCTACACAGAGAAAATAAAACTCAGTGTCTCCGTGGTTACTTTCTCAACCCTACTCCGCCACCTGTGGCGCGCGCATGATCTGCGGGTCGGTGAAGATGTCCGACTCATCGCGGCTCTTCGTGGAAAACTCAGACACAACCGCACCTTCATCCCCGGCCTGGAACCAGTGCGGGGTGTTGGGCATCAGGGTGTACTGATCGCCGGGCCGCAGGACGATCTCGTGCCAGACGTTGTAGGTCTGTTCGCGTCCTTTAGGCGGGATAGCCTTGGGATTGGAAGTCGGCTCACCGAGAACGTACAGATAGACTTCACCCCAGCGGCAGCGGAAGGTTTCTTCCTTGCCCGGCTCGCCTTCGACCGGCGGATGGCGGTGCTCCGGACAGGTCTGGCGCGGAAAAAGCACCAGCTCCTTGGCGCAGACGCGGTCCGTGTTGACATAGACCACCAGCTCCAGCCCGGTGCTCTCGAGCTCGTTCAGGCCAAAGTCGGCTACTTCGATGTTGGCCGCCTCTTCGGGCGTGAGCGCGATCCCAATCCGGGACAGATACTCCCGCGCCTGCTGCTGGGCCCAATCAAATTGTTCTTTACTGATCATGCGTACCTCCTGTTACTCTTTGAGCAAAACAAT
>DASUOS010000165.1:0-4882 GCA_036276515.1 Anaerolineales bacterium | reverse complement strand
GAGATACTGCATAACGCCGCTGGCCGCGTCCAGCCCAAAGGCAGAGCCGCCGGCCAGGACCACCGCGTGAACCTTGTCTACAAGATTGACCGGGTTGAGCAGATCGGTCTCGCGCGTGCCGGGCGCGCCGCCGCGCACATCCACCCCGGCCACGGCGCCTTTACGGCACAGGATGACCGTGCAGCCTGTCAGTGCATCTTCATCCTGTGCATGCCCAACCTCGATACCGCGTATGTCCGTGATGGCATGTTGTAGTCTCATCGCGGCCCTTGCCTCAGCATGCTTTCTTCGGTCAGGCGAGACTGCGTACCAGCTGTAGGAACTCAGTCCACTCCTCTTCGAAAAAATGCACGGTGACGTTGTTCAGCTCCACGTGATACGTGGTTTCCCCGTCGGGTTCTTCGGCCTTCCATGCCAGGAAGTTATCGGTCTCGGCGATTGTTTGCGTGCGCGGCTCACTATTATTGTTGTTCATTTGTCTTCTCCTTCTCGGAATCAGTGTTTTTCAGGCTTCTCCCCGCCAGGGACTGGCGCAGCTGCCTGAGACGTGCCATCCACTCTTTGCCAACCGGCGGCTGTGGAGTGGATTCCCACACTGGAAAGGGCTCCAGGTCGAACATTTTTCGCATCGCGTAGCGTCCCAGCAGAGCCAAAGATGCCAGCGATGGCGCGGCGATCACCACACCCAGAATACCGAGCAAATTCGCCATGATCAACGCCGCAACCAGGACGGCCGCCGGATGTACCCGCAGCGTCTGGGCCAGGATGCGGGGCGAAACCAGATTGTCCATGATCTGGTCGATGACCAGTGAGATGCCGACCACGATTGCCATATAGAGAAGCGGCTGATCTCCCAGGCCGAACGGTTTACTGGCCTGGAAGAATGTGACCAGTGCCATCACGATCCAGGTGATGGCGGGACCGATATAGGGCAGGAAGCGTGCCAGCCCGGCCATCAGCGCCAGCCCGAGGGCATATCGTACTCCCAGTATCGAGAGCAGGATGACATAGATGAAGAATGACAGGAAAAAAATGATGATCTGTCCGCGCAGGAAGCCGTTCCAGATCCGGCTTAATTCGTTCCCCAGCCGGCGCAAATCTTCGGAGTACCCGGGCAGCTCGATGCGGATCAGGTCGCCTCTCAACCCATTGCTTTCACTCATGACAAAGTATGAGACGATCAGAATAAAGAAAGTCCAGCCAAAGACCTCTGCGGCGCCTCCGGCAATGGCGCCCACCAGGTTGCCCGTCCTGCCAAGCAGCGGCTGGATGAAGGAAAGCAGCTGATTCGTAATGGCTTCCAGCTCCACGGTACTCAAATCCAGCTCAAGAGGTCCTAACCGGAACACCTGCCCCGACAGGCTCTCGAGGAAGCTGGGCAGGTTAGCCACGATGTCCTGGATCTGGATGATCAGGCTCTGAACCTGCTGTACCAGCCCAATGCCGCCAACGGTCAGCAAGCCAAGCAGGCTGATGAAAATGATAATATAGAGGATGTTGACCGCGGCCTTCCACGAAATGCCCAGGCCGTTCGCGATGAGCGCCGTCAGGGGATGGAACAGGTAGGCGATGATAAAGATCATCAGCAGGGGAGGGATCAGGCTCTGGAATCGGGAAACTAAAAATGCAATAATGCCAATGATGACCAGGCCTACCAGAAGCTTGGTGGTGGAACTCCAGCGTGGCGAAGTGACTGCTTTTTCCTGCATACGAATTTCTCCGGGTAGCCCTATTCTACCGCTTGTCTCATGAAATATTAGGTAATCCGGGAAAAACCGGGCATAGGAGCATTCACAAAAGAACCCATGAGCCGAGGGGTTCGTTAAATAAAAATACCCCGCGAGGATTTTCACTCGCGGGGTATCGAATGAACTCTACGGGCATCCGCTCAGGAAGGGGAAGAAAACACACCAGCGGAAGGTGGCATCTACCCACCAGAAGAACAGGCCGCACATGCACAGGAACATCACGGCGCCCACGCCGATGGCGATGCCCAGCGGATTAATGGTCCGTTTTTCGATGTATTCGGTTGTGGTGACAGGGCTGGCCGGAACGCTCCCGGCATACTCCACAGGCAGAGGAGGAGGTTGCGGAATGGGCCTTGAAATTGACGGCACGGCTGCAGCACGAGGAGAGACAACGGTGGCGCCGGCATCGAAAACGGTGGTCTCGTAGACCAGCACGATCTGTTCGCCAAAGGAGACAACCTCTCCCGGCTTCAGAACCCGCGGACCCGCCAGTCGCTGGCCGTTGACGAACGTCCCATTGGTTGAGCCGAGGTCTTCCAGGATATACTTGCCCCCCTGGAAGGTGAGCCGGGCGTGCCGGCGCGATATTTCAGCATCGTTGATCGTGATTCCATTCGTGGGATCGCGGCCGATCGTGATCTGATCGCCCTCCAGCATGAAGGCTGCGCCTGGCGTGGGGCCGGATCGCATGATGAGCTGGTATTGTGACGTCATGAATTCTCCTTCAAAGAACCGTTTTTTCTTCCTGCCTGGCAGTTCGACCTCTGAATATCCCGGACCCATGGATTCGGGAATTCTTCGTCATTCAGACGCTCTCCGAAGTGTAAAGGTTTCAGCCAAAAAAGTCAACCACGGGTGATACACTTGACAGAAAATTAAGCGTGGCTACAATGAAAATAATTTGTGTGGAATACATAAGATGAATCTACCCATACCTGAATTTTTTAACCCCGATACCGTCGGCACCGTCTGGCGGATTCCCTATGAAGAGCGCGCCCGCCAGGCCCGCGACTGGGCGCGCCAGCATGGACTTCAACCGGCCTCCTCCGATTCGGCCAGGAACTGGCTGATGCTGATCGATGTGCAGAACACCTTCTGCATCCCCGATTTTGAGCTTTATGTAGGCGGCCGAAGCGGACGCGGCGCGGTGGAGGACAACATGCGCCTGTGCGAATTTGTCTATCGCAACCTGGGTGACATCACCCAGATCACTGCAACCCTGGATACGCACCTGGCCATGCAGCTTTTCCATGCCATCTTCTTCGTGGACAGGGCCGGCAACCACCCGGCGCCCTATACCGACATCCACGGTGATGAATTAGAGGCGGGCACGTGGATGTTCAATCCAGCCCTGGCCTCCCAATTTGGCATCGCTCCCGAATACGGCCAGCAGATGATGATCCATTATGCTGAGGAGCTGAACAAGAGCGGGAAATATGCCCTCACCATCTGGCCTTATCATGCCATGCTGGGTGGGATTGGTCACGCTCTTGTGTCTTCTGTCGGAGAGGCTCTCTTTTTTCACTCGGTGGCAAGGATTGCCCAGACCGATATTGTCACCAAAGGGGACACTCCCTTCACCGAAAATTATTCGGTCATCGGTCCCGAGGTGCTGACCGGTCCCATGGGCGAAACGCTGGGCATGCATGACAACCGTTTCATCCAGAAACTGCAGGAATTCGACCGGGTGATCGTTGCTGGACAGGCAAAAAGTCATTGCGTTGCCTGGACAGTCTCCGACCTGCTCGACGATATTATGCGTGTCGATCCTCAGCTGGCGAAAAAGATCTATTTGCTGGAGGACTGTACCTCTCCCGTGGTCGTTCCCGGCGTGGTGGATCACACCGATGCGGCAGATGCAGCCTATGAACGGTTTGCAGCCGCAGGGATGAATATCATTCAATCGTCCACATCGATTGCCGAACTCGACACTCAATCGCAAATCTAAAATTGAACCCCCATGTCCATCTTCGATAACTTACGCCTGACCAACGAAACCTTCAAGCTCGACATCGAGCGCATGCGCCGCGGCTGGTATTCGGATAAATACTTCGAAAATATCGGCCGCATGCTGATCACCCTGGCTTCGGAGGGCTATCACTATTCCGGCGAGCATCACAATTTGCCGGCAGATGTTTCACCGCAGAACATCGCCGTGGGTGACATAGAGGTGGAAATGCAGTGGTTCACACGCCGGGTGGGGAACACGGTTGTGGTGGGCGTGGATAAATCTCTGGAGATGCTCCGGCACTGCACGGGGTACTGGCAGGGGGACGAATTTATCGATACGGCCGATAAGCTGGAAGTCTGGGCGGTCCACGATGGGACGATGGTCAAGTCGGATGGGAACCCGCTGAACGCCGAGGCGGTGATCAAGGTCCGCGGGCGGTACCGCGACTTTGCCCTGCTCGAGACGCCCACCCTGGGCGTGTTGACCCGCTCCAGCCGTGTGGCCACGAACGTGTATGAGACCCTGATGGCAGCCCGCGGCAAACCGGTCCTGTTCTTCCCGGCGCGCTTCGACCTGCACGAAGTCCAGGCCTCGGATGGGTATGCCTACAACATTGCCATCCAGCGCTTCAATATGGATTTCTCGCAGCAGATCGGCTCATTCGTCTCGACGGACGCCCAGGGTGACTGGTGGGGTGGCGCAGGCGGCGGGACAGTGGCCCATGCGGCGATCGCCTCGTTCATGGGTGATACAGCCGAGGCAATGATGCAGTTCAGCCGTATTCTGCCCGCCCCCATCCCGCGCATTGCCCTGGTGGATTTCAATAACGACTCGATCAAGGACACGCTCCGGGTACTGGAAGCGATGTTCATCCGATATAAGGAATTATGCGATCAGGGGAATGAAACCGAAGCCGCCAAATATGTACTCTACGGCGTACGGCTGGATACCAGTGGAAGCGTGAGGGATGTGTCCGTCGAGCCCCTGGGCGATCCTGCCCTGGATCTGGGCGTCAACCCGCGCCTCGTTTTCAATGTCCGCCGCGCGCTGGATGCGGCCTCCGAGTCCTGGGATCTGTCCTCCTCCTGGCATGAGACGGCGCGTAAGTATTGCCGTAATGTCAAGATCGTGGTTTCGGGCGGGTTCAACCCGGAAAAGATCCGCAAGTTCGAAAAGCTGGGGG
>DASUOS010000164.1:0-13008 GCA_036276515.1 Anaerolineales bacterium | reverse complement strand
GGGCGAATACCCGACCGTCCAGGCCTCCCGGGCGTCCTCCGTTTGCCCGAGCTTCACGGCAGCGGGAAAGCCCACGTCCAGAATATTCGAACTTCGTAGGATGCCAGCGCGTGCGCTTTCATCGCTCAACGAATGATTCACCAGATAGGCCAGTCCCGGAGTGACAACCGGTTTGGCCTGGGTCGTGGACCCGTCGAGCCAGAGACTACCGTCATTGCCCTCCATCCTGAGCAGCGCAGTGGATTGAATATCTCCCTCGAATTCCTGGCCGAGCTGGACCCCATTCTGGGCAAAGATGCCAAAGGCGCCTGCCGCGTCCAGCAGCGATAGCTCTTCGCCAGGCGAGATGCCAAAGGAAGCAGCGATCCGGCTGACATTCTCCATGCCCATCTGGGAGCGGACCTGGGCAGCAGGCGCAGGGTAATCGTTTGCCAGTGCAACCCGCAGGCGCATGGGACCGTGGTATTCGCCGTCAAAGTTCTCGGCATCGGTTTTGCCAGGGATATCCCAGACCAGCGTGGCGGGACTCAGGCCGCGGGTGAAGCCTGTCAGGTAGACGAACGCGTCCAAAACGGACCCGGGCCGATGCCCTGCGATCAGGGGCGTTTCCTGCGCCTGGAAGGTCTCACCGACCGCGGCCAGTATCTGTCCCGTTTTTGGATCGGTAATGACCGCGCTGGCCGATGAGTCGGGAAGCGTGACTTCCGGCGGCAGGGCAGGCAGGAACCGCAGGGCTTCACACTGCAGGAGCGGGTCGGGCAGGCCGGCCAGCCGCGCCGCGTAGAACGCGGTGACACAGGAGGCTTCCTGTTGTATTTCGTAATCGAGTGTGGAAATGATCGTCAGCCCGCCACGCTCGATCCGCTGGCGGGGGAACCGGGAGTCCAGCTGGGTGAGGAGCAGGTTGACGAAGGCCGCGGCCGGCTGCGGCCGGGGAGGAGAGGGCGTCTGGAACGAGATCGACTCTCCGAGAGCATTGGCAGCCGCTTCCGTGGAAAGGAGTCCGCGCGCCTGCATCCATTGAAGGGTCTCGCGGCCGCGCTCGAGCGCGGTCTGCGGGGCATCGTGCGGGTTGAGGCTGGGCGAGTCGCTTACTGCGGCCAGGATCGCGGCCTCGGCAGTGGTCAACTCTGTAGCGGACTTGCCAAAATAGAGCTGCGAGGCAGCCTCTGCCCCGTAGGCATACCGGCCGAAATTGGCCGAGTTGAGGAACCATTCGAGAACCTGTGTGCGGCCGTAGCGCGAGGTAATCTGTGCGGCGAGGATCCGCTCCCGCAGGGCACGACGGAGAGAGGCGGGTTCATCGAACAGGATGAGCTCGGCAACCAGCTTTTGTGCAAGGGTAGGATGGACCTCGACATCCGTAAGGGTATCGAAGGTGTAGCCGGGATGGCTCCAGAAACCGGGATCGATCTCTGCCACTACCGCATCGGCCAGGGATTTGGGAAGATGCTGGGGGTTGGTCTCACTGAGGGGAATATAGCGGCGCGCTGAGTCGTCCGGTGAGAAGCTGAATAGCAGCTGGTCGCCTGTGCGGTCATAGATGCGCGTGGGCTGGAGCAGCAAACCATTCGGAGGATTCAGGAGATTTGGCAGGATCTGGATCGAGGGAAGATCGCGCGTCAGATCGATATAGGCGAACGCGCTGGCGATGATCAGCGCGGCAATGAGCAGTGACAGCAGCATCCCCAGATTGAGAAATAAGGTCCGTGTCCGGGCTTCGCTGAGGCGCTGACGGTCCAGCCGCCGTTCACGCCGCGCCCGCAGGATGGGGATGGTGGAGGGCATGGAGCAAGTATACAGGGAAACAGGGAGAGACGTAAACTGGAAAGAAGGCAGATAAAAACGAGAGTTAAATTAGGGTGACTGGTTCTTAGATTAACTTTTCGAGTTCCGGAATCAGAGGTGGCAAATCGTTGGTTACCGTATCCCACATCAGTTTTTCATCCACATTGAACTAGGCATGCACTATGCGATTTCGCATTGCGCGCATCAAGTTCCAAGGGATGGTTGGATATTTTTCTTCAATTTCTTCTGTGATATGGCTGGCTGCTTCCCCGATAATGATGAAATTCATCTCCACAGCACGGATAGATTTTTCATCCATCTTAAATGTGTCATAATCCATATCCTGCGTAAACCGTTGAATTTCGGCAATTGCATCCAGAATATCTCGAATGCGGTCATGCCGGTTTCTAGGTGACATGGATTGCTTCCCCCAGTACCCGATCACGAATAAAGGATTTTAAGCTGTCAGGTGTACCCAGATCTACTGGGCAGCCAAGTAATTCCTCAAGATAATCCTGAAGAGCGAAGAGACCAAAATACCCCACAGGACGGTTAAACTCCACCAGCAAATCTACATCGCTTGCGGATGTGGCTTCATTCCTTGCCACAGAGCCAAATAGCAATAAAGATTTAACACCGAATCGCTTTGCTAATTCAGCGCTTTTTGTTTTCAACAAACGGATGACAACTTCCTGGTTCATCAGTAATATTATACGTCAACCTAAATCTGATTGTCATTCTCCCAACAGATCCCCCAGCCAATCCATCAGCCCATTTGAATCCGGTCGCTTCTCCGGCAGGTCGCTGGCAACGGCGCCGTTCTGGCCGTTGATGAGCACCAGGTGCGGGCGGCCGCCGAAGGATAGTTCGATCATCCAGACGGGCAGCAGGTTGAGACGGAAGGAGTCGACGGTCATTTTGGCGGAGGAAGTGGATTGCAGGCGAACCGGGTCCAGCAGTGTGGGCAGGTCACGTTTGTAGCGGGAGAAGGTCTGGGAACGGGCGTCGAGGGATGCTTCGGCCATCGGGATATCATACACCTCGGCCGGCCAGTTGGAGAGGTAGCGCGGGTCGTACGGCCTGATGCCTCTCAGCTCGAAGGTGGGGATGAGTTTCAGGAACACGGCTGACAGCTTGCGGGAGGCGGGAATCGGGATGTCGTTGACCTGGACGGGATAGCAGTCACTCACGCGCACCATTTTCCGTTGTCTGCGTCCAAACTGGATATCGGTTTCATCGACGGTTTCGCCGACGTAATCGATCCCGCCGCCGAGATCGAAGGTCCATAGGGGAAGATAAACGCCGCGGGGCAGGTCCAGTCGTTTTTCGGGCAGGATCTGGCTGGCCTGCATCCATTCCTCCAGGAGTTGAGAGGCGCGCGGCTGGTCGAAGGCATGGGGGATGATGCCATCCGGGGCGAGCAGCTGCTCCTCAGACTGCCAGTCCACCACATGCGGTGATCCGCAGTATACGCAGGTGTATGAGATCTGGCTGGGCGGCAGGATGAATTCACAGCCGCAGCCTTCGCAGTGAAAGACCTGCTGATCGAGCGGCTTGCCGTGTCCGCGGGCGGTGGCCATGGCGATCAGGAAATCCTTCTCTTCGGCCGTGCCGGGCTGGGATGTAAAATTTTGATTGCGAGTGCAGTATTCACAGACCAGCGACTGGCCGTCAGGCGCAAAACTCATCCGCCCGCCGCACCTGGGGCACATAAAGCGCTCAACGCTGGCGGATTGCAGGCTCTCCGGCGCCGGAGGCAGCTTGTCTGGGTTGATGATCTCGCCGGCCTTGAGTTTGCCGTCCAGGATGGCAAGAGATTTGCGGGCACGGGCGTGCTTCAGGTCATGGGACAGGCAGTTCTCGAGCGCCTTGCGCTTTTCGGCAGCATCGTCCAGCACTTCGCTCATCCAGTACCAGGCTTCGGCCAGCACATCGTGGTCATTGCTGATATAGACGGCGCGGTCGAGGTAGCGGCGGGCGCTTTCCCTGTGGCCGGCCTTTGCATCGATGATCCCGCTTTTGAGGAGTTGTCTGCCGTAGTCGCTGAACATATTGTTTCCTGGTAAAGAGACGGCATCTGCCGTCCCCAACAAAGGTTATTTTTTTCGTACGATCGCGTCGGTCATCCTGGCCACGCGGGCCATTTCCTTTACATCGTGGACGCGGATGATGTCGGCGCCGCGGGCGATGCCGATCGCCACGGTCGCGGCGGTGCCTTCGATCCGCTGGTCGGGGGGCAGGTCCAGTGTAAAGCCGATGAACGATTTCCGGGACGGGCCCAACAGTACCGGATATCCCAGCGAGCGGATTTCGTCGAGGCGGTCGATCAGCTCGAGGTTGTGCTCACGCGTCTTCCCGAAGCCGATGCCCGGGTCGAGGATGATACGGGTCTCCTCCACCCCTGCCCGGACCGCCAGGTCTACGCTGATGAGGAGCTCGCGTTTAAGATCGTCCATTAAATTCTCATACGCAGAACCGAGGTAGGCGTTGCCCAGCTGCTCGCGAACCTCCACGCTGGCCGGGTTGCTGCGGTTGTGCATCAGGATCACAGGCATGCCAGAGGCCGCGGCAGTGGATGCCAGCTCGGGGTCTGCCCGGAGCGCCCAGACATCGTTGAGGATGTGTGCGCCCGCCTTGAATGCAGCTTCGGCCACCCTGGCCTTGTAGGTGTCGATTGAAATTAGTGCTTCTGGGAATCTGTTCGCAAGAGCTTCGATCACAGGAATGACTCGCTTGAGCTCATCCCCTGCATTCACCGGCTGCGAGCCGGGCCGGGTGGATTCGCCGCCCACGTCGAGGATGTCGGCCCCGTCGGCCAGGAACTGGCGGGCCTGATCGACGGCTGCCTCGACGCTGTCCCCTTTGGCGAGAATGCCATCTCCCGAAAATGAATCGGGCGTGACGTTGAGGATTCCCATCACATAGGTACGGGAACCCCAGTTTAATATGCGGTTGCCGATTTGAAGAGATTTTGTCTTAAGGTCCACTTGACTACGTGTTCACTTGTACTCGGACAATCTAAAACTGGAGGGCAGCTTGCAAGATCTGTCGCCCGTCGCACCCTCCAACTTAATCTTGGTGGAGTACTTGTTTACTTTCAACGTCAGGGTATTTGATCGAGGGGACGGCCGAGCCAGGCTTCGGCTTCGTTGATGTCGGTAAAGATCTTCATGGCAGAGGCGGTCCCGGCCAGGGCCAGGGATCCCACTTCCCGGACCGCTTTGGCGACCTTTTCATCGGCGACAACGACTGCCACGCGAATATTGCGCGCCGAGGGGTCGCTGTTCGCCTCCACTGCCAGACGGATCGCCTTTTCCGGGATCTCCTTCACGGCCCGCAGATCGTACAGGTTGCGGGTACGGCGGTCGGCACCCAGCAGATGCTCCAGCGCGAACTCGCGCCAGTCCTGGAGTGTGGCATCCGACAGGTCGGTAAAGGTCAGGGTCATGCCGCCATCGCCGCGGCGCACAACGGATAATCCAACTCCGGGTTTGGGAGTCCAGTTCAGCGGTTTGCTCTCGGTCATCTTTCGCCTCCAATGAGAATGTCGCGATTATACCCTCTGCACTCCAGGGTAGGAATTAAGGCACACAGGATTGGATGTCGAGCAGGATGCGGTAATCCTTGCGATAATCTTTTTCACTGCGAAAACCATCTGCCCGGTCCACTGTTTTGACACAGGGCGACGAGAGCGCATCCTGGTATTGTGGATGCAGCTGTTCCCAGTAGGCGATACCGTAATAGACGTGGGAAAAGCCCGCGGCGCGGAGCGCGTAGGGATCGGGGGCCAGCAGCAGCCGGTCCCATTCCGCGCGAGACTGTCCCCAGCTCAAAGAGGAAAAGGAATAGCGTCCCAAAACGGTCACTGCGCTGACCGGGTCGGGACCGAAGACCAGTGCGTCCGGCTCGAGGTTGTTCCAGTGGTTTGCCATGATCCCGGCATCCATATCGGTGATAAAGAAGGTGTTCACAGGTTTGGCGGCTGCGGTTATGGACACGCCGAAATGGACCATTCCGCCCAGGATCGCCATCAGGCCGAGGGAGAAAGCACCCGCCTGAAGAGCGGACCGTTTGCCGCGCAGCCAGACCCAGAGCAGCGGGACAAATCCCAGCTTGCAGATATTGATCGTCCCTTCCAGGATACGGGTGGTCGAGCTGATGCCGGCCGAGCCGGTGTATACGACGAAGAGGGCGCCCAGGGCAGCCAGGCCGCTCATCCAAACGGCTGCCTGCGCCCACTGGCCGCGCCGGATCGTTTTCCAGAGCAGGATGACAATAAGCGGCAGCACCAGCAGGACCGGTCCATATTCGAGCAGAGCCGCGATCAAATGGTATGGGTTCGACAGTACCAGCCTGCCCAGATGGATCGAGATGACTTCCGGCGGCCAGACGACCGTGAACTCATTGGAATAGAACGATTCGGCAGCCTGCCCGGACGCCCGTCCTAAAAGTGAGCGGGCCATATCCGTAAAAATACCGCCCTGGATCAGGGCAATGACCCCCGCAGCAAACAAAATCCCCAGCCAGGGAATCCAGGCCTGAGGAAGATTTAAACTGCGGTTGCGGAAGATATGCAGAGCGCCAACACCGATAAAACCGAGATAGAGCAATCCAAAAGTGACTTCATTCGCCAGGGCAAGAGCCGAGATCGGGATGACAAGCAGTATGCTGGCCGGCGTATTTTTCCGCCGGTCGGCAGTCAGCAACACCAGGATCAGGATCAGTACGGCAGAGGTGCCAATGCCGTTATAGGTCATGATAAAGGGGTGGCTGATCCCATCGGCGAACGCGAACGGGAATGGGAACGGGCCTGCGCCTTCGATCTTCCAGACGCTGATCAGCGCTTCACGCAGAGTCCCGCCGCTGGCCGCGCCGGAGCCGATCAGCTGGATGCTTTCGGAGATCCGGTTCAGCAGACTGCTGGGGAACAGGAGCAGGAGCCAGCGAACACCGGTGGAGAAAACCAGGAACATGGCTGTCAGATAGGCAGCCAGAGTGCTGCGGGTGAGACGGTAGGCCCATAAGGCGCCGAGCAGGACCGTTAGCGCCAGGACGGTCGCCCGGGCGAAGTCCAGGGCCAGCCAGGGAAAGACATTTCCCAGGCGCATGATCTGGGCTGCAATCAGCAGCAGAAAATAGTGATAGCCAAAATGGATCTCGGGGTTCAGCACGAACCTGGGCGGGATCTCCCCGGCCGCCAGCAGGGAGATGAGCGGGATGGTCTGGAACTCGTCGAAGATGGCCAGGCCGCGTCCCGCCATCGTAAATACGAATACAAGGAGGACGAGCCAGGCTACCCATGGGAACGCCAGCTTCAATTCTTCTTTGAGGGCAGGGAGATTTCGCCAGGGCTGCGAAACGGCCGCCCCTCCCAGAAGGAGGATCAGGGTTGCCAGCCAGAAGGCATAGGGTACCGCGATGAGCGGCGCCAGAAGATTGGCTAGCCAGGTGGCTGCGATCACACCAAACGCGATCCCGATCAGCACGCTTTCATGACGGTAGGATCGAAAGGCAACTCTCGTCAGCAGCCAGCCGCCCAACCCCCACGCCCCAAAGGTCAACAGCAGGACCAGGGTATTTCCCTCAACAGAATTCATAAAACAGTTTCCATGGACAGGCGACCTGCGCTTCGGCTACCGGACCTGTGTGATCCCATCCAGGTTGGATGAAGCTGTGAGCTCCCGGATGTTTTTCTTCAGAAGCGGATGGATCAGGTCCGGGGCGATATCCATCAGGGGCAGCAGGACGAATCCCCGTTCGTGCAGGCGCGGGTGCGGGAGAGTGAGGAGCGGCGTATCCAGGATCAGGTCATCGAAGAAAAGAACATCGATGTCGATCGTACGCGGACCGTTCGCAAATGTCACCTGCCGGCCGAGGGCAATCTCAAGGCGCTTGAGATGCTTGAGCAGCGGTTCCGGCTCGAGATACGTCAAACCCTTGACCGCCATGTTGAGGAACTTTGGCTGATCCTCGTATCCCCAGGGATCGGTTTCATAGATATGCGATTTTGCTTTGATGTCGATCTGGGGAGATAACGCAGCCACTGCCTGGCGCAGGTTTTCGTGACGGTCGCCCAGGTTGGAACCGAGCGCGAGATAAACGGTGTGAGTATCCATGGTTATGTGGGAAGGGCATGCTCATCGTAATGTTCGATAACATCGGTGGCAAGCCAGTATTCTATATCCCGGTTGAGGAACGCATCCTCAGGGAGGTCCTCCGCCAGGTCGATCAGTGCCAGCCGCACTGTGTCATAATGTTTCAACAGGTCATCCTGCGACCAGAAGGAATATTTTTGGGTCAGCTCACGGTTGTACTGGTCCGTGTTGTACTCCGACCAGGTAAAGCCCGGCGAATCGAGGATGCCGGAGATGATGCGGGCCGCCTCCTCCCACCAGCCGATGATATGGGCCAGCAGGTCATGGAACGTGCCCAACCCCTGCCCGGCTAAAAACTCCTTTTGTTTTTCAGGGCTCAACTGGTTGAAAATCCGGATGTACTCTGCCCATTCGTTACCGAGAAGATCGACGACCAGGAAGCGGCTGACCGTGAGCCGGTGTTCGCGGGCGTGGTGAAAAATGACGCCGTTCAGCCAGGCCCTGATGCGTCGATTTTCATAGGCCGCTTCCGGTATGGACCCCAAACCGGCAGCCATCTTCTGGCGTGTCACCTCGAAGTGAGCCATAAACTCCGTTTCCTGCCAGGGACTGTAGCGGGCGACTGCTTCGGCGTTGAAGGCGTCGAAGTCGTATTTCCTGCGTTCGAACTCGCGTCCCTCGGCCACGGCCAGGATGATGCCCATCCCCTCCTCCCACCAGGCCAGGATGTGGGCCAGCAGGTCACGGAAGGAGGCGAATCCCATCTCATTGACGCGCCGGGTCTGCTCGGCCTTTGACAGGTGATGGAACCGCTCCACGTACGTTCCCCATTCATGTTCCATGAAGTCAAGCGTACGTTGTTTGCTGACAGGCATTGATCTCTCCCGCGAAAACCGAGTGGCTGGCGTGCTATACTTTAACCAGATTGTACCGCAATGGACCGCCGCTTCCGCATCCTCGATTTCTCGCCGGAATACCGGCCCTCCATCCGCAGGATCCTGATGAAGGTCGGATGGGCCGAGCAGTATATTGCTGCCATGGAAGAAGCTCTTCCTGTCTTTGCCGGTGACGCGCAGAAGTATGGCGTTTATCTGGCTGTTTTGCAGGAAGAAGCGGTCGGTTATCTCTATGTGCAGCATCACGCCTGGAATGGACTCTGCCAGATCCAGGGGCTGGCGGTCGACCCGGACTGCCAGCGACAGGGCGCCGCGACGGCGCTCGTATACCGGGCCGAGCAGTTTGCACGCTCGAAGAATGCCCGCGGCATCTTTGTGGATACGCCGGCCAACAACGCTGGCGGACGAAAATTCTACGAGGCAGCCGGATACCGTTTTGGCTATCTCATGCCCCGGTATTATGAAGATGGGCTGGATGGAGTAACCTATCAAAAGTTTTTTAACAGTACAAATCATCCATGAGCCTGGCGAGAAAACCCACCCGTGCTGACCTGCTTGCCGCAAAAGACAAAACCGTCCCCGATGTGATCGGACCGGGACTGCGCGTCCTGTTCTGCGGGATCAATCCCGGTCTGTATTCCGGTGCGACCGGCCATCACTTTGCACGGCCCGGCAACCGCTTCTGGCCTACGCTGTACCAGGCCGGGTTCACGCCGCGGCTGCTCGACGCCAGCGAGGAACGCGAGCTGCTGGCGCTCGGCTGCGGCATCACCAATCTCGTAACCCGGGCAACAGCCACAGCCGACGAACTGTCGCGTGAGGAGTTACAAGCGGGCCGCAAAAGATTGGAAAACAAGGCCAGGCGCTATGATCCGCAGGTTGTGGCCGTGCTCGGCATTGGCGCCTACAGGACGGCCTTCCAGGAGTCAAAGGCGGGGCTGGGATTGCAGGCCCGCAAACTGGGATCTTCCCTGATCTGGGTTCTGCCCAACCCGAGCGGACTCAACGCGCATTACCAGCTGGCCGATCTTGCGGATCAGTTTCGTATGATGAGAGAATTTATAGAGGAGGGTAGAGATGCCAGCTAAAAAAGATCCATCTCATTTCGAAGACCACTTTTCCGGACAATCGCAGGTGTATGCGCAGTATCGCCCAACGTATCCCGAAGAGATCTATGCTTACCTGGCCTCCATTGCGCCGGGACATTCCCTGGCCTGGGACTGCGGCACCGGCAACGGCCAGGCTGCGGTCGGGCTGGCGCAGTACTTCGACAAGGTGTACGCCACCGATGCCAGCACCGAGCAGATCGCCCATGCTCAGCTCCACGAGAAGGTGGAATACTGCGTGGAACCTGCCGAGCACGTTTCCCTCCCCGCTTCGAGCGCGGACCTGGTCACGGTCGCCGTGGCGATCCACTGGTTCAACTTCGACGAGTTCTACCGCGAAGTCAGGCGCGTGCTCAGGCCTCAGGGCGTCATCGCCGCCTGGACGTACAGTCTGACGGAGATTTCGCCTGAAATCGACCGGTTGGTATATCGCTACTACAAGGAAATTACCGGCCCGTATTGGCCGGAGCGCATCCATTACCTGGAGGAGCGCTATGAAACGCTCCCCTTTCCCTTCGACGAGATTGCATCCCCATCCTTTGTTATGGAGCGCAGCTGGACCCTGTCTCAGTACGCCGGGTTTCTCGACAGCTGGTCTGCTACACAGCGGTACAAGGCACAGAACGGACAGCATCCGCTTGAGATTCTCTGGGATGAATTGAGCTCGGCCTGGGGTGGCGAAGAGCGGCAGCGCCTGGTCCGCTGGCCGCTGTACTTCCGGATCGGGCGGAATTCACAATCTGCCTGAACACATTTCAAAGGAGGACATCATGGATCGATACATGCAGCTCGCCATCCAGGAAGCAATGGCGGCCAGAGATGCAGGGGATTTTCCCTATGGTTCTTTACTGGTGCGCGGGGACACGGTCATTGGCACCGGCAGGAACCACATGAATACCCACAACGACCCGACCAGCCATGCCGAGATCGAAGTGCTGCGCTCGGCGGGACTGCAGGCCACGTATGCCGATACGGTGATGTATGCCAGCGCTTTTCCCTGCCTGATGTGCGCCGGTCCGATCGTGTTTTACGGGGTACCCGAGCTTATCGTCGGTGCGAGCTGGCCGGGGCATGAAGTCTCCCGGGCGTTCCTGGAATCGCACGGGGTAAAAGTCACCGTCCTGGAACTGGAGGAATGCAGGCAGCTGCTGCTATAGACCCGCTTTCTTCAAAAAACCATCCACGGCGTTGATGGTCACCGGGTGGTGGCGCTCACGGACGCGCTCGAAGAGGGGACGTGCCCGGTCCCGGGCCCAATCGGAAGCGACCAGAGCCCGCCCGATGGGAATAATATACAGCATTCGCCCGATCTTCTCGACGAATGTTTCGACGCGCGGCAGGATCTCTCTGTATCCACTGGCAATGCAAGTTGCATAGAAGTAGGAGAGAAAATGGTCGTCGTTCCTCTTTTCCAGCTCCAATACTTCGTCCAGCTGCCTGCATGCTTCGACCGGGATGGAAGGAGGCATTCCCTGCAGAAAAGAGAGCATCTGATAGCGGCGCCAGTCCTTGATCTGTTCGCGTGCCGGCAGCCTGCCCTCGCCAAAATCCCGTAACGCTTTTTCCACTTCATCATACAAGGTAGATTGCGGCTTGTGCCAGGAATCGGGCATGCCGGGTTTGTAGATCCAGCTCTCCACGTCCACTTTTTCGAGGACCTCTGGAAGCTCGGCTTTGAGAAAACCCAGGAATTCCTCAGTGGTCAGCGATTGGAACTGGAAACGCTTCATATACTTCTGGATAAACGCATCGAAGCGTTCGCGTCCCACGGCGTATTCGCATTCCTTCAAGAAGAAACAGCCCTTGGTATAAGCGAGCACGGATGTCATCGAATCGGCATCCCGGCCGTCCTGAGGCTGTTTCAAGCAGGTGAGCGGAGAGTCCATGCCAACGCGTTCCATGATGGCATAGGTCCGTTTTTCATCATAGACGGCGTTTAAGTCAGCTGACTCTTTTCCCTCCAGGATTTCCGTGATCCTTGTTTCCGCATAGGTGGTCCAGCCTTCGTTGAGCCAGAAATCCTGCCAGGTGGCGTTGGTCACCAGGTTGCCGGTCCAGGCGTGGGCCAGTTCATGGGTAACCAGATTGGCCTGACCGCGCGTGCCGAGGATGGCGGTGGGCGTCAGGAAGGTCAGGCGCGGATTTTCCATCCCGCCGAACGGGAAGGAGGGCGGCAGGACAAGCATATCGTAGCGGCCCCAGAGATAGGGTCCTAACAATTTCTCGGCTTCGACCATCGTCTTCTCGGTCTCGGCGAATTCCCAGGCCGCGGCGTCGAGGAGATCCGGCTCGGCGTAGATGCCTGTCCGTGGACCCAGCTCGCGGAAGTCAAGATTGGCAACTGCCAGGGCGAATAGATAGGATGGGATGGGCTGGGGCATGCGAAAAGAAAACTTCCCGCTCCCTTCCGCCGCCTCGACCCGCTCCGCTGCCATGACCGCGGTCAACCCTTCAGGCATCTCCTGCACTTCGGCTGTATAAGTAAACCTCACGGATGGCGTATCCTGGCAGGGAAAGACACTGCGGGCATTACTGGCCTGGCACTGGCTGTATAAAAATGGGTGTGTTCCGCCTGCGGTTTGTGTTGGACTCATCCATTGCAGGGCACGGGCTTCCGGTGAGGTGCGGAATTTAAGAATGAAACTCGAAGCGCCAGCGAGTCCCTTCAAGTGCAGGCGCTCCCCAAGTGTTTCATCACGGGTATCGAATTCCCACTCAAGATCTCGGTGGTCGATACGAGCTTCCTGAAGCTCGAGCTTATACGTGTCAAGGTACAGCGATCCGTGGACGGGTTCCTGCATTTGATATCTCGCTTCGACGTCCAGCGTGCAGGATTCAAAATCGACTCGAATATGAAAATCAATGTGCTCGATCCGGCCCTGGGTCAGGTCGGTGTAAGAGGTGGGGTCATGAAAAGTCATACAGGTTCTCCAATGTCATTTGGTTTGACTGGCGATATTCACAAAATCAGCGAACAGACCGTAGGCCGTCTCGACCGGCCCGCCGCTCATGCCTTCGCGTTCCGAAACGATGATCGAGTAATCGGGCAGGACGTCCGTGCGAAAGGTCACACCTGTGGATGAATTCATCATCCCATACAGGGGGGAAGACATATCCACAAGC
>DASUOS010000163.1:0-11100 GCA_036276515.1 Anaerolineales bacterium | reverse complement strand
CATATTGTCAATCTTACCATTGAAAAGAGACAGCAAAAACAGGGGTTTTCCATAAAAACCTGCCTGTGAGACGCGTTGTGAGACGGTCACGGGACGGCTCCTGCCTAAGATAGGGACAGAGACAAGAGGAGAGTCCTATGCGTACGGCATTATTTCTTAACCTGATCCTGATCGTTTCCCTGCTCCAGGGCAACATGAACGGCCCCGCACAGAGTGCGATCGAGCCTGCTCCCGAACCGCGCGCCGCGCAGCCGGCCGCAGAGCCGCGCCCGATGACGGTGACGCTCAAATCGCCAACGGAAGCGACTATTACGTTCCGGGCAGAACACAGTAAAGAGGTATCCGCGCCGCAAGCGGAGGGCAAGGAGATCCCTCATCTCGTCCTCAACCGGAACGGCGTTCCAACACCCGGCTTTGAGCGGACCCTGATCGTCTCCCTGGAAAACATCGAAGTGCCGCCAACGGGCGCCTATGCGCAGCTTGTCATCGAAACCCAGCACGGCGACCCCGACCTGGGAGGCGGTCGGGCGAACCGCATCCAGGTCTGGGAAGATACGATGTTCATCCCTTATTCCGCCGAATCACAGGAGCTGGCATCGCTCGATTTCCAGGTCGTGTTCCAGCGAACCCTGGAGACTCTGCATACAGAATTCCGCACCCCAACGGATTACTTTACCTACCGGGTCCTGATCACCGATACAAAGGGCAATGTCCTGAAGGAGTTCGGTGATGACTATGCCTTCCTGCTGGAAAATCAATGGCGCGTCCCCCTCCCGGACGTGCTGGAAGCCACGCCCGGCGCGGCGCCCAAAGAGCTGGTCATCTACTACTACGACATGATCCCCTTCCAAACCGACCTGCGGGATCCCTTTACGCAGATCGCCCGGCTGGATGTCGAGCGCTATCTCCAGGCAGAGCTCGTCCCTGCGATGGTGGCCGCGTTCATCACGCAGACAAACGAGTGGGGACTGCCCTGGTATGAAGAATGGTCCAATGCCCGGCGGGATGAGGATCCCAAAGCCTTGAGCGTGGCGCTGGTTGAACATGGAATCTGGTACCACGGCGCGGCTCCCTCCCTGGGACATGCCATGATCTCCATCCGCGTGGATGGGAGCTTCGGAGAGTACTCCGACCTGACAGACGGCATCATGAGCGTCTTCCACCACGAGCTCTTCCACAACCAGCAGCGCAACATCAGCTTCCACTTTGGCAGCAATGGAAATATCAGCGGCAAGGAAGAGGCATGGAAAGTGGTCAGTGAAGGGACCGCCGTGCTGGCTTCGTCTGTGGGCCAGCCGCGGGTGCAGTTCGAGCCCACCGCTAGCATGCGCAGCTATCTAAAGAGAGCCAATGCGTTCATCGGATCGGACGGCGTGTTCGGCGGCGGTCTCAACAAAAGCTATAAGGAATTGCCTTACCAAATGTCGCTGTATTGGAGATTTCTCTATGAGAATTGCGGTGGCCTCAATCACGGCTTTGAGAATCCGGCGGCTGGCATGCTGGTGATCCGGAATGTGCTGGAAACGCTCTACAAGGGCGAGATCGTGGACATCAATAAGTCCGCCGACGTGGCATCTGCAATGCCGCGTATCCTGGATGCTGCCCTGCAAGCCACACCGGACTGTGCCTTTCAGACCTATGAGGCGAGCCTGGTGCAATTCGCCCAGTCGATCTACCGCCTGCGTCTGGAAGATGGACGATGCCTGACATACGGATTTCCTGCAGGTTGTGGGTTTCATGATCCGAACAATCTGTATACGGCCCCTCATGCGGATGTCTTCGCCATAGGAGAAGGCTCCTTGCTGATCAACGGCTCGATTTCCTCCAGCTATGGGATCGACCTGCTGGAGCTGGATCTCGATCCGTCGGCGGATGGGAAGTCGATACAGATCATCCTGAGAGGGACCTCCACACCGGCGGATGTCTTCCATGTCGAGGTACAGGGGATGCGCTTTGAGGTCCGTGAAACTGGCATCGAGCGCATCTCATCACCGGCCGGCATTCTCGGCTCCGCACGATCGGAGAATGGTCAGCTCCTGCTCGAGATCTCCAGCCTGAACCTGGCAAGCTGCAACGGATTGGCGCTGACGGTCATCCGGATGGATCCCTATGAAGCTACAAACGGCTCAGGGCATTATGCCCTCCAGGTGCAGGTCGAATAACAACGCTCGGTACGGGGCCCGGCAGGCAACGCTTGCCGGACCCCGTACGGCGTGTATAATCAAGATGTGCAAAGTTTATATGTTTCATTGCTTGGCACACCTCGGATCCAACGAGGAACGCAACAGGTGGGCATTCAACGAAGAAAAGATCTGGCTCTCCTGATCTATCTGGTCGTCACGTCCCAGCCTCACAGCCGCGATACACTGGCAAACCTGCTCTGGCCCGATCTAAACCAGTCGGATGCGCGCTCCAACCTACGAAAAAGTTTATCGCGCTTGAAGGCCGAGCTTGGGGAGGAGTACCTGTCCGTTTCTCAAGACCAGGCGGGCATCCATCCGTCGATCACAATTGAGCTCGATATCGCCGAGTTCGAGAAGCGGGTCCGCCAATTCCGGAACCACGGACACCGCCAGCAGGGCCAGGCACAGCTCCTGTGCGCCGACTGCCAGCGGTCCCTGGAAGAGGCCGCCCAGCTATACAGCGCGGACTTTCTGCATGGCTTCACGGTCCCGGAGAGCTCCGTCTTCGAGGAATGGCAATTCTTCCAGTCGGAGAGCCTGCGGCAGAACCTGGGAGAGGTTCTTGAGCTCCTGACCTACCAGCATGCCTATGCCGGGAATTATCCTGCCGCCATCGAGTACGGGAGGCGCTGGCTGTCACTCGACCGGCTGCATGAACCGGCACACAGGCAGCTGATGCTTCTGTATGCCCTGAGCGGCCAGCAGGCGGCTGCGCTTCGGCAGTTCGAAGAATGCCGCGAGCTGATGCGGTTGGAGCTGGATGTCACACCCGAACAGGAAACCCTGGCGCTTTTCGAGGCGGTCAGGAAGAAAAAAGTGCGGGTATTCCTGGAGCCGGCGGCCAGCGTCCGTTCTTCTGCGGCAGGCCATGAGGATCAACCCGGGAAGTCTGTCCATAATCTCCCGACCCACCCCGCCCCGTTTATTGGCCGCGAAAGGGAACTGGAAGAGATCACGCAGCACCTTACCGAGCCATCCTGTCGTTTGTTGACCCATCTGGGGCCGGGTGGGAATGGAAAAACCCGTCTCGCCATTCAGGCTGCCTTCAGGACCCTCCAAACCGAGCCGTTCTATTACAAAGATGGCGTCTGGTTCGTCAATCTGGCTCCCCTGGCCGAAGGACAATCGATCATCGGTGCGCTGAGCGATGCATTGCAGCTCAGCCGTCATGCCAAGGGCTCGGATGCCCGTCAAAGACTGCTGGGTCATGTGCACGGCAGGCAATCGCTTCTGGTGCTCGATAATTTCGAACACCTCCTGAATGAGGACAATGTATCGTTGATCGTCGATCTGCTGAGCGCGGCTCCTCAGAGCAGGATCCTGACCACCTCCCGGGAAAGACTCAATATCCAGGGAGAAACAATCTTCCGGGTGGAGGGGCTCGAGATCCCCACCGGTGAAGCGCCTCAGCCTCTCCCGGAACCGGATCCCATGATCCCGGCGTTCAGCGCTCTTCGGCTTTTCGAGCAGTGTGCAAAGCGCATCCAGCCCACGTTCCAGATTTCAAACGATAATTATGCGGACATTGCTCAGATCTGCCAGCACGTTCAGGGCATGCCCCTGGCGATCGAGCTGGCAGCCTCCTGGCTCGAGGTCCTTTCTCCTGCTGAAATCAATCGTGAGATCGCCCGGTCGCTGGATTTTTTGGAAATCAGCCGCCGCGACCTTCCAGACCGCCAGCGGAGCATACGCGCCGTCTTCGATTCGTCCTGGACCCTGCTCGACCGGCAGACCCGGCCCATCGTCAAAGCCCTGAGCATCTTCCGAACCAGCTTTACCCGGGAGGCGGCCCAGGCTGTATCGGGCGCATCGGCAAAAGCTCTTCTGGAGCTGACGAACCAATCCTGGCTTCACCGCCTGTCTGACGGCCGATACCAGATCCATGAGCTGCTGCGGCAATTCGCCTATGAAATCCTGTCGCGGGAAATGGCCTCTCTCCTACAGGTGAAGAAACAATTCTGCGAATATTATGCTTCCTACACAAACTCGTTATGGGATCGGGTCAAAGGGCCGGATCAACAACAGGCGTACGCGGGTGTTCAGGCAGAGTTCGACAACATTCAAACGGCCTGGCTGTGGCTGGTGGCTGAAAACAGGATCGAAACCGCCGTTCAGAGCCTGCTTCCGATGCTGATTCACTTCTGCGAGCGCCGGGGAAGAGTTACCGATTTGCGAAGCATGATCACGACTGCTCTCGCTGCACTCCATACCCAGGACTGGACTCCCGCCCGCGACCGTCTGGAAATCAGGCTCCGCACAGCAGAGGGGGCCTTCCACTTCGATGGATTCCCTCTGCGTCTCGCCACGTATGAGGGTATCTTCCCCATTGACATGGAGACCAGCAACCGCGCCTGGTCGCTGTCCGAACAGATGGACATTCAAGAACTGGGCTTCTGGGGTATCCTGCTCGCCTTCATCCATGGCCGGTTGATCGACGTGGAGGCAGGTGTGAGGAAATTGAAGCAATTGCTACCCCATTTCAAGGACTCAGATCATACATGGGAACTGGCCAATACCTATCTCCACATCGCCAGGCTGTTAAATTACGGCAATGAAATGTCCGCTGGGGAACGGGATTTCATGGTTGAATGTTTATCGCAGGCCCGCGAAATCTTTACGTCCCTGGGTGACCATATCAACAGGGGATATACCTTAAGCCAGTGGGGAGAGCTGAAGTATCAGTACTATGATCTGGAGGGCGCCGTGGAACAGTGGACCGCCGCCCGGGCCAGCCTTCAGGCCTATGGAGAATGGGCCACAGCCAACGATATTTCCTGGCAGTTGACCGATGTCTACATCCAGCTGGGCGAATTCCAGAAAGCCTTCGACTGCTGTAAGGATATGTTTCAGGTCTACCTGGCCCATGGTCTCAGGGAGAACGCGATAACCATCCTGTCGAAGGAAAGCTTCGAAAAGGTCCGCTACGGGGATATCGAAGACGCCCTACGTCTGCGCCAGCAGTGCATCGAGATGCTGCATGAATCCGGACCGGAGTATCAATTTGGCTGGAACTACTGGGAAATGGGCGAGGTCCTGCGTGTGCTGGGCAGGCTCGAGGAAGCCTCAGACTGGTATGAGCGGTCCCGTCAGGTCTTCGAAAAATACAACGATTATGCCGGCAGCACTTTTTATTACCGCGGTGTGGGGGATATCGCTCTCGCCAGCCTGGAGTACCAGGCAGCCCACGCTGCTTTTTCGAAATCCTTACAGCTTGCCCGGCAGGCCAGACACACCTGGAGCATGACCTATGTGATGACCGGACTTGGGAAATCGGAGATCGGGCTGGGTAACCTGGAATCTGCAAGGATACACCTGCGGCAGTCGGTTGGCCTGGCCAGGAAAGCCAAGGACCGGGGCATCGCCCTGGTGGTGATCTTAGCCGTGGCCGACCTGTACGCCTGCGAGGGGGAGCTCGAGAAAGCTGTCGAACTGGGAGCGCTGGTGGAGTCTCATTTTTCGAGCTGGTTTGAAACACGAACCCAGGCCTCGGCCCTTTTGAAGACACTCAGCAAGGAAATGGATCCTGAGAAATTTCAACGAGCACACGTTCGAGGCATGGGCCTGGATGTCTGGGAAACAGTGGGACAACTGGCATAGACATTCGTCTGTTTTATGAACATTACAGAGTGCCGCATAACTATTTAAACTCAGGGTTAGAATTTCTGTCTACAAACGTACTGGAAAAGTTATTAAATTATGAGATAAGCGGTAAACAAAAAGTCCCTGTCATCCGGGGACTTTTCTCAGCGGGAAGGGAGGGATTCGAATACTATCCTCTCAATGAGGGCCCGCGGTGGAATGGAAAACGCGCCCGGCAGGACGCGTCTTTACTGGCGGGAAGGGAGGGATTCGAACCCTCGGTGGACCGAAGCCCACAACGGTTTTCGAGACCGTCCCATTCAACCACTCTGGCACCTTCCCAACTCTATGTGTTTTGGCGGCGAGATTATAACCTATAATTCCACGCTCGAATGCAGTGCGGGATAGTAGACATCGTCCATATTTTGATATTTCAATTTCTCCGTCAGAGCTGCGGCCGGGACGGCTTCGCCATGGACCAGGAATATCTTCCGGACCGTGCTTTTGACATTGACTGCATAGCGTGTCAAAAGGTCCTGCCCTGCATGCCCCGACAAGCCGCCGATCGTGGCGATCTCCGCCCGAACGGTGTACGGCTCGCCGAAGATCTTGACCTGTTTTTCGCGGTCGGCCAGGCGCCGGCCGAGCGTATGCGGCGCCTGCCAGGACACGATGCAGACCGTGTTCTTCGGGTCCTCGATATTGTTCTTCAGGTGATGAAGGATGCGCCCGGTCTCTGCCATGCCGGAAGCGGAGATGATGATCATCGGATCCTTGCGCAGGTTGAGCGCCTTGGACTCCTCCACCGATTGCACGTACGTCAACAGCTTAAAATCGAGGGCCGGGTGCTGCGCCTGCTGTACGAACCAGCGTGTCTCGTCATCGAAGATCTCGGGGTGTTTGCGGAAGATCATCGAAGCATTGACCGCCAGCGGGCTGTCGACGAAAACCGGTGCCGGGGGAACATCCCGGCTGAACATCATCATGTTGAGATGGTAGACCAGCTCCTGCGTCCGTCCCACCGCAAAAGCCGGGATGATGACCTTGCCGCCCCGTTTCAGGGTCCGCGAAACAACCTGCTGAAACTCTTCGGCGGCCTGGCTGGGATCATTGTGAGGTTTGTCCCCATAGGTACATTCCATTAGCAGATATTCGGCGGCATCGGGAAGGACAGGATCACGCAGTAAAGGCAGCTTAAACCTGCCAATATCGCCGGAAAACCAGAACCGCACCTTTTGTCCCTTTTCTTCGATCTCCAGCGAAACAGCCGCCGAGCCCAAAATATGACCCGCCTCGACAAAGCGTGCTACCACCCCCGGCACCGGCACGAAAGGCTTGCCGTACTCCACGGCATGGAAAAGCTGGGAAGCCCGCGCAGCATCTGCTTCCCTGTACAGAGGCTCGATCGGTTCCTCATTGCGCGCCAGGCGCTTCCGGTTGACGAACTCCGCATCCGATTCCTGGATGCGGCCCGAATCGGCCAGCATGATCGTCGAAAGGTCAACCGTGGCTTGGGTGGCATAGATCGGGCCTTCATATCCGTTTTTGACCAGGTTCGGCAGATTGCCTGCATGATCGATGTGGGCATGCGACAGGATGACCGCGTCCACTTTGCGCGGGTCATGCGCAAAGTTCAAATTCCGCTCGTAGGTCTCGCTCCGCCGGCCCTGGTACAGGCCGCAGTCCAGGAGGAGCCGGTGTCCGTTGATCTCGAGCAAATGCTGGCTGCCGGTCACCGTTTGGGCCGCGCCGTGAAAATGGATCCGCATTATTGAACTCCCAGTGCTTTCAGGATCCTGGGTCCAAACTGTTGGAACCGCCAGGGTGAATCGGCAAGAACGACTTCCAGCTCGCTCAAACTCTTTGGAGGGGTCTCGGCCAGAGCGTTCAGATACACTTTCGGCAGGACGATATCCGACTCGACACCCATCTCCTTCGCCAGGACTTTTCTCCAGTTTTTGAGCTTCTCCAGGCGCCGGAGCATCGCATCGCTCGGACGCCGGACCTGCTCCCGGGTAACAAGAGGCGCCTTCACCCCGCGCCGCGCCGCCGACAGAATCTCGGTCCCCCACAGGCGGATCTGTTTCTGACTCAACCCCGCTCCGGCCAGGTCGACATCCTTTTCGGGAAGGGTCCGGGCAATGGTTAGCAGAGTGTCATCGGCGATCACCTTGAAGGGAGGCCGATCCAGCTTCTCGGCGATCCGGTCCCGGAAGTTGCACAGCTCGCTTAATATCGTTAATTCGCGGGTCGAGACATCCTTGCGTGCGCTGAACCGCACCCAGGAGGCGCCGTTCACTTTTTCGCGCGGGATCTCCACCTTGCAGGCACGCGTAAAATCTTCGCGGGCCAGCTGCAGGCGGTCTTTTTCCTCCAGCTCCTTCTCCAGCAGGTCGCGCAGCTGGAACAGGTAGCGCGTGTCAAAGCGGGCATAATCGATCTGGGAGGGAGTGAGCGGCCTGGCAGCCCAATCGGCTTTCTGATGGCGCTTGTCGACCCGGATGCCCAGTTTTTCAGACAGCATGTTATCCAGCCCGACCAGGGGGTAGCCCAGCACACGCGCGGCATACATGGTGTCGAACAGGTTGGAAAATTCGAAGCCAAAATCTCGCTTCAGGCAGATCAGGTCGTATTCCGCGGCATGGAAGATCTTCTCCAGGGCGGGGTTCTCGAACAGCGGTCCGAGGGCGCTCAGGTCGTTGAAGACGAACGGATCAAGGATGTAGTCGATCCTGGGGGTCGAGAACTGGATGAGGCAGACCTGCTCACGATAGGCATGCAGGCTGTTGGATTCGGTGTCCACGGAGATACGGGATTGCACCGATAAATCCCTTAACATTTTTTCGTATGCAGGCAGGCGATCAACCCATATGGGCGGTGCGATTACAGAGGTCATCAGCCGTCATTATATCTCAGTCCCCCGCGGCAGGTGTTGTTCTAGGAGGGATCCTCCCCTCATTTTTGTAAAATCTTTTCCATGACCAGTCCATCCTCGCCATCGTTGTAATAACGCTTCCAGATATCGACGGTGCGATAGCCTTCCTTTTCATACAAAGAGATGGCTTTATCGTTCGAGATGCGGACGGTCAGCCTGACACGTGGAAAGTTCAGCCGCTCCTCACAGGCGCGCAGGAGCGCCGTGCCGATCCCGCGACCCTGGTAGCGTGGATCCACGCCGATCGTGGCAATCCAGCCCGTGTTCTGGGCCGGACGCGGGTCGCCGGCGATGAAGCCGATCATCTCGCCATCGACCACCGCCTTCAAGCGGATCACCTCCGACCAGGAGAGAACTGCAACCAGATCCAAAACGGACCAGGCATCCTTCTCAAAGCAGACACTTTCGAGCCGGCGCAGGGACCCCAGATCACGAAGGCTGGCTGTATGGATTTCCATAAGGGAATTGTATCAATAAAAAAACAGAAGGCGGAGAGTGACCTCCGCCTTCTTGCGATCTTTATATGGACCGACTGATTACCTCTTGCCATCCCGGCCGAGGAAGTTATCCAGTAAACCGGTGAACTCCATCGGGAAGATGTACTTCGTGGAAGGACTCGCGCCAATGGCCCGCAGTGCTTCGAAATACTGCAGGGTCATGGTCTTTTGATCCACAGTTCCGGCAGTCGCATTGATCGCCTCCAGGGCTTTGGCAAAGCCCTGCGCCTTCAATTCCTGGGCCTGCTGCTGGCCTTCCGCTTCCAGGATGGCGGCCTGCTTCGAACCTTCTGCTCGCAGGATGGAAGACTGCTTTTCACCCTGCGCCACGTTGATGGCGGCTTCGCGCGTACCGGTGGATTCGGTCACCACGGCACGCCGGATGCGCTCCGCCGACATCTGGCGGTTCATCGCTTCCTGGATCTCGCGCGGCGGGATGATCTCACGGATCTCCACGTTGGTGACCTTCACGCCCCAGCGCTCGGTCACTTCGTCGAGGCGGGTGCGGAGCATGGTATTGATATGCTCACGCTCGGAAAGCACATCGTCCAGCGGGATACCGCCGATGACCGCCCTCAGCGTGGTGGTCGCCATGCCCTGGGCAGCGACTTCGAAGTTACCCACCTGCAGGACTGATTCGGTCGGGTCGAGGACTTTGTAATACCAGATAAAGTCTACGGAGATGCTGGCATTGTCCTTCGTGATCGCCGTCTGGTGCGGGATCTCGCGCACCTGCTCGCGCAGGTCCACCTTGACCGCCCGGTCGATCACCGGGATCAACAGGACGATACCGGGCCCCTTGGCGCCAACACTGCGCCCCAGCCGGAACACGACCAGGCGCTGGTACTCGGGCACAATGCGGATGGCATTGGCCAGAAAAATAAAGCCCAGAACCAGGATTGCACCGACAAAACAAACTGCACTACCACCCAGAACTTCCATAGCGAACTCCTTTTCTTTTATGAATTGACATCCAGCATTTGTTCCACGACCAGGATAAATCCATCCCTCTGCACCACCCGCACTGGACTTCCCGTCGGAATTGGTCTATCGCTTCTTGCCGACCACAACTCGCCGGCCACCTGAACGCTCCCCTCTTCATGGACCTTGGTTTTGGCTTCCCCGACCTGGCCCACCAGGCCGCCCAGGTCGTGAGAAGGCCGGGCGGAGGTCGCTTCCACCGACTTCCGTGCCGCGATCCACAGGAATCCTGCCAGCAGGATCGAGGTCAACGCGGCGACCAGCGGATTCACACCCTGACCGGATGCCCGGGGAAACATAAACACCGATCCGGCGATCAGCAGCAGGATCGACAGGATGAGAAAGGGTTCTCGTCTGGGTCTTTGCAGGGCATACACAAAAGGGACAACACCCAGCAGTAGCAGAAACAGCGCCCACCAATTAAAGGTCAGGTTATAGATGGCATAGCCGGCCAGCGCGATGCTGAAAAATGCTCCGATTTCGAACAAACCTGTTCCGGGCGTAGCCAGTGCAAGCATTGCCAGTAAAACGCCCCCGATCAGAAAGAGATATGCAACGTTGGGATCCAGCAGGAAGTCCATGTCTTCTCCAATTCATTATACAACAGGACGAGTCGTTTACTCTACCATTTCTACGAGATTCATCACGGGAAAGTTGTGAGAGGCGGCATGGATGGAGGCTGTATAATGGACCCGATTTCTGGCTGCATCGTACAAGGAGCATAAGTGAACTTTCAAAAGATCTGTGTTCTCGGCCTGGGCTACATCGGCCTGCCAACGGCCTCTACATTTGCTACCCATGGATTAAGAGTCATCGGGGTGGATGTCAATCCACGGGTGGTCAATACCCTCAAAAATGGCGAGATCCACATCCACGAACCCGGCCTGCGGACGCTGGTCGAAGCCGCCGTAAAATCCGGGAACCT
>DASUOS010000162.1:0-20479 GCA_036276515.1 Anaerolineales bacterium | reverse complement strand
CACCCGGAAATAATCGAGATGTGTTTTCGATTTCATTTCACTCCTCCGGTAAAGACTTACAAATTAAAACTGACTTTTTCCTTCAACGCATTCGGCAGCACGGGACGTTTGCTCCTCTCGATCAGGAACGTCGCCACCTCGGTGATCTCGCGGAAGGCGTAATGCTGGCTCAATGTCCCTTCGAGGTAACCTGCGCCGCTGGTGCCACCCGTCCCCGCACGGATGCCGATCATGCGCCGCACCATCGAAAAGTGCCGGTAGCGCCAGTTCGAGAGCAGTTCGTCGATCTCGGATAGCGTATTCAACAGTTCGAACGGCATGTGCAGGATCGGCAGGTTGCGGTAGATGGTGATGAAGAGGGCGGCCCGCATCGCCGCCGGGGAGACGTCGCCGCGGCCTTCGTCGAAGAAGACCCTGTCGAACTCGGCCAGCCGGCCGGTTTCATATTCCGAAAGGCTTTTCTGGTAGGCATTGCGGTAGTCGTCCCAGAACTGGTGGCGGCCGCCTTGGTTCGGTTCATTGGAGCGCCTGTAGTCACGCCAGTAGGCCTCGTCGAAGAAGGGCATGCGCTCCAGCCATTCGACGATCAATTCCTTGAGGGTGCTCTCATTTTCGGCCTGGTCCACATCCCTCAGGTCGGCCTCCGATAAACTGCCGCGCCGCGAGGCCTTGTAATATTCGGACTTGTAGCGCTGCTGCATCTTCAGTCCCAGCCTGGCCTCGATCAGGCGGAACTGCCTGCTCTGGAAGCCGGAGGCGGGCAGCAGGTGGTTGCGGAATTCCAGGAAGTCGAGGGCGGTCATGGTCTCCAGCACGCTGACCTGCTGGTTGATCAGCTCGAGGATCTTAACGATCCGCCTCATCCGCTGGACGGCGCGGCTCATGTCGTCGGAGTTGTCGTTGATCCGGCCGCGGATGAAGATGCCGCGCACCAGGTCCAGCTCGAACAGGATCTGCTTGAACCACAGCTCGTAGGCCTGGTGGATGATGATGAACAGCATCTCGTCATTGCCCTCCTCCGGCGAGGAGAAACTTTTGGGGTGCTGGCTGTTTAATATTTTATCGAGCTCGATGTAGTCGGAATAATAGAGATCGGACATAGGCTCTCCTGTTCTACAGTGTCGTTGCGAGGGCGTGGCCCGAAGCAATCTCCTGGCTGGTAGGGCGAGGAGATTGCTTCGCTTTGCTCGCAATGACATAGTAGCGCGAGTATAGCACGTGTTAAAATCTGGACATGATACAGGCACTTATCTTCGATTTCGATGGGCTGATCCTCGACACCGAGACGCCCGAGTATACCTGCTGGCAGGCCATCTATCAGGAACATGGCTTCGAGTTCCCCAACGACAAGTGGGCGACGATCATTGGCGGGGGAAGCCACTCAGATTTCGACGCGGCGGAGCACCTGGCTCACCTTACAAAAGGACAAGTGGACTCCGCTGCCCTGCGCGACCGCAACCGACTGGAAAGCCACGCCATCATCCACACCCAGGGACCGCTGCCCGGCGTGCTGGAGTATCTCAAAGAGGCAAAGCGGCTGAGACTGAAGCTGGCCATCGCCTCCAGCTCGGACCGGGAATGGGTCCACAACCATGCCCGGCGGATCGGCGTCTTCGACTATTTCGACCACGTCATCACCGCCGAGGATGTGGGCCTGGGCCGTACCAAGCCGAACCCGGACCTGTTCCTCACGGCGCTGAGGCGGCTCGGGGTCCCGAAGGAAGCGGCGGTCGTCTTCGAGGATTCGCCCAACGGTGTGAAGGCCGCCAACCGGGCGGGGATCTTTGTCGTCGCCGTCCCGAACGATGTCACCGCCAGGCTGGCCATCGAAGGCGCAGATCTCGTCCTGACTAGTCTCTCAGAGATGCCTTTGTCGGTGCTGCTGGATAAAGTACAATAGCCTCACCTAAACAAACTGGAGAGCCCAATGTCGACTGAAAAATTTAAATGGCAGGGGATTGTATCGAAGTATGCCTATCCTGAGACCTGGCGCAGCCTGTGGCAGATCGCCAACTCGCTGGTACCGTTCCTGCTGATGTGGTACGCCATGTACCGCAGCCTGGAGGTCGGCTACTGGCTGACCCTCTTGCTGGCCGTGCCGACCGCGGGGTTCATGGTGCGCTGTTTCATCATCTTCCATGACTGCTGCCATGGGTCGTTCTTCAGGAGCATCAAGGCCAACGACCGCCTGGGACTGGTGCTGGGGGTGCTGGTCCTGACGCCCTATTACGAGTGGAAGCACGACCACGCCATCCACCACGCTACGGCCGGCGACCTCGACCGGCGCGGCATCGGGGATGTGTACACGATGACTGTCGAGGAGTATCTGGCCGCACCCTGGTACAAGAAAGTCGGCTACCGGATCATGCGCAACCCGCTGATCCTGTTCACGGTGGGTGCGACCATCGTCTTTGCGATCACGCACCGCTTCTGGCGGCCGGGCGCGGGCAAGCGCGAGCGCAGCAGCGTGGTCTGGACGGATTTGGCGATTGCCGGCGTCGCCGGCTGGCTGGTGCTCGAGATCGGCTGGGCGGCGTTCCTGATGGTGGAGCTGCCGGTCCTGTTGGTCGCCGGCGGGGCGGGCGTCTGGCTGTTCTACGTCCAGCACAACTTCGACCCGACCTACTGGGAGCGCCACCAGAGCTGGGACTTCTTCAACGCCGGCATGGACGGCTCTTCGTTCTACAAGCTGCCGAAGGTCCTGCAGTGGTTCACGGGCAACATCGGCTTCCACCACATCCACCACCTCAGCCCGCGCATCCCCAACTACAAGCTGGAGAAATGCCACAACGAGAACCCGGTCTTCCAGATCGAGCCGCTGACCATCCGCAAGAGCATGAAGTCGCTGTTCTTCCGCCTGTGGGATGAACGCGAGAAGATGCTGGTCGGCTGGGAAGCGCTGAAGAAGTATAAGGCGCAGACGGTGAAAGTGAAGTCATAGGTAACTGAATGAATACGGAGATGAGTAGGGAAAAACTCTGTATACCGTTTCTGACAACGATAAAACAAGCCCGCCTGCGAAAAGCCGGGCTTGTTGTTCAAAGATTTACCTTTATTCCTCCTGCATTCTCTCATCCACGGTAATCCACCATGCTTTTGGGCAAGTAGATGCCTGCCCTGGAACCCCGATTTTCCTTATTGACTTTTTGATTTTACTTACTGCAAATTTTATTTTCCTCATAGGAAACTACTCGCTTCCTTATAGGAAAGTATCCTTTTCCTATAAGGAAATTTCAGTTTCCTCACTGGAAACCCGGTTCCATGGGTAAGATGTCTGGGTAAGCCCTGAGAGCGTGCCAACTCCGGTGGGTGGGAGCTGGATTCGCTGTCGGAATGGGAGAAGCTCAAAACCAGTAAAAACTCAAAAACAGACCTTGTATCCACTTATGACCGCTTGAGCTTCCCTCATTGACAATGCAAAACTCAACAAATGCCTTGACCTACAAGACAATTACTGGATATCAAAGCCATCGCGCCCGCAGGGTATCCCGCGGAGTGGGGCTGTGTTGGTATTTCAACTTCACTGTTTGATTATCCACAGAATACGGTCGTATGAGGAAATGTAATGCACAAGCGTAACGATGCCAAGAATCCAAGCCAATGCTATGAGATTTGAATCATAGAGTGCCCAGGTAGCAAAAGCAAATAATGCCAACTCAAATATGAGCCGCAGAATGCCTGGTATCGCAATAGGTGCTGTTCCAGGGTCATTGGGGACTCGAAATGTTGCCCAAAGCGTAGCAGCGATAACTGGTTTTCCTACTGCCAGTAAAAACCTTACCCAACCTTCACCCTTTTGCCACCCCCAAACCCCCAAAGAAACGAGGGCGGCTATCTCAAGCAAAAAGCGTAATCCTAGATTAATGGGATGAGAACTCATGGCAAGCCTTCCGCATGTTTTTTGAGTACCTGCAAAGAACTTTGTAATGATTTTTCCAAGAACTTTGGATCGAAGAGTTTTAAGACGCGAGGAAACCAACCCGAAAGCGATTCTTTTGTCTTCACATATGTGCCATCCTTGCGCTTCTCAAATATCCAAATATGGATTGCCTGCATGCCCAAAGATTTGCCTGTCCAGCCAATACTTTGCAAGGGTTCTACAATTTGAAGAGTAGATGTGATATTAAGACCTTTTGCTTTCCAATAAAACATCGTTCCTGTCGCCAATGTGCCATCTAATTTTGATGAGGTTACGTCAGGCTGCCATGTAGACCACCGGTCTATTTGGGTAATATCTGACCATACCTTTTCTAATGGCGCAGAGATAAGAATATCCTGCTCTGCATGTAGCGGGGCTTTGTAATCGATGTCCATAAATCTCCTTCTCTCACACTTGTGAAGCTTGCTTTACCTGTTGCATAATTAGAGAACTTAATTGAAATGTACCACATACACATACCAGCTTATGGGTGACTATTGTCATTTTTTCTCTATGAAAATGTTCCACCAAAACAGCAAAAAGGGCACACTTTGAGTCACCCTCTTCTCATCGTCCTACAGGCTCGATCTTTAACCGGGGTTCGGCTGTGCTCTACGAGCCCTGCGGCTCCCGGATGATCAGTTCTGTCCACTGCCTCTCGAGCACGATCTCGCCCGCGGCAGGTGTGTAGTCTGTGTCCTTGCGGTAGGCGCGGATGTGCAGCTTGCCGGCATGGGATCCGGCTGCTTTCCAGGCCTGGACGAGATCCAGAAGCTGGCGGGCAGGCGTCTCGTCCGGGCCGAACTGGCGCACGAATAACGGAAAGGGGCGGGAGGCGGGTGAGTCGGGTGCGTACAGCTTGTCCATTGCCACCGTGGGGATTGGCTGGTCCGGCGGCCTGCTCAATGCGGCCATTCCTTTATCCCCCAGTAGGACGGCTGTGGCCGCCAGGCTGCGCCCGTCGATCCGGATCATCGCTGGCACAAGGTCCCGCCCGGCCAGATCTCCTTCGGCCACCAGCCGGCCGATGCGCGGCTCACGCAGCGAGAGCCAGGTCCACAGGCTGCCCTGGAGTACATCCCAGGCCGTGACCTCCACGCCTACCGGCCAGTCGCGGGCCTCTGCAGAGAGCAGGTTGTAGACAGTATCGCCCGCCAGGGGAAGGCGTTCGAGGGCTTCCAGGCGTATTCCCGGCTCCGGGCCCAGCTCGATGCGGCCCTGAAACGGGGAGGCAAAGTCGCCGCGCAGCTGGATAAAGCCGCAGTCGTTCTCGGACAGGCTGGACAGGTGATCGCCGGCCCGCTCGAAGGCGACCGATTTCATCGAGCCGCGCAGCACCAGCGGCAGGACCAGCCGCCCATCGGGTTTCAGCTGCTCCCACCAGGCGGGCGTGATATCGTGAGAGCCGACAGTCAGGATGATCCGGTCGTAGGGTGCTTCGTCTGGGTAGCCATAACCCCCGTCGGCACACACGACCTGGACCTGCTCAAAGCCCGCCATCTTCAGGTGGTAACGGGCGGCGTCGGCCAGGTCCTGGTCGATCTCGACGGTCACGACCCGGCCGGTCTCACCGACAATGTGGGCCATCAGGGCCGCATTGTAACCGGGTCCCGTGCCGATCTCGAGGATGTTATGTCCGGGCTGCAGGCCGAGCTGTTCGAGCATGATCGCCATGATGGCCGGCTGGGAGGAGGAGCTAATCCATTTCCCTTCCTCGTCCTGCTTGGCCGAAATAGCCCGGTCGGAATAGATCTCCTTTAGCGGCGTCCCCGGCAGGAAGTGATGGCGCAGCACGGCGCGGAACGCAGCTTCAATGGCCGGAGACTGGATCAGACCTTTCTGCTTCAGCTCATCGACCAGAGCCTGGTTCAGGGCACTGGCTTTGTGATTGGCAGGTTTTCCTTCTTTCATCAGTCCTCTGTTTTTGTGATATCAAAGTATCCATTAAGGTTGGATCGAGTATAGCATCTACAGCGGGCCATTAAATCATCAGGAGACAGGCTAGAGCCTGTCTCCTGATGTAGGTCATATCCTGTCAGGCTGTGGTTCGGGGATCCTGTGCGAAAAGCCTGACTGCTTGTTATGTTTCGTTAGTGTCCGTTTCCCATCGGCTGGCCTGGCTGCTCCGGTCCGATGCGGAAGGGGCGCATCATCTCGTTGTCCTCGTGCTCAACAATGTGGCAGTGCCAGACGAACTGGCCCGGGGTGTCGAACCGGGCGCGCACGCGGGTGACCTGGCCGGGGTAGGCGATGACAGTATCCTTAAAACCGGATTCCCACGGTTCGGGCAGGGTGATATTCCCATCGAGCTGGATCGGCTCTTCGACCTCTCCCTCGTCGTCCAGGACCAGGCCTTCGCGGTTGACCACTTCGAAGACCACTTCGTGGACGTGCATGGGATGGGCGTCGCCGGTGGTATTGTAGAACTCCCAGACCTCGGTGTCGCCGACAGCCGGGTTCTCGGTGACCGGGTCCATCCATAGATATTCCACGGCGCTGCCGCCCTCGACCGTGCCCAGTAGTGCCTCCACGGGCCCTTCGAGCATCTCGCCGCCGGCATCCACTCCCATACCCATCTTTTCGATGAGCGACAGCGGGCGGGTGACCGACTCGGCCGGCAGGGGTAGGATGGCAGGCAGCTGCAGGAACATGGGCGGAGTTGTCGGGTCAGGCGCGACCGACGGGATGACACGGAACTGCATGATCTGGCCCGTGCTCTCTGGATCCGCTGCTCCGAAATCCGTACCCGGAATTCCGCCGCCGAACGGCTCGTCCGGGCCGAGATTGCCCAGCACATAGTTACCAAGCGGGACGTTGGTGAAATCGACGATCACATCGGCGCGCTCGGCGAGGCCCATAAGCAGCAGGTTGCCGTGGTTCGCCGTGAGGTTGACCGGCGCGGCCAGGAATCCGCCCTCGTTGCCGATCTGCCAGACTTCCACGCCCGGGATCTGGCTGAAGTCCAGGTACAGGAAGCGTGACTGGCATCCGTTCAGGAAGCGGAAGCGATAGCGGCGCTGCTCGATCGTCTGGAACGGCCAGGTATTGCCATTGACCATGATCATATTGCCAAAGAACTCGGGGTTCCAGATCGGTGAGAAACCGCCATGCTCGCCACCCTCCGGAATGAAGGGTCCGACGATGCCGTCGAAGAACTCGCGGATATCCGGGTAGAAGAGCGAGCCGTCGCTATTGAACGAGCGGTCCTGGATGGCGATGGGGATCTCATAATAGGTCTTGTTGGGCGGGAACTTGTCGCCATCCATGGGTGCGGGACCGGGGAGCACCGCGGTCGTGCCAAAGCGACTGTCGAGCACGGCTCTGTCGCCATCCGGCCCGCCGCGGACGATGAAAAAGCCCGCCGGACCGGCGTAGACGTTGAGACGCGTCATGCCCAGCGCATGGTCGTGATACCAGATCGTCGAAGCCCGGTTCAGGTTTGGATATTGGAAGGTGGCAAACCCGGGCCCCCAGGCGGCGCCATAGGACGAGGCTGCCTTGGCCGCGAAGAATTCGTACCAGGTCCCTTCGGTGGCATACCCGCCGGGGATGTTATTGGCAGCGGGCAGGTACCAGGCTTCGGCGTAGCCATCGGACTCATCTCCGACGCCGACCGCACCGTGTACATGGGTGACGATGGGGACGGGTCCGGTATAGGAGGCGGGTGTCTCCATGAAATGTGGGCGCGTGTCTCGGCCCGTCAGGCCTCCGGGAGGGTTGGCCCAGTGCAGGGTTTGGTCCACTGGCAGCAGGTGAGGGAGGTAGTTCCCGTTGGCGTCCACCAGATCGTTGATCCACTTGATCCGGACCGGCCGGTTCCAATCGGCCTCGATCGTGAGCGAAGGAGCATTGTGAAGCAGCAGCGGCCGCCTGCTGCCCGCGCCGTTGACCGAGCCATAGCCCCACACGGTTGTCATCGGCAGGCCGGCAGGCAGGATCTGCTGGTCGAACTGCTTCATCGAGATCTCGTAGGTATCAACGGTCTTCCCGCCCCTTTGCCGGAGGGTCCCGGCCTTGGGCATGACCGGTGGAATGAGCAGGGGTGTCACATATTTGGGCACGCCATAGGGGTTGAGTGTGCCGCCCGGGATCTGGGCCTGGGCACGCAAGGTGACCTTGCCACGCGAAACGCCATACAACGAAAGGATGCCCGCCCCGCTCAGTTTTAGAAAATCTCGTCTTGATATCATAGGTCCTCCGGGTGTGATCGTCTTAAAACGGAAAAGAAAGTAGAAAAGGAAGTATGCGTGTTGGAGCGAATGGCCTCCTTCGGGTTCCCTTAAACAAACAAACCAACCCATAGGGCCGGTTTCGCTATTGGCTCCTCGGTGACCGTATCCCGGAAGGATGGAGCGACCATGCCAGTCACCGGATCTTCGCCGCCCGTACAAACTATCTATTCTCGTGTCGAGACCGTTATTGATAACAAATCAGGTCTATATAACTTTATTAATCCAATAATAAGGATTGTGAATGTCTGAACAAAGTGTCTTTTGTCATACCTTCGATTGACATAACTCTTGTCAACGATACAACGGGAATACAACCTCACTGTGGTATGGTATTCGTGTTCACTTTCACAATACAATACAATAAAATGAGACCTTCGTTAAGAGTAGAGTCTACGGATATTAACAAAGAAAGGCTGCGTATTTCTTACGCAGCCTTAAAGTATTTTAAACACTATCAGAGTCAGAACGAAGCCACTGCCTGTCCCACCGAGTCATAGACCTCCACATACTCGGTGACCCCGGAGATATCGAGCATGTCACGGATGGGAGGAATCGGGTTAGCCAGCTTGAGATGTTTGCCGCGATCCTCCTGCGAGAGCATCTTGTGGATGATGATAAGCGCCCGCACGCCGATACTGGTCAGGGAAGGGGTCTGGGTCAGGTCGATGACCAGGTCGCGCATCCCATTGTTGTAGGCTTGCTTGGCTGCCTCTTCCAGCTCGGCAAAATTGCCCAGGTTGACCCGGTCCTGAAGATGGAAGACGGTCACCGGTATGCGGCCCTGTGCCTGCGAGATTTGTACGAGCGCCATGTTCAACCTCCTGGATCGAGAGTGGATCAAATTTGGACAATGATACACCAAAATAAGCCGGCTTCAGTCGGCGCTGATCGTTGAAGGCTCGCGCTCAGGAATTCTCTCGGTCAGTTCCTTGCGCGGTGTAAAAAGGGTGGAGATCAGGCCGAGGAACGCAGCGATGAAGGCAATGATAAACACGATATTGATGGCATCTGCCACGGCAATGCGGACCGCGTCCGTCAGGAGCGCTTCGTCACCGGGCAGGGGATTCAACAGGCGCGAGACCCGCTCCAGGTCCAGGCCGGAGGCGGCCAGGTTGGAAACGAGACGCGTGCTCAACGCCGCGCCCATCACGCTCACGCCGAGCGTTCCGCCGATCGAACGGCTGAACTGCATCGTGGACGTGGCCGTGCCGAGATAGCGCCGCTCCACCGAGGTCTGCACGGCGATCAGGAAGGGCGGGATGGAAAAGCCCATGCCAATGCCCATCAGTGAAACGTAGACCATGAGCACGGCCTGGCTGATGTCCGCGCCGGTCGTGGACATCAGGAAGGCGCCGATGACGAGAAACGAGGTCCCGAGGATTGCCAGCCGGCGATAGCCTACTTTCAACAACAGGCGTGTGCCGATAATGCTTGCTCCTACCCAGCCCAGCAGCATGGGGGCGATGGTGATTCCCGCCCCAGTCGCGCTCGTCCCCAGCACGGACTGGACGAAGAGGGGAATGAACGAGATGCTGCCGAACATGGCCCAGCCAGTCAGCACGCCGTGGGTAACCGCAATGGCGAACAGCCGCTCACGGAAGAGATGCAGCGGCAGGATCGGGTCGGCGGCGCGGCTCTCCACCCACAAGAGGGCAACGAATAAAGCAATGGAAGCGGCGATCAGGAACAGGCTGTAGGAGGTCCCGTCCATCAGGCCGATCAGCAGTGTGACGACACTTGCCATTAACAAGGCCGCGCCGGCATAGTCCACGACCGGCCGTCCATGACCGTGAAGCTGATCCCGCCAGGCAAAGGCGACCAGCGCCGCAGCGAGCAGTCCGGGCAGGATGTTGACGTAGAACACCCAGCGCCAGGAGAGCTGGTCCACCAGGAAGCCGCCCAGCAGCGGACCGGCGATGGAGGAGACTCCCCACACGCCGGAGAAGTAGCCCTGCATTTTGGCACGCTGATCGAGCGAGAACATCTCGCCGATCAGGATGAACGCCAGCGGCATGATACCACCCGCACCGATGCCCTGCAGGCCGCGGGCCAGGATGAGCCCGCTCATGCTGTTCGCCTGCCCGGCCCAGATCGAGCCAGCCAGGAACAGCGCCATGGCAAACACATAGAGCTTACGACGACCGTACAGGTCCGAGAGTTTTCCATAGAGGGGAACGGTAGTCGTGGAGGTAAGCATGTAGGCGGAGAAGACCCACGAGTAATGCTCCAGCCCGCCCAGCTGGCCGACAATGGTCGGCATGGCGGTGGCGACCACTGTCGATTCCATCGACGCTAAAAACAGGCTGAGCATGATCCCAGCTGTGACAAGGATGACTCGCTGACGTGACATATTTTCCTTTTATAAATCAAGACGCAGGTAATTCAGGCAATCATACCGCGAAAAAAGTAGAGACCGGTGAGAGCCGGTCTCAGGGTCCGTTAATTTTGCAGACGTGTGATCTACCGCTTCAGAAGCGCTTCAATATCCTGGAGATGACTCTCACGGTGCAGGGAGCGGTTCATGCGGAACTGGGTCGATGTGGCCCCGGTATAAGCTTCGATCTCGGCGACCCGTTCAGCGCTGAGCTTATCGAGCTCTGCATCGATCTTCTGTGCGGCGGTGACGGCAAGCTGTGCGGCCGTGCGCGGCTCGAGCGCATGGCAGATCTCCCGCAGTGCGTCGTTGACCGCGCCCGAGTCGATTGGAGATTCATCCAGTCCCTGCTCCTGCCAGCGCTTGAGAATGACACTCATGCGGTGGTCCCAAAAGGCCAGGTGGGCGAGCAGTCCGGCGACCGTCCAGCCGTAGCCGGTGGAGCGGGCCAGGTCTTCGTTGGAGAGGCCGCGCACGAGGGTTTCCAGCCTGAGACGGGAATCCTGGTTGTGCCGGGCATAGGGAAAGGTCATGTGTATCTCTCTGTTTTTGAGATCCTTTGAAAGGGGATCTCGATCGTGATCCGTGTTCCACCCCCTGGCGCCGAATCGATCTCCATTCTTCCACCCATCAGTCCCAGCCGCTCCTTTACGACCAGCAATCCGTGGGCCGTCTGTCGGTTATGGAGGATTGCATGGGGATCGAACCCTTTCCCCGCATCGCTGACAATAATGCGACCGCCAGTGTTTTGGTGCGTCAGCTGGATGGTTGCTGCCGATGTTTCGGCGTGCTTGACAACGTTGAAAAGTAATTCACGCACGGTCTGAAATACCACGATCCGTAGCGGGTCATCCATCCCATGGAGATCCTCCCCGGAAAGCACCCTGACCTCCAGGCTGTACTGCTCTTTCATCTGCGAAGCAAGCCAGCTCAGGGGCTCGGCAAGTCCCTCCCCCTGCAACACAATGGGGTCGATATTAATGCTTAAGCTTCGCGTGGTGGTAATCGCTTCTGACAGCCAGCTCTGCACCTGGTCTATGCTTTCATTGATATCAGAGGTGAAGTTCTGTTTTTGAATATCATCCTTCACGGAAGAGAGCTGCGCCCGTATGGCGAACAGGCGCTGCTGCAGTTCATCGTGCAAGACCTGGGAAATGCGGTGACGCTCCTCCTGCTCGACAACGGTCAGCTCGGCGGCCAGGGACCGGATTTTCTCTTCGGCCTGGATGCGTAATGTAATGTCTGTTGCGATAATGGCGTACCCGTTCATTCCACCCCTGGAAAGGGGGTATATGGAAAGCTGAACCGGCACACAGGTGCCGTCGGTTGTCACCAGGCAGAATTCACCCCTGTCAGACGTTTTATCTGCCGCACCTAGAATCGCATCGAATGCCGCAAGCTCCTCCGGCAGGATGAAGTCACGGAACTGCAGACCAATGATCTCCTCCTCCCTGGCCATGACCATCTGGCCGAAGCACGAGTTGCAGTACAGGATCGTCCCATCCGGGATCAGAGTGATCACGCCCTCGTTCATCGCTTCGACGATCAGACGGTAGGGAACCTCGGCCTCGGCGAGGGTGATCACCTGCAGGCCGTTGTCGCGGTTGATGACGAAGGCATCCACCATGTACTGGCGGATGGCCTGCAGAGTTTCCTCTGTCTCCTCGAGACGGGTCCTGAGAAGAGTGGTCTCATCCGCATCCTGCGGGGTTCCATGAATAGTATCAGCCATATTCAGCCTTCCTTCCTGATCGACCGGCGCCTTGCGCCGGACTTATTTTTGTTCCCGTATGTCAAGCCCCACCAGCACGCGCTCGGTATTCGAGAGGTCGCCGATGATCTTGCGGATGGGGGCCGGAAGCTTGCGAACAAGGGTGGGAATGGCCAGGATCTGGTCCCCGCTTGCCAGCTGCGGCTGCTTCAGCAGATCGATGATCTCGATATGATACTCTCCGGCCAGGTGTTCCTCACAGATCTTCTTGAGATTGGCAAAGGCGGCAAGGCTTTTCGGGGTTTGTCCGGCCACGTACAGCCGGAGCTCCCATTCCTTCTCCGGACGTTTTGACTTCGTTCCCTGCTTTGATTTTTCCATGTGTGCACTCCATGAATATTGCTATTTACAATGATCAGGTAAATTCATTCCTCAGGTAGGTTCAATTACGGAACGCCGTCCCGCCATGTCCAACGCGCCGATCCTGATCCCATGATCGGTCAGATGCAGCGAGCGGATCTGGCTTGAATGCGGCATGCCGCGTGATTTTAAGATAAACAACCCACGATGGCGCTCCCCGTTATTTTCAATGTTGCGCAGGCTAATCCAGGCATCGATCAAAGAAGAAACACCCACAATAGATTGGTCCACGGCCTCATTTTCCGATACGATGCTGGTGAGCAATGCCGTAATTCCATTCAGTTTGAGGAAGTCAATTATGCGTGTAATGGCAGATTTGACCTCTGCTTCTGAGCCGACCACGGCAAAATCGGTAATCGGATCCAAGACGACAATGTCCGGCCGGTGTTCCCGGATCAGGTCATGCATGGTGACCAGGTGCATCTCAAGCCCGTAAACGGATGGCCGGGTGGCATGAAAGCGGAGCAGTCCTTTTTTAACGTGGGGAGCCAGGTCAAGGCCGATCGAGGACATGTTGCGCAGGATCTGGCTGGGGGACTCCTCAAATGCAAAATACAGGCAGCGCTCCCCGCGCTGACAGGCGGCGTTCACAATCGAGGCGGACAGGCTGGTCTTTCCTGAGCCTGCGGTCCCGGAGAAAAGGATGCTGCTGCCCCGATAAAAGCCCTTGTTTCCCAGCATTTCATCCAATTCCGGGATGCCAGTGGAGAGCCTCTCCCGCGGTGCCTCATGTTCCAGGTTGAGCGAGGTGATCGGAAGGACTGAGATTCCGTCCTGCCCAATCAGGAAAGGATACTCATTTGTCCCATGCAGGCTGCCGCGATATTTAACGATCCGCAGCCGGCGCGTCGATATTTGTCCGCTGACGTGGTGGTCGAGCAGGATCACGCAGTCGGCAACATATTCCTCCAAGCCGAAGCGGGTGACCGTTCCTTCGCCGCGCTCGCCGGTTACGATCGCGCTCACGCCTTTATCCTTCAGCCAGCGGAACAAGCGATGGAGCTCGGCACGCAGGATGCCCTGGTTGGGGAGCGATGAGAACAGCACCTCGATCGTATCCAGCACCACCCGTTTTGCGCCGATGGAGTCGATGGCGTGCCCCAGGCGGATGAATAGTCCCTCCAGATCGTATTCTCCGGCTTCTTCGATCTCAGAGCTTGCAATGCGCACATAATCCACGATCAATTTCTTTTGTCTGATGAGTTTCTTCAGATCAAAACCAAGGGAGGCAACGTTTTGGGCCAGTTCCTCGGCATTTTCCTCGAACGCTACAAAAACACCCGGTTCCCCGTATTCGACAATCCCGTTAACCAGGAACTCCATGGCAAAGAGGGTCTTCCCACAACCGGCTCCCCCGGCTACCAGAGTGGGCCTCCCTTTGGGCAGGCCGCCGCCAGTGATCTCATCCATGCCCGGAATCCCGGTTGGGGATTTGGGCAGGGTATTTAATTCCCTTTTGGTCCGTTTTACTGGCATTCCAGAGACTTCTCCTTTTAGAACGATTTATTCATAGATGGATTGTGAATCTCTGCCCCGGATGACTGAAGCAAGCGGGTATGATTTTCAACATCTATTCAGATGTACCTTAATAAGGGGATGATGAAGCCGTATTGCATCTTTAATTCGACTCGTTCGGATAAATACCAGTATATGACCAAAAGACCCGTTTAAGTAATTTATATTATATATTCTCGGCTACCAAATTGCAAACGGGTGAAACACCCATGTTCAGGGAGTGCAAATTGAGATTCAAAAGGAGCCTGTTTCCAGCGACTCTTTGAAGCGTCCCGTTTATTCCTCAATAGCTCCGCCAAGGGTGCGTAAATGCTGGCGGAAGGTATAGGCGGGCTCCGTCGAACGCCGTGCCAGGTACTCATCAAAATGAAGCTGGTCGCGAAGTTTTATGCCTGCCTCGATCTCCTGAGCCTGCTGGCGTTCCTTTTTCCAAATGCTTTGGGCAGTAGCAATGATCTCCTGCACCCGGTCCGCGGGTGCGAATACGACTCCATCGGGGTCGGCAAAGACGATGTCTTCGCGGGTCACCAAAAAACCATTAAACCGGGCGGAACTTAACGCCTGGGTGTCGCGCCCGTCGAGCCGCGTCGGCCCGGCGGGACAGGTTCCATAGCTGAAGACAGGGAATCCGATCTGCCTCAGCTCGGCCGTATCCCTGTGACAGCCCCAGACGATAAGGCCCGCCAACCCGCAGGCCTGCGCTTCCAATGCAGTGAGATCTCCGATGCAGCCTTCGTCCCTGCGCCCTTCATTGTCGATCACGAGAATGTCGCCTGGCCGGGCGGTTCCCATCGCTTCAAGGAAAATGTCCACGCTGCCGTAATGGCGGGCAGGCAGTGCACGGCCGGCTATTCTGCACTCGACAACCGGCTCGATCCCTGAAGGCGCAAAGCGCAAGGGGATCTTCAGTCGCAGGCAGGCATCTGTGATCAAAGGGGTGGATAGCTCAGAGAACACCTGGTGAATTTCAGTATTGCTCATCGAGGGTCCGATCTGCTTATGAGAATTTTGGAGTCTGTTCCTGGCCGAGGCGAACAACTTCCTTGGCGAGCAGGTCGAAATCCTCCTGCCGGCTGCGGTGGTTGGCGATGGCGATGCGCAGACAGTAGCGTCCCTGCAGGGTGGTGTAGGATGGCGCCGCTATGCCCTGCTCGTGGAGCTGCATCAGGATCTCCTTGTTCAACGCATTGAGCTGTTCGTCACTCAGGCCGCCAGGGTTGTAACGGAAACAAACAATATCCAGCCCGATCGGCGCCATCCGCTCCAGACACTTGTCGTTCGCGACAAGCTGGCCAAAGTACTGTGCCTGTTCCACGTTGCGGGCAATCATCCGCCCGAAGCGGTCCATTCCGTGCTCTTTGATCGACATCCAGACTTTGAGGGCGCGGAACTGGCGCGAGAGCTGCAGACCATAGTCGCTGAACCAGTGACCTGCCGGCAAACCGCGCGATTCGACTGCCAGATATTCGGGAGTCAGGGCGAAGGTGCCGCGGTGAGCCTCTTTGTTGCGAACCAGGATACAACCTGCCTCGAAGGGGACATGCATCCATTTATGGAGATCAAGAGTGATAGAGTCGGCGCGCTCGATCCCTGACAAGAGCGGCCGGACGTTCTCTGCGAGCACCGCGGCTGCTCCGATGGCTCCATCCACGTGCAGCCACAGGTCCTCCCGCGCGCACAGGTCCGCCAGGGCATTCAAATCGTCGATGGCGCCGGTGTTGATCGTCCCGGCGTTGCCAATGATGCAGATCGGGCGGTACCCCGCTTCACGGTCGGCGGCGATCGCCTGTTCCAGCGCCTTTAGGTCAATGGTGTAATCCTCCCTGACCGGGATCCTGCGGAAATGGCGGCTGCCGATCCCCAGCAGTTCCACCGCCTTCTGGTTGCTGCTGTGAACCTCCATGGAGGCATAGACGGTCACCTTTTGAGGCGCGGCCTGCATCCCTGTTTCCCGGACGTTAAACCCGGCCTTTGCATTCCTCCCAACTGAAAGGCCAACGAAATTCGCCATCGAGCCGCCGCTGACCAGCAGTCCGCTCGCTTCGGCTGGGAAGCCGAGCATTTCCTTCATCCAGTCGATCACCTGGGTCTCGACCAGACCGGCGACATGGCTGCCTCCACCCATGTTGGTGTTCATGATGGAGGCCAGAAAATCTGCCAGGGCACCGGTGACCGTCCCGTTGCCCATGTACCACGACCAGAAGCGGGGATGGATGGTCCCCATAGGATAGGGAAGGATATTCTCCCGAAAGTCATCATAAACCGCCTCAATGTTCCCTGGATCCCGTGGAGCTTTCGTCTTGAAATGAGAGGCCACATCCTCCGGTACCGGCTGCCAGACCGGGCGCTCGCGGACCGTTTCCAGATAGGTGAGCGCATCGTCCACCATGCGATGCGCCAGGGCGCGCATCTCGTCCCAATTTTCGGGGTCGAGGGTTTCATAGCGATTTGTAGAATTCATGGGGATTCCTTTCCTACGGATAAAGTCAGGTTGTTTAGGAGTATATCAAACGGGCACCCTACTCATGAGAGCCTTCAGGATGGATTCTCTTCATCGAGGGTAATGACCACTTTCCCGTTGGCACGCCGCTCTCCGACATAGCGCATCGCTGCCGCGGTCTCTGTGAATGAATAGACTCGGTCGATCACCGGGACAATCGTGCCCTGCTCACAAAGCTCCGTCACAGCGATCAAGTCCTTCCGATTGGGCTGGACGGCCAGGAGACGGATGTTCCTGTTCGATATCCTGCGGATCCAGGGTCCCAGGAACAGGATCGGGAACAGCGTGCCCACCGAGCCGCCGACAAAAAAGTAGGTGCCGTTGGGCTTCAACGCCCGTTTATAGGCAAACACCGAACGATGGGCAATGACATCCAGGATCAGGTCATATTGCTTTCCGGTCCGGGTGAAGTCCTCCTGGGTGTAATCGATGACATGGTCCGCGCCGAGCGAGCGCATGAAGTCCAGCTTTTCGGTATTGTCCACGCCGGTCACTTCGGCGCCGCGGAGTTTGGCGAGCTGGATGGCGAAGGACCCCGCGCTCCCGCCGGCACCGTTGATCAACACCTGTCCCCCCGGATGAGCATGGCGCATCCCCTGCAGGGCGATCACTCCTGCCTGGGGAATGGCAGAAACCTGCTCAAAGGTCAGCCCGGGCGGTTTGCGCACGAGGCGGCTTTCGGGCAGGCGCACATATTCGGCAAACCCGCCGGCGTAGTTTGGAGTGTCTCCAAAAACCTCGTCTCCAGGCTGGAATTCTTTCACGTTTGAGCCAATTGATTCCACAATCCCGGCGACGTCTGAGCCGAGGACCGGGCTGCCCGGTCTGCGCAATCCTCCGATGCGGACATATAAGGGTCTCCCGACCAGTGCCTCCCAGTCCGAGCCGTTGATGGAGACTGCACGGGTCTTGACCAGCACTTCATTCTCCCTGGGGACAGGCTTTGCCACCTCTGTCAGCTTGAGGACATCCGGGGTGCCATATTCAGAGTAGACGATCGCTTTCATAAAGGTTCCTCCACTGGATTGCATAGGGACAGATTATATGCCCGCCAAAACCATCTGGCAAACAAAAACTCCCGCCGGTATCTGATACCTAACGGGAGTCACTGAGCCTTCCATTCTGTTTACTGACTACTGGCACTTTCCCCATACAACTTGCGATGCACCACACTCAGCGCCCGGACCTGCTCGGCGGCATGGTACGAGGACCGCACCAGCGGGTTCGACTCGACCCACTTGAAGCCGATCTCCTTGCCATAGTCGCGCAGCTCGGCGAACTCTTCCATGGTGTAGTAGCGTGAGATGGGCATGTGCTTCTTGCTCGGCTGCAGGTACTGGCCGATGGTCAGGATGTCCACACCCCACGAGCGCTGGTCGCGCATCACGGCCTTGACCTCGTCCAGCTCCTCGCCCAGACCCACCATGATGCCGGACTTGGTCAGCACGTCGGGGTCGAGCTTCTTGGCGTTGGACAGGGTCGCCGCGGCCCACTCGTAATTATCCTGCGGCTGGACAGTTTTGAACAGCCGCGGCACGGTCTCCACGTTGTGGTTGAGGATCTCGGGACGGGCGTCCATGACGATCTTCAAGGCTTCAAGCGAGCCCTTGAAATCGGGGATCAGCACTTCGATGGAGCAGCCGGGCAGCAGCTCTCGGATGCGGCGGATGACCATGGCAAAGATCGGCGCACCGCCATCCCGCCGCTCATCGCGGTTCACAGACGTGATGACCGCGTGCTTCAATTCCATGGCTTTGACGGCCTGGGCCACGCGCTCGGCTTCACCCCAGTCCATCAGGGCTGGTTTACCGTGTTTGATGTCGCAAAAGGCGCAGGTGCGGGTGCAGACGTCGCCGAGCATTAAAAATGTCGCCGTGCCGCTGCCCCAGCACTCGCCCAGGTTCGGGCACATGGCCTCTTCGCAGACGGTATGTAATTCCTTCTTGCGCATCAACCCGTGCAGCCATTCATAGGTCTCGCCGGAGGGCGCGCGGACCTTGATCCAATCCGGCCGGCGCAGTGGACGGATGTCAGATTCGGGGATGACACGGTCTCTTGTAGGTGTAACGGGCATAAATCCTCGCTCCATCATTGCGAGCCCCGAGCGTTAGCGAGCGGGCTCGCAATCTCTTTTTCAATTATGAGGTTGCTTTGTCGCCAAAGAGCGGTTCCTCGCAATGACGGAATATTATTTTGTCTTCCTAACCTTTAATCGTAAACCTTTCACTTCGACGACTTCCACGCGGTCGCCCTTACCGATCGATTCGGACCCCGGGACGGCTTCTGCGGTCCATAGTTCAGATTCCAGCTGGACCTGTCCACTCGTATCATTGACCATTGATTTAGCGGTCCCGAGTTTCCCAACCAGGGAAGTCGTTCCCATGCTGGGCAGGACTCGTAGGGCCCGCAGGGCGAACATCAGGATGACCATGAACATCAGGCCAATGGTGAATCCCGTGGCGACCACCAGGGGAACGGAAACCCGCTGGAACTGCGGCGTACCCGGTGAATTGAAAAGCACCAGCGCGCCGATGATGAACGAGGCTACACCGGCGGTGGTCAGCGCGCCGTGAGTAGGCGCCTTGATATCCAGGAGGAACAGCACGAAGGCAATGATCAGGAAAATGATACCAAACCAGTTCACCGGCAGTACGCCCATCCCATAAACGGCCAGAGTCAAACACACCGCGCCAATGAAGCCTGCCACCCAGCCACCCGGGCTGGAGATCTCGATCAGCACTGCCTGCACGCCAATGGCCAGCAGCAGGAAGGCGATGTTCGGGTCGGTCAGGAAAAGCAGGAACTGCTCGATGAAGCTCATGTTGAGCGATTCGGTGTGGGCGCCGTCCACGTTCAGAGTGCGCGGCCCATCGCTCATCTGGACGGTCATGCCATCCAGCGATTCGAGCAGGTCATCGACATTATCCACGACAGAGTCCACAAGGCCGGCTTCCAGGGCTTCGCTGGCGGTCACCGCCCGGGCTTCCTCGATCATGGCGTTGGCGAGGGCAGTCGCTTCTTCCCCGCGCGGTTCCACATAGGGGCGCAGGGCTGCCTTGATGGAGTTGATCTCCTTGGCCCTGGCATCGGAAGGCAGGTTTTCGCCTGTACTGCTGATCGGGGTGGAGGCGCCAATGGTGGTCTCCGGCGCCATGGCGGAGGCATGACCGGCGATGGTGATCATCGCACCGGCGCTCCCGGCGATGGCATTGCGCGGCGAAACGTAGACGACCACCGGAACGCTGCTGGCGCGCATCTCCCGAATAATATCGAGAGTCGTGAGCACTGCACCACCCGGCGTGTTCAGCTGGATGATCAAAACATCTGCTCCACGCCGCTCAGCCACCTCCACCCCGCGCTTGATATATTCGAGCATGGGCGGCATGATCGGCCCATCCGCGTTCATCACGATCGCCAGCGGACGGTCGTCCTGGGCGCGTACGGTCTGGTATGCCATGGCCGCATACGAAACCAGGATCAGCAAAAGCGCCAGCCAGCGACGGAGGGATTTCATCACATGTTCTCCAGAGAGAGATTATTATAATGGGTTAAAGGAAGAGCAGAATGAAAATACCTTCCAGCCATTCGTTAGGCGGGTGTTTTGGTCCTGCACACCGCGCTGGAAGATCGAACCCTGCAGGAGGAACTCCCTGGCAACCGGGACTATGCCGCCAGACACGCTGCCGTCTTATTCCCGGGATTTTCTGAAAGAGCCTGTGACTACACCAGGGCCAGATAGATCGTCCGTAGGCTGAGAATGATGATCAACGTTCCTACCAGGATCATCAGGGCCTTGAGCGGCAGCTGC
>DASUOS010000161.1:0-11791 GCA_036276515.1 Anaerolineales bacterium | reverse complement strand
GAGGGCGACCCGGTCGCCATCCGTCTGGATGCCCTGCCGGAGGTCGAGCTGACCGGCACAATCCTGTCCATCGGCCAGACCTTTGCCGAGAGCCAGGGCGATGTCGTCTATGAAGTCACCCTGCTGCTCGACGACACCCATCCCGCTCTCCGCTGGGGTATGACGGCCAGTGTTTCCTTCGTAAGCGAAGACTAAATTGACCTCTTATTTCCTCCAGCGTGTAGAGACAGTGGAGGAATTTACTTTTGGAGGAGTACCATGTCCATTCTGACAGATTTTAGAAGCATGGAAACAAAAAATAGCAAGGCAGCAGACACGCTCATGATCGACCTGCGCCGTGTGGATAAGTATTACCAAAGTGCAGCTGGCGATTACCACGCGCTCAAGGAAATCGACCTGTGCATCGGCGGCGGCGAATTTGTCAGCATCATCGGCAAATCGGGCAGCGGCAAATCGACCCTGCTCAACATGATCACCGGCATCGACCGGCCGACCACAGGCGAGGTCTTTGTCAACGGCACGGCCATCCATAAAATGAGCGAGAACCAGCTGGCAGGCTGGCGCGGCGAAAATCTGGGCATTATCTTTCAGTTCTTTCAGCTGCTGCCGGCGCTCAACCTGATGCAAAATGTGGTCCTGCCCATGGACCTGGCCGGCAAATATAAACCCAGGGAACGCCGGGAGCGGGCAGAGCATTTACTGGAGACGGTGGGCCTTGCCGAACAGATGCATAAGCTTCCAAGCATGGTCTCCGGCGGGCAGCAGCAGCGGGCGGCCATCGCCCGCGCCCTCGCCAATGATCCCCCGATCCTCATCGCCGATGAGCCGACCGGCAATCTCGACTCGAAAACGGCCGAAACGGTCTTTACCTTGTTCAACCGGCTCGTCGCCGAGGGCAAGACGGTCATCATCGTCACCCACGACAGCAGCCTGGCGCGCCATGCCCATCGCACCGCACTGATCGCCGACGGCGAGATCGTCAACGAATATATCGCAAAGGCGCTGCCAACCCTCACCCACCACCAGCTCCTGGCGGCCACCCATAAGCTCACACCCCGCCATTACGAGCCGGGGGCCATGATCCTGGTGGAAGGCAGGGATAACGACAAGTTCTACATCGTCTCCAAAGGCACGGTGGAAGTCGTCCTGCCGCGTCCCAGGCAATCGGATGTGGTGATCGCCCAGCTTGGGCCGGGGAAGTACTTTGGCGAGATCGCCTTCTTCCACCATGGCAAAGCCAATGCATCCGTCCGTGCCTCCGAAAGCAGCCCGGTGGAAGTTCTGGCCATCCGCTATGACGAGCTTAAGGGACTGCTGGACGAGTCCGAGGTCACACGCGAGACGCTTCACCAGGCCGCCCACGCCCACGAGCAGGAAAATCTCGAATGGCGGACAAGGGAGGCCTGAAATGGGTGTCATCTGGCACAAAGTCTGGTTCGATCTCTGGCATAACAAAACACGCACCCTGCTGGCCGTGTTGAGCATTGCGGCAGGCGTGTTTGCCGTGGGCGCCATTTTCGGGATGAGTGACATGCTGCTCACCAATATGGATGCGTCCCATCATGCAGTTACACCCACCCATATCTATGTGTATCTGGAACAGCCCATTGATCGTGACATTCTTTTGGGTCTCGGCGATATACCCGGTGTCGAAGATGTGGAGCCCTTCACTTCGGTCAACATCCTGTACAAGCTTCGTCCGGAGGACGAGTGGAGACAGGGCGCCGTTCAGATGCGGGATGACTATGATGCGCAAAAATACGCCCTTCTTCAGCTCCGAAAGGGTCAGTGGCCTTCCGGGAAAAATGAGATCGGTCTGGAGCGGATGGCCGCCCAGTTCCTGCAGATCGGTGTCGGAAATGAGGTGATTTTCAAGCTTGACGATAGGGAGCGCACGCTGCCCATCACCGGTTTGATCCGTCACCCGTTTGTGCCGCCGCCTCAATTCATGGACGTAGCCTTTTTCTTTATGAATGAGGAGGGTATGGAGCACCTGTTTGGGATACCACAAGGCATGTTCGGCTCCCTGTATGTGCGTGTCACGCCCTACAGCGCGGATTATGCAAAAGATGTTGCCACAGCCATCAAGGAAAAGCTGGCCAAGCAGGATATTCGTGTTGGACAATTCCAGTACGAGGATCCGGATAAACACTGGGGCCGGACCTATATGGACGCCATGGTCCAGGTGCAGCAATTGCTGGCCGTCATCTGCGTGTTGATCAGCGCCATCCTTGTGTTCAACACGATTTCCAATCTCATCACGCAGCAGACAAACCAGATCGGCATCCTTAAAGCCATCGGCGGCAGGACACCCTTTATTGCCGGGGTCTATCTGGTGAATGCCCTGGTATATGGGACGCTCGCGTTTCTCATCGCCTTCCCCCTGGGAGCGATCGTCGCCTTTGCTATCACAAAATCCTTCCTGAACCTGTTCAATATTGACTTTGACACCTTTCAGATCTCCAGGAATGCAGTCATCCTTCAGGCATTCTGTGCTCTGCTGGCGCCTCTGCTGGCGGGCCTGCCTCCCATACTGGTGGGAGCCTCCATCACTGTCCGCCAGGCGATTGCGAGCTACGGGCTCGGAGGCGGCTATCAGCCAGGCCGGGTAAGCCGCTGGGTGGAATCGATCGGGGCCCGCCTCCTGCCGTCTCAGTATGCTACCGCCCTTGGTAATTTGTTCCGCCACAAGGGACGCCTGATCATGACCCAGGTCGTGCTGATCGCGGCAGGCGCCTCCTTTTTGATGGTGATGAGTCTCAACTCCTCGCTGGATTTGACCCTGGACAATTTTTTCAGCCGCCAGCAATACGATACAACCATCGGGTTCAACCGTGAGGAGCGCATGGACCGGGTGATCATGCTGGCAGAATCGGTCGCAGGTGTGGACAAAGCCGAAATACGCTTCGAGCAGCAAGCCAGTCTGTTTGTGGAAGGGCAGCTGGTCAGGGGAGCCGGCCTGGGCACAACCATTCGCGGTCTTCCCCCGGAGAGTGACTTCTTTAAGCCGCTGATTGTGGCGGGGCGCTGGTTAGCCCCCGGGGATGGACGCGCCATCGTCATTCCCCGCGAAACGGCAGAGAAGAATAGCATCGAGGCAGGCGACACCATTATTCTGGATATCGGCACATCGGGCCGCAAGGAATGGCAGGTGGTCGGTATGTATGAGCCTGTGTTCGTCGGCGGTTTTGCCGCCGACACGATCTACGCCCCGCTGGACACTCTCTTCCGGGTCACCAAAACCTATAACAGGGCCGGGCTGGTCCAGGTCCGCACGACCTCTCACGACCCTGCCTTTGTCACCGAGGTGACCAGAAACCTGAAGGAAACATTCGAGCGGCATAATCTGAAGGTTGCCGGGAGCCAGATCCAGGCCGCCCTGCGCGAGACAAATGAATGGCAGTTCAGCCTGGTGACCTCGATGCTTCTGGCCCTATCCATTATTGTGGCGCTTGTGGGCGCGATCGCCTTGATGGGCGCCCTGTCCATCGGCGTGATCGAGCGGACGAAGGAGATCGGCGTGCTGCGCGCCATCGGGGCGCGCTCTCACACCATCCTGGGAATCTTTGTGCTGGAAGGCCTCCTGCAGGGTCTGATCAGCTGGCTGGTTGCCATCCCCATTTCCCTGCTTGTCAGCCCAGCCGCTGCCAGGACGATGGGAAAAATCATGTTCGGCGCAACCCTGGACTACCAGTACAACTGGCCTGCTGTGTTCATCTGGCTGGGACTTGTCCTGGCCATCTCCATCCTGGCCTCCATCCTGCCTGCCCGCGGCGCTACCCGGATCAGCGTGCGGGACAGCCTGGCCTATGCCTGATCGCAATTCAAACTATCATCAGCAGAGAAAAACCCTGGCAAGACTATCCATTCGGCCAGCGAAAACTCCCCATTGGATGGGGGAGTTTTTTATTGCATAGGAGTATGCTGGGAGCAGGACAAAAGGAAAATCTCATGAATCAAACCACCAAAACTATTCTGATCATCGTCGGTTCGCTTGTGCTGCTCTGCGGGTGTGGAGCGGCTCTCCTGGCCGGTACGGGACTATGGTCCTTCAGCCGGTTCGTTGAATTTGCAGATGAAAGCACCACCGAAAACCCGCAGGAAGTGGCCAGGATCGCATCCGAGATCGCCGATTTCAATCTGCCGGATGGCTACACCACCCAGTATGGGATGAAGATCGCCACCTTCAGCATGGTGCAATACACCACGCGCAACGAAGAGAGCTACATCTTCCTGACCCAGTTCCCCGCCGGGACGAGCATCAACGTGGACGAGATGATGCGCGAAGTCCGGGATGGAGCACGCAATCCCAACAGTCCCTGGCACAACATCGACACGGAGCTTGTCGAGCAAAAGCCGGTCACCATCCGCGGCCAGGAAGCCACGCTCAGCATCAGTGAGGGGACGAATGACCAGGGCGAGCTGTACCGCATGGCCAATGCCACCTTCCGGGGCCGCGGCGAAGGTCCAACCCTGGTGATGTTCATCGGTCCTGCCGACCAGTGGAACCTCGATACTGTGGAAGGCTTCATTAATTCCATCCGCTAGCACACTCCCAGCCGGACAGCCCGGGAGACAACGGAACTCCCGGGGTGTCCGGCGAATCATTTCCAGCGAAGGGATTCGGTCATGGAACAGGAGACCACCAACCTCATTCTGGTCGTGATGGCGCTGGGCGCCATACTGGTTCACATCCTGCTCAGTGGACAGTACGGCTTCCACCGGGACGAGCTCGATTTCATCCTGAATGCGCGCCGGCTGGACAGGGGATATGTGTCCTACCCTCCGGTCACGCCCTTTTATACGCGGCTGGGACTGGAGATGTTCGGCGAGTCCCTGCGCGCCGCTCCTGGGATGAGGTATGGCCCGATAGGCAGTGGTTCCAGTAAATCGTAGGACCGGGTGCGACCGATGAAAACGATTCAACCCTCAATGCAATCCTTCCTGCGAAAGGTTAAGAGGATGATGGCAGCTGCGATTTCGATTCTTCTGGCGGGCATACTGGTTCTCGCGGGCCTGCTGCTGGCCTGGAGTACCCCTGGAAAACCAAAACCTTTTGTGGACGAGTCCGGGCACCCGCTGGCGGGCAGTATTTCCGAAAAGCTCTATCTCGATATCAACGGCGTCCGCCAGGGGATGTTTATCCGAGGCAGAGATAGTTCGAACCCGGTCCTGCTCTACCTGCACGGCGGGATGCCGGATTATTTCCTCAACGAACGATATCCCAATAGCCTCGAGGATCATTTCACGGTGGTCTGGTGGGAACAGCGGGGTGCAGGCATTTCCTACCACGCCGGCATCCCCCCTGAGACGATGACGGCGGAGCAATTCGTGTCCGACACCCTCGCGTTGACCCATTACCTGCGCCAGCGCTTTGGGAAAGACAAGATCTACCTGATGGGCCATTCCGGGGGGACCTTCTTTGGCATCCAGGCGGCTGCCCGGGCCCCGGAGCTCTATCATGCCTACATCGGGGTGGCGCAGATATCCAACCAGCTCCGCTCGGAAGCACAGGCCTATGACGATATGCTCGAGCAGTTCCACGAGAACGGGGATACGAAAATGGTGGAAAGGCTGGAGGCCGCACCGGTCTCCGAGGCGGATGGCATACCCGATTCGTATTATGCAATTCGTGATGTGGCGATGCACAGCCTGGGGGTTGGCACAGCACACGAGATGACATCTGTCCTGGCTGACATCGTTCTACCCTCCTGGCAGTGCCGCGACTATACGCTCGGTGAAAAAGTGACTACCTGGCGCGGCAAGATCCGGTCGGGCGTGAGCTCGCTGTGGAAGGAGGTCCTGGTTACCGACTTAAATGAGCGGGTGACCCACCTGGAGATTCCTGTCTATTTCCTGCATGGGATCTATGATTACACGGTTTCCTACACGGAAGCAAAAGCCTACTTTGATAACGTGCAGGCGCCGGTAAAAGGGTTTTACACATTCGAAGGATCGGCGCACAGTCCGTTCTTTGAAGAGCCTGAAAAAATGCAAAACATTATCGTCGAAGACGTGTTGACAGGGTCCATCGGGCGGGCTGACGCCCGGTAAAGGTATCAAGTTTTAAAGAGCAACTTGGCTTACGACTCCGTCACGCTAAAAGCGTGACCTACTCTATCCAGTCAAACGTGCGGGTGACGGCTTTCTTCCAGCCTGCATATTGTTTATCTCGGAGAGTGGATTCCATCGTCGGGGTCCACTCTTTGTCTTTGGCCCAGTTGCTGCGCAGGTCGTCCAGGTTGTCCCAGAAGCCAACCGCCAGGCCGGCAGCGTAGGCTGCGCCCAGCGCCGTGGTCTCGGCCACCTGCGGGCGGATGACCGGCACGCCGAGGATATCCGCCTGGAACTGCATGAGCAGCTCGTTGTAGACCATGCCGCCATCCACCTTGAGGGCCGTCAGCGGCACGCCTGAATCGGCGTTCATTGCCTCGAGCACTTCACGGGTCTGGAAGGCGGTCGCTTCGAGGGCGGCCCGGGCGATGTGAGCGCGCTGGATGTAACGGGTCATGCCCACGATCGCGCCGCGGGCGTCGCTCTTCCAGTAGGGAGCGAACAGGCCGGAAAAAGCCGGGACAAAATAGATGCCCCCGTTGTCGTCCACCGTGCGGGCCAGCGCTTCCACATCCGCCGATCTCTCGATGATCCCCAGGTTATCCCGCAGCCACTGGACGAGCGCACCCGTGATGGCAATCGATCCCTCCAGGCAGTAGACCGCCTGCCCATCGCCGATCTTGTAACCGAGGGTGGTCAGCAGCCCGTTCTGCGACTGCACGGGCCTGGTCCCGGTGTTGAGCAGCATGAAGCAGCCGGTGCCGTAGGTGTTTTTGGCTTCCCCCGGGCTGAAGCAGGTCTGGCCGAAGAGCGCCGCCTGCTGGTCGCCCAGGTCGCCCGCCACGGGGATGCCATCCAGAAGGCCTTTCGCTGAGGCATAGACCATCGACGAGGGTTTGATCTCGGGCAGCATGGCCGGCGGGATGCCCATCGCCTCCAGCATGAGCGGGTCCCAGTCCAGGGACTCGAGATTCATCAGCATGGTGCGGGAGGCGTTGGAGACATCTGTGATGTGGACCCCGCCATCCGGCCCGCCTGTCAGGTTCCAGATGATCCAGGTATCTATGTTGCCGAACAGGAGCTCGCCCCGTGCGGCCCGGGCTCGCAGTCCTTCCACATGGTCCAGCAGCCACTTGATCTTTGGCCCTGAGAAGAACGTGGCCAGAGGCAGGCCGACCCGCTCGCGAAAGCGGTCCTGACCACCTTCTGCGGCGAGCTCATTACAGATGGCGTCGGTACGGGTATCCTGCCAGACGATGGCATTATGGACAGGGTTGCCGGTCGCTCTTTCCCAGACGACCGCCGTCTCGCGCTGGTTGGTGATGCCGATCGAGGCGATCTCCGCCGGGGAGATGCCGCTTTTCTGCAGCGCGCCCTCGATCACGTCACAGGTGCGCCGCCAGATCTCCAGCGGATCATGCTCCACCCAGCCGGGCCGGGGATAGATCTGCTCGTGCTCCTTCTGGTCCATCCCGACCACCTGGCCGGCGTGGTCGAAGATCATGAAGCGGGTGCTGGTCGTGCCCTGGTCGATCGCCGCGCTGTAGGTTGGCATGGGTCGTCTCCTGATCGGGGGTTGTGGAGGTCAGGCCGGGAAACCGGTTCGAGACGAATTATACGCGCATCCGCCGGCTGATCATCCCTTCGCCAGCAGGTTCTCGCCCTTGAAGTAATCGGAGACGGCCAGGCCCCAGGGGGTCTTGTCCAGTTTTTTCGCCCGGCGCTCATAGGTGCGGCGGATCTTCGGCACGGCCAGCGCTTCCTTGGCGTAGGCGGTAGCCAGCTTGAAGCGCTTACGGTGGGCCTTCTGGGCCTTGCTCCATTTGACTTTGGACATGTCGGGCCGCTTGGCGATGATCAGCTCGCCCTGGGGGGAGAGCTTGACCACCATACCGTACAGCTTGCCCTGGATTTCGATGAACATGGGATGCATCTTGACTTTTGGCATGGTTCTTCCTTCTCTGGAGTTCCCCAGGGTCGCCCAAGGCTCCCCAAGGCTGCCCAAGGGCCCTGTGGTATTCCTGTAGTTATCCTGTAGGTTTCCTGTAGGTTTCCTGTGTTCGATTTTCGATGGCCGGATTGTAGTTGAAAAAGCTCGAAATTCGCCCCCGGGCGCTTTTCAGTTCTGTTAGAGCAGATCACGTCTGAGACGTGACATTTGTTCGAACGTGAGCGGTCCCTTCAAAGACGCTGTGCGAGCAGCCTGAAGAGGATTGGGCCCGAGAGGAGTACACTTGAGCCGCACGCATCGTTTGCCCAGTGTACATCAATAGGCAGGAGGCACACCTTACAAATGGTTAACCACTTCCTCACTCCCTATTGACCCAGCCATTTTGACCCTTCCAAAACCTGCATGTTTGACATCTCTTTCGGGGAGAATTAGAATGATTTCCGTGAACAGCAGCCTGGGTCCATCACAGCCTCGATGCTTTCTCACGCAAGGCACATCTTCCGTCCTCGCAGGGTTCCTGACCGTCAGGCAGAATCGTCCGGTTTGAATGGGAGAAACCAAGATGCCAAAATTCGAGCGTGAAGTGGAAATCGATGCACCTGTTGAAAAGGTCTGGCAGGTGATGACCGATCCCAAATACATGGACCGGTGGTTCCCGGGCGTGGACCGGGTGACCTCCAGCATCCCCGGGCGGAGCTTTGAGTGGAGCTCTGAGGGGCGCACGGGCACTGCCGTGATCACAGGCGTGGAGCCGATGAAGCGCATGGAGATCACCACCCAGGTGGGCGACGACAAGGACTTGCACGTGTTCGAGCTGAAGCCCAGCGGCGGGTTCCTGGGGATGAACGCCGATGAGTGTAAAGTGACCTATACCCTGGATACGCTGATGGGCGGCGGTATATTGACCAACTTCGTCGTGGGCGGCAACCCGGTCGATACCCGGCGGGTCGTCAAGGCGATGAACCAGCTGCGAAAACTGGTCGAGAGCCTTTAGTCTGCAGCCGGATGGGGCGGCTCGGACTCACCTGTTGGTCCGAGCTGCCCCGGTTTCATGGAGAGATCCTCAAAGCAAGCTCTGCCTCCACGCCGGAATGGGCGGATGCCTTGCATGTGAGCAAGGCGAAAAACCTGGAAAGCTGTATAATGATTAAGCCAAGCGACTAAAGATCTGGGTGGGTTTGAACATCCAACATAACAAGGAGAATAAAATGGCATACACATTGGACACGAAAGTTGGCGAGCTTTTGAAGGACGCCGGGGCGGTGAAGGTATTTGAGAAATATGCTCCGGGGGTTTCCAAGAATCCCATGATTGGGCTGGCAAAGGGAATGACATTGAAATCTCTGATCGCCATGCCGCAGGCCAAGCAGTATGGGATCACCGAGGAGATGGTCTCCAAGGTACTGACGGAGGTCAACGCGAAAAAGTAACCGGACCCGCCGGAAGTGAGCCCCGTTTTCTATCGACGTTGAGCGCCAGGAATGGCGCTCTTTTTCTTCTGCTCACCCTATGCCGCGCAGTCGGGAAGAGATCTGCGGCAGGCGCCGTCGACCCTCTGAGGAAAGGAAATGGATTGAGTTGCTCTTGTTTGTGCCTTTGCGTTATAATGAAATTAATGGATGGAGGGGATCATCAGCACAATCATCATGGCCTCTCCACTCGTATATCACTCTATGTAAAGGATGGAAGCTCATGAGTCTCTTTGGAAAAATTCTCGATAAACTTGGACTGAACAAGAAAAAAGAAGCCGAGGAAGAACAGGCAAAAGACCTGGCTGAGATGGCCCGCAAGGAAGCGGAAGCCCGTGCAAAAATGGCCGCAAAGCCTGCAGCAAACGCCCCGGCTGGCAGACCTGCTGCCGGGACCTCCCGGCCTTCCACGGCTCCTAAAACAGGCACTCCTACCGGATTCGCCACAGCACCGGTTGCTGCAAAGGCAATCTCCGAGGTGGATGTTGTCAAACAGCTGGAGCAAAAGGCATCCGGGACCGGGCTCAACTGGAAGCAATCCATCGTGGATCTGCTCAAACTTCTGGATATCGAGAGCAGCCGTGAGGCACGCGTCGAGCTCGCAAAAGAGCTGGGCGCCCCCGAAGAAGTAATGGGTGACTCCGCCAGGATGAACACCTGGCTTCACAAGACCGTCCTGAAGAAGATCGCCGAGAACGGCGGCAACATCCCGCAGAGTCTTCTGGACTAAGAACCAGTCAATAGGACAGCGCAGGCCAATGCCTGCGCTGTTGGGTTTGTCGATGCCCTGGGGAGGTTATGAAGATAATGGAATTCCGAGAATTTGCCATCCCTGGCAATGTGATCGAGTATTGATCGATTCCCAACACATTCAAAAAGGAGTACATAATGGCACATACAATTGAAAGTTTGATCGCGATGATCCCCAAGGAACTGCCGGGCGAAAAAGGCAAGAAAGTAGATACAACCGTCCAGCTCAACGTGACCGGCGCACAGGCCGGGCAGTGGAATGCTGTGATCAAAGATGGCAAGGTGACTGTCGCAAAAGGTGTTCATCCGGCTCCCGAGCTGACCGTGACAGCCGACACGGCTGACGTGCTCGCAGTCGCGGACGGGAAGCTGGACCCCACCCAGGCTCTCATGCAGGGCAAGGCTAAGGTCAAAGGCAACCTGTCCGAAGCGATGGAAGTTGCCAAAGTCTTCATGCCCTAGCAGCCAACGACCAACACCGTAGAGAGAGTGGCGTTGCCAGGATCGCCCACTGGCAAACGCTCGTAAGCAGAAAAGCGCCCAATTGGGCGCTTTTCTCTTTGATGGGGAATGGTCACTCGTCCAGAACGAACGTGACCTTTAATTGCACGCGGTATTCGGCGATATTACCATTCTCGTCAATTCTCACATCCTGGTTGGCGACCCAGGCTGACTTGACGTTTCTGAGCGTTTTCACCGCCCGCGCAACACCTTGCCGGATGGCATCATCGAAACTCTCTGTGGATGAAGCTTTGATCTCACTGAAACTTGCGACAGACATGGCAGACTCCTTTTTAGGTTGGGTGAGTGGAAATTCTGACCTGTTTACTATCCATAAAAGACAAACATCTCACAAGGGCTGTACGTTGCGAGGTGGCAGTAAGATCGAATTGTCTGAAACTTATTTTTTCTTCCCTATTATCGGCGCTGGGACATGCCGGCAATGGCCTGAAGCAGGGCATTGGCCACCAGCTGCCCGGATTGCTGGCGATGAGGCTGCGCCATCGGTCCTGCGGACATAAGAGCCGTAAGTGCTGCCTGCATAGTATCCTGCCCCTGCTGTTTGGCGTTCATGAATGCCATGCCGGCATTGAGCAGGTCACCCACATCGATCCCATCGGATAACCCTCCGCCGGCCGATTGGGATTGCTGGCCGCCCAACAGGGATCCAAGCAAATCAGCACCCGACTGAGGTGCAGATTGCTGCCCTCCCATCAGGGTTCCCAGCAGGTCCGCTCCGGGCTGCGGGGCAGCCTGTTGTCCACCGCCAAGCAAGGACTGGATCAATACCATGGCATTATCCGGCGTGACGGCCTTTTGCCCGCGGAACTCCTGGGCAGCCTGTGCAAGACCCTGGGCATACACCTGTCCGGAGCCGCTCTGGGCATTCTGGGCGAGAACCTGGCTGGCGTGACGCAACTGCGTTGACGGCGTTCGGCCGCGCTGGTTGGCCATCGATTGGGCGATCATGTTGAAGGCCTGTACCATGTTATCGCCGTGGTTCTGGTTCTCCGTATCCGCCTGATTGAGGGATGACTGGTTTGCAGCCAGCGCCTGCGCTGCTGCA
>DASUOS010000160.1:0-10450 GCA_036276515.1 Anaerolineales bacterium | reverse complement strand
GACAAATCTCCGATGTCGGGGATCTCGACGGGTTCCTGCAGTATTCCAGTGTGTACCGGCCGTACGAAGCATTGTTCGGTTATTCGCTGGAGACCTTTATTCCGGAAGTTCAGCCGGGCAGTGTTTACGGGATCGATAATGGATATTTCAACATGACAAATCCGGCAAGCCTGGTCTTCCCGGGGATCAATGACACCCGTCCGTTTGAGAGAATTTCGGAGACCGAACGTGACATGCTGGAAATCTTCCTCCGGCGCGGTCAGCCAGCCTGGCTCATCCCAACCTACCAGAGAATGCTGGATAGTGTATCGGTAATGAGTGCAGTAATTTGTCTTGGGCTGCTCGGCTGGCTGGCCGTATTGGACGTCCGAGCAAACCGAGCGGGCCGGCAAACTACCAATGAGCGTCAAGAACTGCCTTGACTCCGTTCTCTTTTTTTGTTACAATATTTAGGTAAGACTAAAATCTTGTTTAGCTAAAACTCTATTCATGAACAAACCTCTCACGATTTCTATCCAGGATTACCTGAAAAACATCTACGAGCTCACCGAGAACGGTGAGAGCGCCACAACAAATGCTCTGGCCAAAAAGCTCAACATCAGCGCGCCGTCGGTAACGGGAATGGTACAGAAGCTGGCGTCGTCGAAACCGGCGCTCGTCGAGTACCACAAACACCAGGGAGTGACGCTCACCCAGGAAGGTAAAAAAGCGGCCCTGGAGGTGATCCGGCATCATCGTTTGCTGGAAGCCTGGCTGGTCCAGACACTGGGTTACTCGTGGGATGAAGTGCACGAGGAGGCCGAACGGCTCGAGCATGTCATTTCGGAGGATTTCGAGCGGCGCATTGCGGCGGCCATGGGCCATCCGGTCCGTGACCCACACGGAGAGCCGATCCCGACCGAAGATCTGAAAATGCCTCCCGATGAGTCCACTCCACTCTCATCCATGCGCCCAGGCGAATCAGGCACGATCCAGCGGGTGGATGCTTCAGACCCTACTCTGTTGAGATACCTGGAAGAATTGGGACTTGTTCCCGGTGTAAAAATCCAGGTCATAGACTACTCACCGTTTGACCACAACCTCACCCTCAAGGTAGGCCGAAAGACTACCGTATTAGGCTTAAACATTACCAGCAAGCTCTTCATCTAGGCCCCAGGGAGCCAGCAATGCAGACCGAGACCTTATTCCGAATACTTTTGCCCGTGCTGGTCATAGGCTTTGCCCTGCACCGCGGCTATTACGTAAAAAAACACAGCCAGACTGAAGACGCCACACTGAAGAAACGTGAAGAAGGAGTGGCGTCGAAGATCGCCGGCATGCTGGGCATGCTCGGATTCATTTCCATGCTCTTTTATGTCATTCAACCGGATTGGCTTTCTTTTGCTCATCTGCCCCTTCCGCTCTGGGTGAGATGGACCGGGGTGGCCGTTGCCGCAGCTGGGTTTTCCCTGCTCCAATGGGCGCAGGTTACGCTCGGCAGGAGCTGGAGCGACACGCCGCGCATGATGAAGGAGCAGACCCTGATCACCAGCGGACCGTACCGCTCGGTACGCCATCCGATTTACACCTCCTTCCTGCTGATCCTGGGAGCGACCCTTTTCATTTCCTCCAACTGGCTGATAGGTTTCTGCTGGCTGGGGATGACTGTACTGGAGATCCTTTCACGCATCCAGTTCGAAGAGTCGCTCATGCTCGAATACTTCGGCGAGGGGTACCGCGAATATATGAGGCGGACTGGGCGCCTGTTCCCAAAAATTATTTAATGTTTCATCCATCTTTATAACGAGACCAAAGGAACCAAACCATGAACGAAAACAATTTCCGCATGTTAGCTGCTGTCATCCTGATAACCGGGATGAGTATCTCGTCATACTATCGCCGCAAAGCCGACCGTGAAAGCGGTGAGAAGATTTCTCGCAACGCTGACGGCTCCCTGATGGCAAGCATCATTCGTGTTGGCGGCTTGCTTTTATGGCTTAGCCCCTTTGTCTACCTGATCAACCCCGCCTGGATGGCATGGTCGAAGATTGGTCTGCCCGAATGGATCCGCTGGCTGGGAGCTGTCATTGGTGTTCTCTGTGTAACCGGTGTGTACTGGCTTTTCAGCAGCATTGGCAGTGGTATTACCCCAACCAGTGCCACTCGCAGGGAACATATGCTCGTCACCGGCGGACCTTATCGCTGGGTCCGGCATCCACTCTATACCATCGGCTCCTCGATGTTCATCAGCTTCGGGATGATGGCCGATAACTGGTACATCGCCCTTCTGGGAATTCTGGCCTTCATTGCAATGGCAATCCGTACACCCAGGGAGGAAGCCAATCTCATCCAAAAGTTCGGCGATGAATATCGTGAATACATGACCCGGACCGGGAGATTCTTGCCGAAATTCTAGAGCGCGGCAGGAGTATTACCATGACACTTGAAATTTTCTTCCGGATCGCCTTCTTCTTTGTATTCTTCAGCTTTGCCTTTGTCATGACCGCTTTCACAAAAAAGGCAAAAGCACGCAAGGAGGATACTGTCAGGCGCGTGAAGCTGCACAACGAGCACGAAGTTCCGCTCCTGCTGCGACTGCGCCAGATCTTTGGAATCCCTTTTTATGTCGGAGTCCTGATATGGACTTTCGCACCGGGATATATGGAATGGTCTGCGGTCGCTTTCCCGGTCTGGGCTCGCTGGGCCGGGCTGGTGCTCGGTCTGTTTTCCATCCTGCTCAATGCCTGGAGTCACAGGACTCTCAGCCAACGGCTCGGAGAGGACTTCGATCCCGCTCTCCGTCTGTTGAAGGTTCCCAGCCTGGTCAGGGAAGGGCCGTATGCCAAAATGCGCCACCCGATCTATCTGGCGTTTTTGCTGATGCAGATCTCGGTTCTGCTGTTGACTGCCAACTGGTTCATCGGATTGTGCGGGATCGCGATCATCCTTTCTGTCATCGCGATCCGCGTGCCTGAAGAGGAAAAATTACTGATGGAGCAGTTCGGTGACGAGTATGGCAACTACCGGGAACGGACCGGCTCCATGTTTCCCAAATTGACAAGGTAAGGATAAAGTTATGAAACGATCTCTGATGTTTTTAGTATTCGTATCCCTTTTACTTTCTGCATGTGCATCCTCTGGGGGAGAATCCGATCTTCCGATTGCGGAGCGAACGATCAATGTCGTTACGACAACCGGCATGATCGCCGACGCCGTCATCAACGTGGGCGGCGAGCGCGTCCAGGTCCAGTCGCTCATGGGACCGGGTGTGGATCCGCACCTTTACAAAGCCAGCGAGAATGACGTGCAGACCTTGCAGGAGGCGGATATCGTTTTCTATAACGGCCTGCACCTCGAAGCCCAGATGGGCGAAGTGCTGGAGCGTATGAACGACTTTGGGATCCGGACAGTGGTCGTCACGGATAAGATCGACCGCTCCACCCTCCTGGCCCCGCCTGAATTCGCCGGAAACTATGATCCGCATGTCTGGTTCGATGTCACGCTCTGGATGAAAGCCGCCGATCAGATCAAGGAAGCGCTCATAGAGGCCGACCCCACGAATCAAGCCGTCTATGAAGCAAATGCCGAAGTCTATCTTGCGGAGCTGCAGGAATTGCATGAATATGTCCTACGCCAGGCAGAAGGAATCCCGGCCGAACAGCGCGTCCTGATCACGGCACATGATGCCTTCAATTATTTCGGCCGGGCGTATGGCTTTGAGGTCCGCGGTCTGCAGGGTATCAGTACCGAGGCACAGGCAGGCACGGCCGATGTCCAGGCCTTGGCCGACTTCATCGTGGAGAGGCAGATCCCTGCCGTCTTTGTCGAGTCATCGGTGCCGCAGAGAAATGTCGAAGCCGTGCAGGCGGCCGTCCAGTCGAGGGGATTTGATGTTAAGATCGGCGGCTCGCTGTTCTCCGACGCGATGGGCACAGCAGGCACGCCCGAGGGGACATACGTGGGTATGGTCCGGCATAACATCGACACAATTGTCGCAGCACTGACGGGAGAATAACATGGCGGAAAAAGCAATCGAAGTGACCGACCTGACGATCGCCTACCGGGATAAACCCGTGTTATGGGACGTGGATATGGATGTCCCCTCCGGTACGCTGATGGCGATCGTGGGGCCGAACGGAGCAGGCAAAACAACCTTGATCAAGTCCATTCTGGGCCTGGTCAAACCCGCGGCAGGGCAGGTCCTGGTGCTCGGTAAACCGTATAACGAACAGCGCCACCTGGTCGGATACGTCCCCCAGCGCGGCAGCGTGGACTGGGATTTCCCAACCAGCGTGCTGGATGTGGTCATGATGGGACGCTACGGCGCCCTCGGCTGGCTGAAACGACCAGGCCCCTCAGAGCGGGCTGCGGCGCTGGAAGCGCTCGAAAAGCTCGGCATCCGTCATTTGGCGGAGAGGCAGATCAGCCAGCTCTCCGGCGGCCAGCAGCAGCGCGTCTTTTTAGCACGCGCCCTGGTTCAGGATGCCCAGTTGTACGTCATGGACGAACCCTTCCAGGGTGTGGATGCAACCACCGAGCGCGCCATCGTAACACTGCTCCAGGAGCTGCGCTCCGCCGGGAAGACCGTGGTCGTTGTGCACCACGACCTGCAGACGGTGCCTGAATATTTTGACTGGGTCACCATGCTCAATGTCCGCCGCATCGCCTCCGGACCGGTACAAGAAGTGTTCACCGAACAGAACCTGCGCCTGACATATGGGGGCAAGGTTGCCTTCCTGAGCGCAGCCGGAAATGGAAAAAGCGAGAACCTCTAATGGATATCGCTCAGCTTTTCCACGACCTTGTGTTCGATTACACCCTGCGCACAGTGGCGATCGGCGCGGCCATCCTCGGGCTTGTCAGCGGCATGCTTGGCTCCTTCGCCGTCCTGCGCAAACAAAGCCTGCTAGGCGATGCCATTTCCCATGCTGCTCTGCCCGGCATCGTGCTGGCCTTCCTGATCACACGCGACCGCGAGCCGGTTGTGCTCATGTTTGGCGCACTCATCGCAGGCTGGCTGGCGACACTCTTCATGCTGGCCGTCACCCGAACCACCCATATCAAGAACGATACAGCTCTGGGCCTGGTCCTTTCTGTGTTCTTCGGTTTCGGCTTGATGCTGCTCACCTTCACACAACGACTCCCCGATGCCACCCAGGCAGGCCTGGACAAGTTCCTCTTTGGCCAGGCTGCCACCCTCCTGCAAAGAGATGTGGTTACGATGGGGGTCATCGGTATGGTCGTCCTAGGATTGCTGGTCATTTTTTGGAAGGAATTTAAACTTGTCACCTTCGATCCTGAATTCGCCGCCAGCCTGGGGTTCCCGGTCCGTGCGCTCGATGTACTACTCACCACCCTGCTGGTGATTGCGATTGTCATTGGCCTGCAGACTGTGGGCGTTGTCCTGATGTCCGCCATGATCGTGGCGCCCGCCGCCGCAGCCCGCCAATGGACAGACAGGCTCGGTATCATGATCCTGCTCGGTGGCTTGATTGGCTCGCTTGCCGGTGTGGGCGGCACTTTGATCAGCAGCTCGGCAGAGCGCCTGCCTACCGGCCCGGTGATCGTGCTGGTCGTGAGTGTACTTGTTCTGTTCTCGATGTTGTTCGCCACCAACCGCGGGCTGATCTGGAACTGGATCCGCTCCCGTCAGAACAGCCGCAAACTGCGTGCCCGGGCCGTCCTGGCCGACTTGAACACTCTGGCACTGCAGCACCCCGACCAGGAGCATGGACATTCCGTAGCGGTCTTGCGCGCCATGAGCCCAAATCCCGATGGTGTCTCGCATGCATTACAGCAGCTCAGCGAGCGGGGCCATGCCCGCGAAGTCTCGCATGAAGTCTGGGCATTGACGGAGGAAGGCCGCTCACAGGCCAGTCAAAATATAAAGGATGAAAAGGAGTAGGGCATGTCACAGGCGCAATTCGAAATTCAATTGATCGCTTCCATTGTGGCGGTCGCCTGCGCGCTGCCCGGCGTCTTTCTGGTGCTGCGCCGCATGGCAATGATGAGCGATGCCATCAGCCACACAGTCCTGCTGGGGATCGTGATCGCATTCTTCATTACGAAGAGTTTGAACTCGCCTCTGCTGTTGATCGGCGCGGCCTTGATGGGCGTGATTACGGTGAGTCTCGTGGAGTTACTCAACCGCACCCGTCTCGTCCGCGAAGATGCGGCGATCGGCCTGGTTTTTCCGGCCATCTTCAGCATCGCGGTGATTCTGATCTCGCGCTTTGCAGGCGACGTGCATCTCGATACCGACGCCGTGCTGCTGGGCGAGCTTGCCTTTGCACCCTTCAACCGCATCAGGCTATCTGGCCTGGATGTGGGTCCGGAGGCGCTCTACACAAGCGGTGGTATTCTCGTATTGAATATCCTCTTTATTGTGCTGTTTTACAAAGAATTAAAACTTGCCACCTTCGACCCCGCACTTGCCGCTGCCCTTGGGTTTGCCCCTGCCATTCTCCATTACGCATTGATGACCCTGGTTTCCCTGACCGCTGTAGGATCCTTCGATGCGGTAGGTTCCGTGCTCGTGGTGGCGTTCATGATCGCCCCTCCTGCCGCCGCCTATATGCTCACAGACCGTCTTTCGCGCATGCTGCTCTATTCAGCATGTATCGGGATCATTTCAGCCGTAAGCGGGTATTGGCTCGCCCACTGGCTGGATGCCTCTATCGCCGGCTCGATGGCAACGATGACAGGCGCCTCCTTCCTGGCTGCCTACCTGCTCGCCCCTGAGCGGGGACTCATCGCCCAGGCCCGCCGCCGCCAGAAGCAGCGCACGGAATTTGCCCTGACCATGCTTACCATGCATATCGCTCATCACACAGCGACGCGTGAGGTTGAACAGGAAAATAAAGTGGTACGCCTGCATGAGCACTTGAAATGGTCACCCCGGTTCGCCGCGGAAATTGTCAGCACCGCCGAGCGGATGGGACTGGTGCAGCAGAGTAAAGGGCTGTTGCTCCTGACAGAGAGCGGATTGAAGCGAGCCCAGCAGGAGTTTACTTCTTAACAAGACCGCAGCGGGTCAATACCCATCGTTATTCTGCTTCTGCCGGTTCACCTCTGCCACTTTTTGGAGGAGCTCGTCCTGCATCTCAACAGCTAGTGACGGCCGCGAAGGATACAAGTTCCTGAGTTCTTCCCGATCGGCATCCAGATCGTAGAATTCGAATTTTTCGTATTGGTCCTCTGGATAACAGTAGTACGCCAGGCGGTGACGGTCGCGTGTCAGGCACATCGAATAATTCACCAGCGGTGTAAAGGAGGAGTTGGTCTTGGCATCCATCGAGAAGATGCTGCGCCGTTCATCCTCCTCCCCTCCCAGCCCGGGAAGCAGCTTTCCCTCTGCCCAATCCGGGATAGGATTTCCGCTCAGTTGAGCGATAGTGGGCAGAAGATCAACACTGCTCGTCAGGGTATGGACATCCTGGCGGGCGGTCTGACCGGGCGACGAAACGATCAGAGGGACATGGATGACCGGGTCGTACAGCAAAGGTGTCCAGTGTCCCAGCTCGCCGCGCTCGAACATTTCACCGTGGTCCGAAGTAACGAATATGTAGCTGTTCCGGGTCAGACCCGATTCATTCAGATATCGGAACAATCTGGCCACCTCCTGGTCCCAGGTGGCGATGAACTCATCGTAAAACTGCCGCTCTACATTCAGTTTTTCAGGCCGGTACTTCTTGTCTGAGAGGTCATGGATCGGTTTATCGGGAGCGCTCCATCCGTCGGCAAAGGAACCGTAAAAATCATCGGTCGGGGTATAGGGTTCATGGGGCGGATAAAAATGGAAGTAGGTCAGGGAAGGCTGCTGGATGCCCTTCAGGAGGCCGATCGCCCCATCTACCACGTCGGGCAGAAGAAAAAATTCGGTCGCATCCGGAAGGCCCAGTGGATAGTCATTCCCATATTGTTGAGTATTTTCAAAGCGGTTATACAACGTGTACAGGCGGGATAACGGCCCAAAGAACAGGGATGAATCATACCCTTCCCCTTTTTGGACGAGGTTATCTTCGATGCTGGCAAAGGAAGTACGATGATGTTTTTCCAGGAATGAAGAGCCATATACGTTGGTCTTCTGAACGTTGAACGACCAGTAATCGGCGTGCCGATCCAGGTCTGCATCTGCCTGGTGCAGGATCAAGTCGGCGAATTTATTCTGGGTAAAAGCCAGCGTGGAGTGGGTCGGCGATAGAGCCGAGAAGATCGTGTTGCCTGCATGTCGATTCGCTACCCCGCCTCCCAGCTGGAGAGCACGGTGGGACCATGGCTGCATCCCTGTCAAAATGGATGCAGTTCCGGGTACGGTATAAGAACCCGTCGAATAATGATTATGATAGACGGTGGCAGTATCGGCAAATCGCTCCAGGTTCGGCATATTGTGCCGCCTGTACCCATACAATGATGTATTATGTTGTGACCAGGCGTCAAAAACGAGAATGATGATATTGGGCCCGTTTCCCTGCATGGCACTCGCAACCTTTGAAAGGGGACGGGAATACACCCCAACGGGGATCAGGGACACCAGCTTTAGAAATTCGCGCCGGGTTAGTCCGCCAGGTCTTTGCATAGCACTCTCCATCAATAAGTCAAATTTCTGTACAGGACAAACATAAGGGACAAAACACCCAGAGGAACGTAGACGAACAACATGATCAGAACACGGTCCTGGATGTTGTTGATCAGGCTATGAACCTTCGGCGCGGAGCGTACCAGGGCAATCAATGCGACAGCCACCCCGATCGGGATCAGGATAAACAGGAGAAGCACAAGGGGGTGAGGAAAATTATCCTCCAGGATGTTTTGAAAGAGAATGGAAGTGACTGTCGCAATTATTACGATGACGAACCCCTTGAAGGCAAATCCTTCGCGCAGCCAGTCTGAGGGCAGGAAGGCGCTCAATAAAACCAGAATAACCGTTAAAACCAGACTTTCCACGAGTGCAAATGCCATCATGAATGCCAGGATATTCGCGATCTCTCCCAGTGTAAAGTACAGAAGAAAGGATGAAAGTTTGTTGAGAAAGCCCAGCAGCGTCCAGCTATAACAGACAAAAACGACGACGCCAAAAACGGCAAGCATGTCGTACCGGCGCGGGAAACGTTTCTGGATAAAATCCACGATTTTTTATCCTTTCTACAGAGAGGAGGATAACGATTGAGATGATCTCATGCTGAACGCAGCCCAAATAAAATTTGACTTCGGCAAACTGCATCCACTGGCAGTGTCGCTCAGAATGAATCGATTAAGTTGAAATCTACGATGAGAGTTGCAATTCATTGCGGGACAGGCCCGCTCCCCAGGTGTTCGCATCCCCTTGTGCTTTACAGACAAGTATGCAGGCCATCTCTCCGGCAGGAATCTGGATCGACCCTGCAACCGGAGTGGCCCTGTGGCGAGCATTATACCTGAATCAAAATTTGAGACGATGCACAGAAAGTACTAGTGAAATCACGAAAAGAGTCATTCAGGTGCAAGGATCGAACGGGCGGCTCGGGGAGCCGCCCATTCATTTATTCTTCTCCTGCCAGAAGCTTAATCCTCTCCCAGGGTTTCAAGGATTCGTCCTCTGCCAGCAGCGATTTGAGCTCGTACATTTCATCGCGCAGCGCGGCCGCCTTTTCAAACTCCAGGTTCTTCGCCGCTTCCTTCATTCGCTTCTCCATCTCGGCGATAATACTCTGGATCTCCCTGCGCGGCATCCCGCTCGCATCCCGGGTCTTGTAGTCACCACGCATCTCGGCTACAGCCCGCGGACTCATTTCCTCGGTCAGGTCGTGGATCGCCTTGTGGATGCTGATGGGGGTGATGCCATGTTCCTGGTTGTATTTCACCTGTTTGGCGCGGCGGCGGTTCGTCTCGTCGATGGCGCGCTTCATCGAGTCGGTCATACGGTCGGCGTACATGACCACCCGTCCGTTGACATGCCGGGCGGCGCGGCCGATGGTCTGGATGAGGGCAGTTTCGGAGCGCAGGAAGCCTTCCTTGTCCGCGTCGAGGATTCCGACCAGCGACACCTCGGGCAGGTCCAGGCCTTCGCGCAGGAGGTTGATCCCCACCAGCACATCGAACACACCCAAACGCAGGTCACGCAGGATGCCCACGCGTTCGAGCGTCTCGACTTCCGAGTGCAGGTAGTGGACCTTCATACCGAGTTCCTGCAAATACTCAGACAGGTCTTCCGACATGCGCTTGGTGAGGGTCGTGACGAGTGTCCGCTCGCCTCTCTCCACCCGCTGGCGGATCTCGCCGACCAGATCGTCCACCTGGCCCCGGGTCGGGCGGACCTCCACCTCGGGGTCGACCAGTCCTGTCGGGCGGATGATCTGCTCGACCACCTGGTCTGCTTTCTGCATCTCATACGGCCCCGGCGTAGCAGACGTATAGATCGTATCGCCCATCACCTGCTCGAACTCGTCGAACTTGAGTGGGCGATTGTCCATTGCGCTGGGCAGGCGGAAAC
>DASUOS010000159.1:0-11173 GCA_036276515.1 Anaerolineales bacterium | reverse complement strand
GTACACAGTACAGGTGCCCTGGCCACTGCCATCGAGAGTGATCATACAGTTGACATCGGCGCCGCTGATTTCCACTGTACCGGTGGGCGTACCTCCGGTTACCTGCACGGAGACATTGACAGCCTGGTTGAGCTCAGAGGGGTCGGGGGTGTCGGCGGTGATTACAAGCTCGGTCGGGGTCTTGAACCATTCCTCTTCATCCTGGTCCACAACGATCGGGACGCTGTACAGGATCGTCCGGGCGCTTGAGGCGGTTATGTCCCGCTCGATGAAGGGGACTAGTTTAGGCACGATCGGATAGAACCGCTCGGTGACCGTGACCACGAGCCGCGTCCGGTTTCCCTGCAGGATGTTGGTAGTAAGGCTTGAATCTGTCGGTCCCGTGCAGTACGGGGTCTGACCGATTGGGACAGGCGGATTGGCATTCGTCACACCCTGGTCATACGCCAGGTTGATCGTATCGAACTCACCAAGATACCCTACAGCATTGGCAGCCTCGCGGATCCCGGTACAGTCCTGATAGCGTGGTACACCCGAGTTGCCTTCACCGGTTGTCGCCCCATAGCGGACGGCCTGCCGGCTGGCGGTCACCACGGTCGAATACAGGAATAACAACCTGCCCGCCTCAAGAATGCCATAGAGCAACAAGAGCAGGACCGGCAGCGCGATGGCGAACTCGACCATGGCCTGCGCCGATTTTTGTTTCCTGAAAAATTTAAGGTTATTCATCTTAATCACTGACTCCTGATACACCTACTTCTTAGTTTAATAGCCAAGCAGGTGTGTCCAATGAGACATTCGTACTAACACCGCCCAACAGTTATGTAATTTATGGCTGGAACAGCAGGAGCGAGGCGGCAATTATAAAGAAGGGCCCATAGGGGATGAAGGTCATCAGCGCCTCGCTGCTATATCGCCGCCGGATCAACAGCGCAGCGATAAAGACCAGGCTGACCAGACCTCCAAAGATGATCCCCCAGGCAAGGCCGATCACGATAAAGTCCCAGCCGAGCATCAGGCCAAGCACTCCAGCCAGATACACATCGCCGCCGCCCAGCGCTTCCTCCTCATCGTCGGCCTGTCCGGCAGCTTCCATTTTGCGGGCGCGGACACGGGCGACGATTTCGCCAAGCTTGTAGAGCAGGAACATCACGCCAAAACCGAACAGGCCGCCGAGCAGCGACAATCCCATCCCGACCAGAATCCCGTTGTCATCGATCCGGCTGTGGATGGAGGTGCCCACAAGAAAGCCGAGCACCGCCCCGAACAGGCTGGTGGGATGCAGGATCAGGCGGTGTTCGAGATCGATCACCGTGATGACCCCGAAGTAGATCAACACGATCATGCCGAGCGGAATCCCCAGCGCTTTTGACGGAAACATCCAAACGTAGATGAAAGAGACGGTCGCCAGGATCTGCACCAGCCACGTGCGCAGGCTGCGTCCCTTTCCGCAGGACCGGCAGGCGCGCAGGGTCAGGTAATCCATCCACGAAAAGGGAGTCCGGCACTCCCGGCAGACCGGCCGGCTGAAGCGGCGTGTGAAGGGCAGCACGTCCGCGCAGTAGTTGATGAACAGGCCAGCCAGCCATCCGAGGACAAGGGGGATAAGGAGTGTTAAAGTCATCCATTATATTATAGTCCAATGGCTTCCCCAGAAAGCGCCTGTAACCCTGTGTAAGTTATTTGTAATGTCCTCGCCGAAGGCCGTCTCGCCCAGCGGGCTCGCGGCCCGAACGGGGTGCAAGCGTTCTCCTTGCCGGGGCGCCCGATATGTCTTACAATCGCGGCGAGATTCCCCTGGAGAAAAACATGGATAAATTTATCATCGAAGGTGGGGCGCCATTGAAGGGTGAGGTGACCCCGGCAGGAAACAAAAATGCAGCGCTGCCGCTCGTCGCGGCCTGCCTGTTGACCAAGGAGCCTGTTGTCCTGCGCAACGTCCCGCGCATCCAGGATGTGCAGGTGATGCGGGATCTGGTCGAGAGCCTGGGCGCCCAGGTGGAGGAGCTGGATGCCACCACCTGGCGGATCAGCGCCCGGGACCTGCGACCGGCTGACCTGAACCCGGACCTGTGCCGCAAGATCCGGGCCTCGATCCTGGTTGCGGGTCCCCTGACCGCCCGGATCGGCGAGTTCAAGATTCCGCCGCCCGGCGGAGATGTGATCGGGCGCCGCCGGCTCGATACCCACATCCTGGCCCTGCGAGCTTTGGGTGTGGATGTGCAATACGATCGTGGCTTTAGCTTCCGCTCCGACAAAGTACGCGGCACCGATTTCCTGATGGACGAGGCCAGCGTGACCGCCACCGAGAACGCGATCATGGCAGCCGTCATGGCGCGTGGCGATACGGTCATCCGCAACGCGGCTTCGGAGCCGCATGTGCAGGAACTGTGCCACTTCCTGAACGGCCTGGGGGCGAACATCGAAGAGATCGGCTCGAACACGCTGCACATTCACGGCGTCACAAGCCTGCACGGCGGCGAGTTCACCATCGGTCCCGATTACCTGGAAGTGATCAGCTTTGTCGGCGCGGCTGCGGTGACGCATGGAAACGTGCGCATCAAAAATGCCGGGGTGGAAAACCTGCAGATGATCCGGCACGTCTTCGACCGGCTGGGTGTGACCTGGGATACCGAGGGCGACGATCTGATTGTGCCCTCCGACCAACGCATGGAGATCATGCCCGACCTGGACGGCGCGATCCCCGAGATCAAGACGAATGTCTGGCCCGCCTTCCCGACCGACCTGATCAGTATTGCCATCACGGTGGCCACCCAGGCCCAGGGATCGGTGATGTTCCACGACTGGATGTTCTCGGGCCGCATGTATTTCACCGATAAGCTGGTGGGCATGGGCGCCCGGATCATCCTGTGTGACCCATACCGCTGCCTGGTGCAGGGACCCAACCAGCTCTACAGCGAGAACCTGGAAAGCCCGGATATCCGGGCAGGCATGTCGCTGCTGCTGGCAGCGCTGACTGCCAAAGGAAAATCCACCGTTCGCAACATCCGCCAGATCGAACGCGGCTATGAGAATGTGGATAACAAGCTGCGCGACCTGGGTGCAAATATCAAGCGGGTGAGCGAGTAAGGGGTTGCTCCAGCCGCCGTCCTCGGCGGCGATTCTCCTGAACCATCCTGCGCTGTACCCTTCGGGCATGCTTCGCGAGGGACGGCGCAGGGTGCTCACTGGTGAGTGGATCATTTGCATTAACGAAATGTATAAACTGTGTTTCTCCTGTAAAATACACCCAGACCATGTCGTCTGGATTTCGGAAGGAATTCACAAGCGAGGTAACCACTAAGTTATGTCATCAAACGGGAATGCAAAACACGTAAAGATCTTGATACTGGGGTCGGGGCCAACAGGATATTCGGCGGCGCTGTATGCCGCCCGGGCGGAGCTGCAGCCGGTCGTACTGACGGGCATGCAGCTGGGCGGGCAGGCGGCTTTAACGTACACCATCGAGAATTATCCCGGTTTTCCGGAGGGCGTGGGCGGTGCCCAGCTGGGCGAGCTTTTCCAGAAACAGGCCGAGCATTTTGGCGCGGTGACCGAGTTCGCCTCGGCCAACGCAGTGGACCTCTCTCAGCGCCCGTTCCGGGTCGATACCGATAATGGAGAGTACCTGGCCGATGTCGTGATCGTAGGCACAGGTGCAAGCCCGAATCATCTGGAGATCCCGGGTGAAGTGGAGCTGACCGGCCGCGGCGTCTCGTACTGCGCGACCTGTGACGGCTGGTTCTTCAAGGATAAAAAAGTGGTGGTGGTCGGCGGCGGGGACAGCGCGCTGGAGGAAGGCCTGTTCATCACGCGCTATGCCTCGTCGGTAACGATCGTGCATCGCCGCGAGGAGTTCCGGGCCAGCCCGCTGCTGCAGAGCCGGGCGAAGGAACATCCCAAGATGAATTTCATCCTGAATTCGGTGGTCACCGAGATCATCGGCACCGACAAGCTCGAAGCCATCCGTCTCAAGAACATCAAGACCGGGGAAGAATCGATCTTCGAAACGGACGGTGTATTCATCTTTATCGGCCACACGCCCAACACCCAGATGTTCATGGGCCAGCTCGAGATGAGCGACCTGGGCTACATCAAGGTCAACGAGCGGATGGAGACCAACGTACCCGGGGTGTTCGCAGCGGGGGAGGCGGCCGACCCGCACTTCCGCCAGGTCGTGACATCAGCCGGGATGGGCGCGGCGGCAGCCATCCAGGCGACCCGCTTCCTCGAGGCAACCGAGGCTCCGGCTGTGAAAGAGACGGAGAGCTCGGGCGAGATGTAATCGAAATTGGGGCTTCCCACCGGGAAGCCCTTTTTCTTCCTATTTTTACTAAAAATGTGACAAATTGTACTTTCATCTCAATCCCGTTTCGGATAAAATTTTGATATCCTATCTTTGGAGGAGTCATGAACAAGATTTCCATCATCGGCGCAGGAATGACGGGCGCTACCACGGCACACTGGCTTGCGGAACGTGAGCTTGCAGACCTGGTCCTTGTCGACGTCGTGGAGGGGATGCCGCAGGGCAAGGCACTCGACATGCTCCAGGCGATGCCCATCATCGGGAAGGACGTGCGGGTCACCGGCGCCAACGAGTACGCCGCCACGGAGGGCTCCGACATCATCATCATCACGGCAGGACTGCCCCGCAAACCGGGCATGAGCCGTGATGATTTGTTATCGGCCAATGCCGAGATCGTCGGCAGGGCGGCCACCGAGACGCTGAAGCATTCGCCCGACGCGATCTACATCGTGCTGACCAACCCGCTTGACACGATGGCCTATCTGACGATGAAAAAGACGGGACTGCCGCGCGAGCGCGTCATCGGCCAGGCCGGGATCCTGGACTCGGCCCGCATGCGCGCCTTTGTGGCGCAGGAGACCGGTGTCAGCGTGGAGAACATCAACTGCTATGTGCTGGGCGGGCATGGCGATGAAATGGTCCCGCTGACGCGTCATTCGAATATTGCCGGGATCCCGTTGAATGAATACCTGCCCGCCGACAAGCTGGAGGCGATCGTAGCCCGGACGCGCAAGGGCGGCGGCGAGATCGTCAATCTGCTCAAGACCGGCTCGGCCTTTTACGCACCTTCCGCGGCCTGTGCCCAGATGGCGGAGGCGATCCTCAAGAACAAACACCTGATCGTCCCGTGCGCAGCGTACATGGATGGGGAATACGGCCTGAACGACATGTTCTTTGGCGTGCCGGTCATGCTGGGTCGCAGCGGCATGGAGAAGATCATCGAGTACAAGTTCGATGACTCCGAGAAGGCGATGTTCGATACATCGGCCGCCTCTGTGAAGGAAACGCACGAGGCGCTGAAGAAGCTGGTGGAGCTGTAGACAGGTAAAGAGGTAAAAAGGTAGACAGGTAGACAGGAATATGTGTACTTGTTTCCCTGTCTGCTCCAAACACAAGGAGAACTCATGATCCTGCACGAGAAACTTTCTGCTCAAATGCCCGAGTGGCGTGAACGAATCAAGTCGCTGGCCAAGGAACATGGCGAGGTCAAAGTGGACGATGTGACCATCGGACAGGTCATCGGCGGCATGCGCGACATCAAGTCGCTGCTGACCGATGTCTCCTTCGTGGATCCGGCCCACGGCATCCTGTTCCGGGGCATGACCATTCCTGAGCTGCTCAAGAAGCTGCCCAAGGCGCGCGGCGGCAAGATGCCCCTCGTCGGCAGCCTCTATTACCTTCTTTTGATCGGCGAGGTGCCGACCAAGGAACAGGCTCAGGAAGTGGAAGCCGAATGGGCCCGGCGCGCCAGCGTCCCGGACTATGTGTTCAAGATGCTCAAGACCATGCCCAAGGAGACCCACCCGATGACGCTGTTCTCGCAGGCTGTTCTTGCCCTGCAGAACAAATCGGTCTTCGCCGCCCGCTATCACGAGATGAAGAAGGACCAGTACTGGGAGGCCGCCCTGGAGGACAGCCTGGACCTGACCGCCAAGCTCCCGATCATCGCCGCCTATATCTACCGCATGAAATACTTCGGCGAGACGTCCAAGCCAAAATACAACCCGCGTCAGGACTACGGCCTGAACTTTTCGCGCATGATGAAAGTGTCGGATAAGAAAGGCTATGCCGAGCTGGCCCGCCTGTACTTCATCCTGCACAGCGACCACGAATCGGGCAACGTCTCGGCCCACACCATGCACCTGGTCGGCTCAGCGCTCTCGGACCCGTATCTGTCGTTCTCGGCCGCGTTGAACGGGCTGGCCGGTCCGCTGCATGGACTGGCCAACCAGGAAGGCCTGGCCTGGTTGATCGATGTGAAGAACAAGTTTGGCGGCGTGCCCACCCGCGACGAGCTGTACAGGTTCTCGTGGGATACGCTGAACAGCGGGCATGTCATCCCCGGCTATGGACATGCCGTCCTGCGCGTGCCCGATCCCCGTTACATGGCCCAGATGGAATTCGCCAAGAAGCGCTTCCCCGAGGATGAGCTGGTCCGCCTGGCCGACATGGTCTTCGACGTGGTGCCGCAGGTGCTGCGTGAACAGGGCAAGGCCAAGAACCCCGCCCCGAACGTGGACGCGATCAGCGGCACACTTCAATATTATTACGGTGTGCGCGAGTTCGAATTCTACACTGTGTTGTTTGGCGTGGGCCGCGCCCTCGGTGTGACGGCCAATTACGTCTGGGCCCGTGCCCTGGGCATGCCGCTCGAACGCCCGAAATCGCTGACCACGAAAATGCTGGAGGATGTGGTGGCGAAGGCGACACCTGAACCTCAACCTGCATAAATGAAATCCCGGAGCCGAAAGGCTCCGGTTTCATTTATGGTTGTGGTACTTCGATCGTGAATATCGTGCCTTTGCCCGGCAGGCCGTCGCTCTGGGCTTCGATCGTGCCCCCATGTGCGTGGATAAGTTGTCTTGCAATGGCCAGTCCAAGTCCGCTGTGGGTTCGCCCGGTGCGCGACCGGTCGCCGCGCCAGAAACGGTCGAAGATGAAGGGCAGGTCCTCAGCGGGGATGCCCGAACCGGTATCGCCAACGGTGACGCGTACGCCCCTCTCCGCGCCGGTCAGTGGTTCTGTTTCGATGGAAATCGTCCCACCCGCGGGCGTGTGTCTCAGTGCATTGGAAATGAGGTTGGATAAAACCTGGTTGAGCCGGTCATAATCGGCAACGATTTCCAGATCGGGGTCGGTGATGGGAGTTTGCAGATCAATTCCCAAGGAGGCAGCCTGGGCCGAGAAGCTCGAGACAATGTCGGCCATCAAATCGGCGATCGTGAAGCGGGTGGGGTGAAGCGGGAGCTGTCCCGTTTCGGCCAGGGAGAGGGTCTGCAGGTCGTTCACCAGGCGGGTGAGCAGCCGGGTTTCATCCAGCGTGGCGTTGATGTGTTCGGGCGTTGGCTGGTATACGCCGTCAAGGATACCTTCGAGGTTGCCCTGAATCAGGTGCAGGGGTGTTCGGAGCTCGTGGGCGACGTCGGCCGTCAGGTTGCGGCGCTGCTGCCCGGCGCGTTCCAGATCGCCAACCATCCGATTGAAGCGCCTGATCAATTCGCCGAATTGCGGCGAGTTATCGTCGGGTACCCGTACCGAGAGGTCGCCCTCGGCTACCGAATCGATGGCATCGAATATCTGTCTCAACGGCCTGCCAAAGCGGGAGTACAGGGTGTAGATAGTGATAAGGAGGAGAAAGATCACTACCACCGGCGCTCCGCAGATGAGAAGCCAGATATTCCTGACCCCGGAGTATTCAGAAAAGATCAGGTATAGAACAGCAGCACTGCCTCCCATAAACAGGAACAGGATGCCAAAGACAAAAATGATCCATGGAAAAAAGCGGCCTTCGTTATTTTTGTTCTGCGAGGATGGGGAGCTGTCGGTCATTTGGGATATGCTGTCACGCGTAGATCGCCTGTCACTCTTCAATGAAGCGGTAGCCGATGCCATAGACGGTCTCGATCATGGACTCTCCGGATGCGGTTTCGAGTTTTTTCCTCAAATTCTTGATATGTGAATCCACGCTGCGGTCCAGGCCGGATGAGGCTCCGTGCAGATCATCGAGGAGCTGCTCGCGGGTAAAGGTCTGGCCTGCACGGCTGGCAAGTAGATAGAGCAGTTTGAATTCGTTCGGTGTGAGCTTGAGCGGAGCTCTGTTAAAGGTGACCCGATGTTTTTCCGGATCGATCTCCAGCCCGCCTGTGCGAATGGTGCTGGGTCCTCTCACTTCCCCGCGCGTCCTGCGCAGGAGCGCCCGGACGCGCGCCACCAGGGCACGCACGGAAAATGGCTTGGTGATGTAATCGTCGGCGCCGATCTCGAGGCCGGTCACCTGGTCGATTTCTTCCGAGAGGGCGGTCAGCATGATGATCGGCACATCGCTTTCGCGGCGCAGGATGCGGCAGACTTCGCGCCCGTCGATGACCGGGAGCATGAGGTCTAGGATGACGAGGTCGGGCTTTTCGCGACGTGCTGCTGCCAGCGCCGATTGGCCATCGGCGGCGGCGACGACCCGGAATCCATGCTTCTCCAGATAGTCGCGGGCAAGCCGGGCAACCTTGGGTTCGTCATCGACAACGAGGATCAACTGAGACATAGGTGAAGTATAAAGGAGAACAGGGCGAGTCGAAAGCAGTCGTCTGGATTCGGTCACGTATCCAAAGCGGGCAATCGTCTGCCGGATGCCCAAACTCAAGCAGGCTCGAGTGCAAGTTTTCGCCATTGCTCTGCATCCACACCTTTGACAAGCAGCCACAGAATTTTTGCTACTGAGCCGATCAGCCCCAGGAGTAGAATATATGGGAACCATTGATTCCCGAGGGGAGGATATAGGAATGTCAACCAACCCAATCCTGCCAGCATCGACAACACTCCCAAAAGTTGGGGCAAAAAGGTGGACTTGAATATCAGATAGCCATATAGGATCGTGGAAATCCCAAAGAACGGCAAGGCGATTCCCGCTGCCTCATTGTTGACATTAAGCAGCAGAAGCGCTACTGCCTGCAACTGTGGGGCGCTGACTACATCCAGGTAGGGGAAATCTCCCAGAACGAGCAGGGGGGCAATGTAGAAGAGGCGGCTCAGCGTCTTGATGGTACAGCCAACCAATTCGAAGACCAGCGCAAGCAAAGCGATGTTTCGGTTCACCGGTCTAAGCAGTATATAGAAGAGGACGGTCATGGCAATCTGACATGTCATTTCGATGAGGTAGATCGTGAACCCCAGCTGATACAACTCCCTGTTTACCAACATGCGGTCTGCGGTTGCCGCGGCATCCCCTTCTACAATAATACTGCCAGCAATGCCGATCTGGGCGGTGATGCCGGCGACAATCACCATCAGGTACAGGAGGCCGGCAGCTCGCGCATAGGCCTGTGGGGAACCTGTAGCCGTCTGACTCGTCATTTGATTTTCTCCATTTCCTTAGCCATTGTCACAACGATCTTCCCTTTGGCGTGGCCGGTTCCCAGATAATGCATGGCCTCTGCGATCTGTGTCATCGGATAGACTCGCTCTACGAAGGGTTTGATCTTGCCGGCTTCCATCAGCTCTTTCAAGGCGATAAAGTCCGCTCGTATGAATTTGGCAACGAAGAAAACCACCTTCCGGCCGGAACCGAGTGAGGTGAGATGGATCTTGATAATGTGACTGAGCGGCCCGATCAGCGGAGTCCTTGGCCCCCCAACGAGGACAACCCTTGCATCCGGCTTGAGCACGCGCCGGTACTCAGGCCAGGACCGGCTCCCGGCGACATCGAACAACAGGTCATAGCGCTGACCGCTGCGAGTGAAATCTTCCCGGGTGTAATCCACGACATGATCGGCTCCCAGCCAGTGTGCACATTCGACGTTCCTTGTGCTGCACACGGCAGTCACCTCGGCTCCAAATGCTTTGGCGATCTGGACGGCAAACGTGCCAACGCCACCGGACGCGCCGTTGATCAAGACCTTTTGTCCCGGCTGGATCTTCCCATGGTCTCGAAGACCCTGCAGGGCGGTGATCCCCGCGATCGGGACCGAGGCGGCTTCTTCGAATGTGATGTTGGATGGCTTCAGCGCGATCGCTTCACTCGCGGTCACATACTCGGCAAACGCTCCGTGCCTTCCACCAAAGACTTCATCGCCGGGCTTGAAATCCGAGACGCTGTTGCCAACCGCCTCGACCACACCTGCAAAATCAGCGCCCAGTCGAATGTCCTTTGGCCGGGCAAGTCCGCCGCCGATGCGGGCCAGGAACAGACCGGTCATCCCATACCACTCCGCGATGTTCACGGAGGAGGCGTGCACTCGTACCAGCACACCATCCTCCGGGACAGCCGGCTTTTCAATGTCTACGATTTTCAATACATGGGGCGGGCCATACGACTCATGGACAATAGCTTTCATGGGTGTTTTCTCCTGATCAATGTTTTCACAAGAATACCAACCCACTGTGGAGAAATTATGGAAGAGCCTGTCAGGGAATGTGGAGATCGAACGGAAGTAGTATGCTGCCGCCTGCAAGCAGAACAGCGCCTGTTTATGGCGCTGTTCTGGTTCGGGTCGCTGGAAACGATTAGTTCCCGATTTTGTCGATCAGGAAGGCGTAGTCGAAGGCAACTTCCTTGAGAAAATCGTAACGCCCGCTGGCGCCGGCATGACCGGCCTCGAAGTTGGTGCGCAGGATCAGCGTGTTGTCGTCGGTTTTGAGCTCTCTGAGTCTGGCAGTGAACTTGGCCGGTTCCCAGTAGGCGACGCGCGGGTCGTTCAGGCCGGTGGTGACCAGGATGTGGGGATATTTTGCCGGGCGGATGTTGTCGTAGGGGGAGTAGGACATCATGTACTCGAAATACTCCTTATCGGCGGGATTGCCCCACTGGTCGTATTCGAGCGTTGTCAGAGGAATGGACGGGTCGCTCATGGTATTGATCACATCCACAAACGGGACCTGGGCCACGACCGCGCCGAACAGGTCAGGCCGCAGGGTCAGGCAGGCGCCCACCAGCAATCCGCCGGCGGAGCCGCCCATGATGGCGAGCTTTTCCGTCCGGGTGAACTTCTCTTTGATCAGGTGTTCGGCGCAGGCGATGAAGTCGGTGAACGTGTTGCGCTTGTGCTTCATCTTGCCGTTCTCGTACCAGGCGCGGCCCATTTCCGAGCCGCCGCGGATGTGTCCGATGGCGAAGACAAAGCCGCGGTCCAGAAGGCTGATGCGGTTGGTGTTGAA
>DASUOS010000158.1:0-7233 GCA_036276515.1 Anaerolineales bacterium | reverse complement strand
CGGTCGATCTGGACGATGGACTGCTGCTCGATGAAGGCGATCTGGGCGGCCTTGCGCTCCGACTCGGACAGGTGTAATTCGCGGATGCGGCTCTCGATGTTCTTGTAACTGTCCATGGTCAGGTCGCTCCGGGAGCGTACTTCGTCGATCCGTTTGCGCAGGGCGGTCAGCTCACCCTGCAGGTCGGCGACGCGCTTGGCTTCCTGCCTGCGGGCCTCGTCGAAGACGTGCTGGGTACGGATAGCCTCCTGTGCAATGCGCACCGCGTCGTCGATGGGCGGCTTTAGTACCTTGATGGCTTCATTAAGACGTGCCTCCTCCAGGATGCGGGCCTTGATATCGTGCTTGATTGGCGGGAACTCGCTTTCGATCCGCCTCCGTAATTCATCGATGGCTTTATGCAGGGGTTCGAGATCCTCATGATGACGCTTGGTGACCTCAAGCTCCCGTTTTTGATATCTCTTTTCGATCTCTTCGATCGCCTGTTTCATGTCCTCCCGCTGCCTGGCAAAGATCGCATCGAACTGGTTGAGGCGTGCCGCCGTGCTGGCGATATCTGCGATCTGCTTGGGGAGTGGCTTTAATTGTTTTGCGACCGTGTCAATGTTTCCCTCCAGCGCGGCCATTCGCTCCTCGAGACGGGTGATCACAGCCCTTGACTTGCGGTGTTCTTCATCCAGCCATTCGAGGCGTTTGACGAGTTGCTCAAATTCCATGGGATCCTCCAGAAGGGTACATGGAGCCGATTATACCCCCTGCTGATTTTGCTCCTTAACGTCCCAAATGCTCGAACATCAGGGGCAGATCCCTGAAAAAATACTGGATTGCCTGGGGAAAGAGGCCCAACAGGAACAGCATGATCACGCCCAGCCCGAGCATGATCCGCTGGGTCAGGCTTTCGCGCGGCTCCCAGCTAGTGTATTCCTCCGCCATGCTAATGACCGCCAGGGAACGGAAGGTGCTGGTGAGCAGGCCGATGATACCGATCCCCATCCACAACGCCCCGGAGAGCGAGTCGCGAGCCAGGTTTTCCCACAGGGCCAGGCGACCCGGGAATCCGGCCAGGAGTGGGAAGGCACCGGTCGACAGCGCGGCAATGATCATGCCTGTGCCGGCAAACGGCAGGATCCGCAAAATGCCGCGCGTGGCGCCAAAACGCATGGTTTCCACTTCTCCCTTAATGATGGTGACGGAAAGCGACCAGACCGCCAGGCCCAGGGCCCGGGCCGGGATGAGCAGAAACAGGACTGGGATGCCGGTGCTGATATTCAGGCTGAGGGCCAGGATGGAAAAGCCGGTCTCGGCGATCGCCCCGTAGGACATGATGCGCGCCAGGTTGCGCTGGAAGGCGGCAAAGAGACCGCCGGTGACCAGCATGGCCAGGCCGGCCAGGCGCAGGGCCGTCATCAGGTCCGGGGAAGAACGGAGCCAGGCATAGCGGTCGATGAACCCGGCGCCAAAGATGATGGTAATCGTGGGCAGGATCCATAACAGGAAACCCAATGCGTACGGGGAAACTTCTTCCGACAGCATCGGGATCCAATTATAGAGCGGAAAAATTGCCAGCAGGAAGGCGAAGCCCAGTCCCAGCATGGAGGCAGATTGGGTGGCGAGAGCCAGGTCCCCCGGACTGGCCTCTACGCCGCCGAGCAGCCAGCCTGCCAGCAAAATGAACGGCATGGCGAGGGTCTGGTAGACGAGGAAGCGGATGACGCCCCGGCTGGGCGGTGAATGGATACTGGTGATCAGCGGTATGGCCAGCAGGATCGCCATCTCGATGAACAGCGCGGCATACAGGAAGGGCTCCACGGCAATGGTGGCAACCATCAACCCGGTGATGATGTATCCAATGGGGATGAGCCGCCTGGCGGAATTGGCCGCCTCGGCGCCAAAAAACCATAGGGTCACTGCGCCATAGATCATGGCCAGGAGAGGGCCCTCTGCGGGCTGGATCAGAAGCGTGCGCCCCAGAACGGTCAGGGAGGGATTTATCATAAGAGAAAATCCGCCTATCGTTATTGCAGTATCGATCGGAATGAACTGGGCGGCGACAGCCAGCAGTAAACCGACCAGGCCTCCGACAACGCTGAGGGCCCGCTGGTTGCTAATGAACAACAGCAGGATCCCGACCAGGATCGGGAACAGGATCCAGATGACAGGTGCGCTCATTCGACGTCGATCTCTTCCGGTGTGTTTTCGGCGGTGAGCAGGAATGCTCCGACCAGGGCCAGCCCCAGGTTAATGGCGGCCAGCAGGGCGGCGACCAGGATCGAGCCCTCCACAGCAGAATAAAGGATCTCGAACCCGGCGAGCACGGTCAGCAAGCCGATGACCACGCGCAGGATGTGCGATGTGATCCCAAGGTGAAGAAGTCCCATGCCGATCAGGAGCAGGCTCCCCGAGGTGACCGCATACCCCGCGTCGGCCATGATCGTGTCCACGGTGGGTGTGGTGGCCGCGACGATCAGGAGCACGATCCCCGCGGCAAAGAGGCGGAAGAGGCGCCCGCGCGGCCAGATGCCCTGTTCCTCAATGCCCTCGGAGGGGAAGCCGGAGCGGGTCATACCAAGTGTGGCCGCGGACATCCAGCCTGCCACCAGCTTAACCGACGACATGCCAAGCGGCCAGTGTTGAAGGGTCAATACAAACATGCCCAGATACTGAATGGCAAGCAGGACCATGGTCCAGCGCCAGTCGCGCACGATCAGCAGCCCTGCCGAGGTGATGAGCAGGATCACGACTGCAACCCAGGCGATGGTAAGGGCCATGGCTCAGGGAGTCCTTTGTGTAAACACGGTAATGAAGAGCACGAGAAAAAGCAGAGTCCACATGATTCCGCTTTCGCCTTCGAGCAGGTTCGTGAAGGCATTGCTGACCCGCCCCAGCTGGCGATACAGATTCCAGAATCCCTGATAGATCCAATCCAGCCAGGAGGTGTTTGTGGGCCGCACCCAATGGGCGCGTACAGGGTTGAGGATGCGCAGGCGCGGCGTGAGCCAGAGCAGGCCAAACGCGGCAGCAGGGACGATGAGGCCCGCCAGCACGTTTCCAATTTTCAATGCGCCATCCCAGCCAAACAGCCCAAGCAGGACCGCTGTCAATAGCAGGAGCGCAATCCCAATGGGATATACATTCCTGGCCCATATGGGCTGCTCACCATGAGGCAGGCGGGTGAGGGTTCGCTGGGCATGCCGGACATAGCCGGCGACCAGCATGGCCTGCGATAGGAGCAGAATCGGAAAGGCGGGCCAAAAGCCTGTCCCGCCGCTGACCCAGCCGGTTGCCGTAAGAGAAAAAGGCAGCGCCGATATTGCGAAGGCGCCCGCGAACAGAGCGCGTGCCAGCCATTTGCTGGGCTCCGAGGACAGGAACAACGCGCCGCCTGAAAGGATCAGCGCGCAGCTCCAGGCCGCTGCGCCGGTCGGGTTTGACCGCAGGGCTGCGGCAACCACCAGTGAGCCCATGCCGATCAGCCAGTACGGCCGGGCGGTCAGCTCGTCGGGAGCACGCAGCCACATCCACCCGCCATAAACAGCTGCAACGGCCACCAGCATCAGCAGATACGGATTGATCGGCGACACGATGCTGCTCGCCGGGATGCGCGCCAGCAGGACCAGGCTGGATGCCGCCGAAACCATGCGCAGGCCGGTGCCGAAACCCCGCCGCAATGCCGACTCGCTGGGATAGGGAAGGTGAAGAGGCAGGACGCCTACCCGTAAGGCCGCGGCGATCAGCAGGTACAGCCCCGTCTGCGGGGTCGCGGCACGGAAGTCCGAGATTTGACCGCTGGCTGCGGCAGCCATGTCCGCCCAGAGCAGGATGAGGATCCCGGTGGCGCGCGAAGCGAAGGAGATCACCACCCGTTCACTGAGCTTCGGGTCCTCCACGAACCAGATCTGGACCACCAGCTCCACCAGGTCGATCGCCGCCCAGATCAGGAGCAGCGTCAGAGGATTATCCGCCACCAGCGCCAGCATCCCCAGCGATGTCATGACCAGCGTGCCGACCCAGTTGATCGGGCTCGGAAAGCGCGGTCGTACTACGGCGGTCAGGATGATCGCCAGGCATAAGGCGATCAGGCTGATGGTAAAGGCCCAGGAGGTCCGGTCTGCGAGGAAAGCAGGAGATTGGGAAAAAAGGGTGGCTGGCTGCCAGATTGTCAACTGCAGGCGAACCGGCATTTGCAGCTGCCATAGAAAAGCGCTGATCCAGGCAATGAGCGTGCCGCCGACCGCAAGGACCCAGTTGTAACGAAAACCCGGGATGGTGATCCGCAGGATCAGAAGCGTCAGCGCGGTCAGGACCAGGATCAGGAATGTGATCAGGATGGACATGCACGGATGATTTTATCAGGTTTACCCCGGCTGCCGCTTTACTCCTCCTATTTGAAGCAGCCGGGGTTTGCCCCGGCTGTCTCTTTCGCACTTTTCATAGAAGCAGCCGGGGTTTGCAGGCCCATTTGTTTGTTGTACAATCATCCTCATGCATTTGCATCGCCTGCTCGCCATCCTGATGCTTTTTCTGTCTGCCTGTACTGCCCGCACAAACGATATTTCCCTCGCCGCGGGCAACCCCTCTCCGACCCCTTTCCAGCCTCAGAACGGCAACGCCGCCGAGTCCCCCTACGCCGGATCTGCGCCGACACCGCTGGAGCTCCCGCCGGTCACGCTTACCTCTCCGCCGCCCACGGCAACCGAATTCGTGATCCTGCCCGAGTCTCTCCCGGCGGAGGTGACCGTCCCGCCCTTCACACTTCCCACCATCCTGAACCCGTTGACCGGTCTGCCTCCCACCGACCCATCCCTGCTCGAAAGGCGTCCGCTGGCGATCAAGGTGGCGAACTATCCGCGCTATATCCGCCCCCAATCCGGTTTGACGCTGGCGGACAATGTCTTCGAGTATTACATCGAAGGCGGGTTGACGCGTTTTATTGCGGTCTTCTATGGAAATAATTCCGAATGGGTGGGACCTGTCCGGTCCGGGCGTTATTTCGATGAAAATATCCAGCGCATGTACCAGGCATTCCTGGTCTTCAAATTTGCTGATCCGCGCGTGCTCGACGACTTCCAGGAAAGCGATTTTGCCGACTATGTCGTTGTGCCCTCCAGCGGGTCCTGCCCGCCGTTCAGGTTCAGGACCGAACGGAACATCGAAGACTATAACAATTCCTATTTCTACTCTCCAGAGTGGGAAGACTGTGTAGTCGAGAACAGCCTGGACGACAACCGTCCCCAGATCCGCAGCGGGTTCTTCAATGACCTGACCCCGCTCTCTGACCTGCAGGGTACGAAAATTGCCACCTACTATTCCTTTGATTCATATAACTACTGGCAGTATGAGCCTGAAACCAGGCAATATATCCGCTATCAGGAGACGGATGACTATCGAAACAACAAGCCTGAAACCTATGAACCGCTGACCGACCAGGTCACCGGGGAAACCGTCCATGCTTCGAATGTGATTGTGCTTCTGGCCCATCATAATTTTGCCAACACCTTTGACCAGGAGGATGAGGTCTATCATATCGATCTCACCGGCTCCGGAGAAGCCTATGTCTTCCGCGATGGAGTGGCCATCCAGGCGCGCTGGCACCGCACGAACGGTAATCAGCCTCTATTGATTACAACCCCCGGCGGCGGACTTATCTACATGCGGCCCGGCATCACCTTCTACCAGGTGATCGGCATGCGCTCCTATGTGGACCAGGGCGAGGGGGAGTGGCACTTCCATCACGATACCCCCTGAGATGAGATACAATTGCCCATCGAGGATGTCATGACCCTGGATCCCACCTTCATCAGCAATCTTATTCTTGTACTCACCGGCTTCGGCGGCGCATTCCTGGCGGCGCTCTGGATCTCGCTCGTCATCTGGACCTACCGCGATATCCGCACCCGGGCGCGTGATCCGCTCGTGCAGACGCTGGCCACATTGCTTGTTGCCGTGCTGAACCTGCCCGGGGTTCTGGTCTATCTCATCCTGCGCCCGCCGCGGACCCTCGAAGAGGAATACCAGCGGACACTCGAAGAGGAGGCACTCCTCCAGGCACTGGAGGATCTGCCCCTGTGTCCCGGCTGTGAGCGGCGCGTCAAGGACGATTGGCAGGTCTGCCCGAACTGCCATACCAAGCTCAAGAAGAACTGTGAGAACTGCAACCGGCTGATGGAGCTGCCGTGGAATATCTGTCCCTATTGCGGCACGACCGCGGCCGGTATGCGGCGGGACGCGGCGACCAGCATGGACGAGGCCCTGCGCAGCCTGAAAGTGGAAGACGATTCTGGGGAAGTTAAGCTCTGATGCTCCATGACACCATCAACACCTTTGACAAATTAAAGAAGTTCTCTGAAAAGCCCTGGTTCTATCCGGCGGCTTTATTGTTGATGGGGTTTGTTACCTATTTGTACGTACTGCCTTCGTTGGGCTATTACTGGGACGACTGGGAGATCGTCATGTTCAACGAGCTCGATCCCTCCCTGCAGTTCGAGTTCTACTCCACCGACCGTCCCTTCCCCTGGACGTATCAATTAATCCATTCGCTTGTCGGATCCGATCCGGTCGGCTGGCATGTTGTCACGCTGCTCATCCGCTGGGCAGGCGTGCTGATCTTCACCCGGGCGCTGATCCTGCTCTGGCCGCGCTATGAGAACCACTTCTACTGGCTGGGCATGCTGATCCTGTTGTATCCCGGTTTTCTGCAGCAGTCGCAATCGGCGACCAAGGCGCGCCATATCATGACGTTCCTGCTGTTTGCGCTATCGATTTATTTGATGGTCCTGGCGATCAGGCGCCCCCAATGGAGATGTATCCTTTTTCCACTATCCTGGCTGGCGACCTTTGCTCATCTTTTCACCACCGAATATTTCTCCGGGCTCGAGCTCGTCCGCCCGGTGATCCTCTGGATGCTTGTATCGGATGAGTATTCCAGCGTCCGGGACAGGCTCCGGCGTGTCCTGCTCCTCTCCCTTCCTTATGTACTGATCACAGTCTTCTACTTTTGGTGCCGGATTGTGTACTTCCCTCAAATTTTCCGGACCACGAGCCGGATCGGAGAGATCAGCTCATTTGTGACGGGATTCCAGGAATCGCCGTTAAGTGCCTTCCTGTCTCTTCTGAACAGTGCCCTGCTGGATTTCATCTATCTGATCTTCCAGGTCTGGATCAATGCGGTGATCGAATTTGAGGGGTTTAACTTCCAGAGCCGGGTGGCCTGGTTCGCCTTTGGGGTGGGAATCT
>DASUOS010000157.1:0-5543 GCA_036276515.1 Anaerolineales bacterium | reverse complement strand
TGCGAATCGTTCGAAAGCGGGATGCCGCGCTTGACCGCTTCGGCCACGATGGGAAGGGTCAGTGGAACCCCGCCGGAGAGACATAAAACATCGGTCGCATCGAGCAACTCGAGCGGGTGACCGCCCACTTCCCAGTGGATTGGGAACTCAGCCAGCGATTCGCGGGCCAGGCGCAGATCGTCCGCGCTGCGCATGTCGCTGAGCGTGACATGTGCGCCATGCAGCGACAGCCAGCGCGCCAGGGCCAGTCCCTGACGGGCGGCTCCGAGGATCAATACGCGCCTGCCGGTCCAATCCTTCATCGTTTACACCACCGCCAATCCCATGCCGACCATGGCAGCCAGCAGGCCGATCAACCAGAACCTCTGCACCACCTGGGTCTCGCTCCAGCCCAGCAGCTCGAAATGCAGGTGAAGCGGAGCCATCTTGAAGAAGCGCTTGCCTTTCGTGATCTTGAAATACAGCACCTGGATCACCACACTCAACGCCTCGCTGAGCGGGATCACGGCGATGACCAGCAGGAGAGGCCACTGTCCTGTCATCAACGACACCACAGCCAGGGTCGCGCCGAGAGCCAGTGAGCCGGTGTCGCCCATGAACAGCTCCGCCGGGTGGACGTTGAACCACAGGAAACCAAAGATCGCGCCGACCACTGTAAAGCAGAACCGAGCCAGATAGGTTTGCTCCTGCATTAAGGCAATCCCGCCAAAGGCGGCAAAGGCTGTGGCTGAGATCAGCCCGGCCAGGCCATCGAGGCCATCTGTAAAGTTGACTGCATTCGACTCGCTGACGATAATGAACGCCGCGATCGGGATATACCACCAGCCCAGCTCGATATCATCACTTATGCCTGGCAAACGCAGCTGCGGCACATCCAAAAGCACTTTCAACACGAAAGCCGTACCCAATGCCAGCGCCACCTGAGCCAGAAATTTAGTACGGGCACGCATCCCTTCGCCGCGGCGCTTGCCGCGCAGGCCTTCCCAGTCGTCCAGGGCGCCGAGGGCGGCATAGGCAACCATCACGATCAAAGGTACAAGAACAGAGCGGCCGATCACATCCAGCCCGATGAACACGGCCGCGTTCAGGAGCAGGGTCAACAGGAGGACCGGCAGGATGAAGAGCACGCCTCCCATGGTGGGAGTCCCCATCTTTACGTTGTGATGGCCCGGCTCGTCGACGCGGATGAGCTTACCGATCTTGAAATGGCGCAGGACCCGCAGGAGCGGCGTTCCCCAGATGACTGTCATCACAAAGGAGAGCATAGCCAGGCTGAGGACGAATGAGGTCTCGCTCATGAGCGCTGCTCCAGTAGGGATGTGATCCGGTCCATGCGCAGGCCGTGGGACCCTTTGATCAACACCGTATCTTTGGATGTCAGATTGGCCTTCAGCCATTCCACAAGGGGATCGAACTCATCGAACTCGATGATCGTATTTTTCTTCATCCCGGCCCGCCGGGCAGCATCGGCGATCATATGGGCGCGCTCGCCCAGCGTAAGCAGGATGTTGACCACTTGCGCGGCCCGCAGACCCACCAGCTCGTGCCCGCCGCGCTCATACGGACCCAATTCAAGCATATCTCCAAGGACTGCCACCTTTCGCCCATCCAGCTCGTCGAGAAGGTTCAACGCCGCAAGCATGGACTCGGGCGAGGCATTATAAGTATCGTCAAGCAGCAGGGCGCCGGTCTGGCTGCGAACGGCCGCCAGACGCAGCTGGGTATGGCCCTGGCTCAGGCCTTCCAGGATTTCCTGCCAGTTCATGCCTTCGGCAAGCCCGACCGCCGCGGCACGCAGCGCCGTATGCACGGAATGCCGGCCGATCACGGGGATCTTCACATACATGGTCTCGCCGCGGTAATGCAGTCGGAAGCGGATCCCCTCCAGGCCCAGGCCAACCACATTGTCGGCCCACAGGTTCGCCTCGGGAGATAGGCCGTAAAAGAAGACGCGGGCTTTGGTCCTCTCTTCCATCTTGCGCACCCATGGGTCATCGAAGTTCAGGATGGCCACCCCTTCCGGCGCGGGGGGCAGTGCCTGGACCAGTTCCGATTTGCCGTAGGCAATCGCTTCCTGCGAGCCGGCCCGTTCGGCGTGGACTGTGCCAATGTTCGTCACCACACCGATTTGGGGCAGGGCAATGTCACACAGGAAGGCAATCTCACCGGGTACGTAAAATCCCATCTCCAACACGGCACGCTGGTGGCCTGAGCTCAAGCGCAGCAGGGTCAAGGGAAGACCGATCTCATTGTTGAGATTTCCAGGACTCTTGAGCGTGCGGTAGCGGGTGCTCAGCACCTCGGCGATCATTTCCTTGGTGGTGGATTTGCCCACACTGCCGGTAATGCCGATCACACGGATATCGAGCTTGCGCCGCCAGTAACGGGCGATCTGCTGCAGGGCAGTCACCGTGTTATCCACACGCAGGCAGAGCGGCGGCTGGAGATTGCTCTTAGAAAAGTCTTCCATAGATGAAATGGAACGCAGGTCGAGCACCTGGAACGAAGCGTCCACTTCGCGCTGTATTAAAGAAAAAGAAGCCCCGCGGCGAAATGCTTCGCCGATATAGTCATGCCCGTCCGCCTTCTCACCGGGGATGGCCACGAACAGCGAGCCGGGGATCACCTGGCGCGAGTCGATCACCGCTTCGGTGATCACCGTTGTAGCGAGAGGACGAAGGTTCGTCAGGGCTTCGAGGGCGTCGGCAAGGGTCAGCATCTATTTATTCACAATCTGACTGCGGACAACATCGGGCGGGATGTTCAGCATGATGACTGTCTGCTCTGCGATCTCCGAGAACACTGGCGCTGCCGTTTCAGAGCTCCAGATGGATGTACTCGGGCTGTTCAGCCAGATATACACCATGAATTGTGGGTCGTCCACCGGACCCCAGCCGATAAACGAAACGTTGGTATGCGTGGCATCATAGCCATACTCGGTCGGGATCTGGGCAGTGCCGGTCTTGCCTGCCAGGCGATACCCGGGCAGCAATGCCTGCGATGATTCCTTCTCCAGCGAAACGGCAAGCATATCATTCAAGGTTCGGGCGGTTTCAGCCGTAATGGGCGAGCCTGCGTACTGGGAGGGAACGTTATATTGATGACCGTCGCGCAGCATGGAGTACAGCACGTGCGGCGTGACCATTCGTCCTTCATTGGCAATTGCCGAGACGGCCATGAGCATCTGCAGAGGCGTGACCGAAACACCCTGGCCAAATGAATTGGTGCCGAGATCGACAGGATACCAGTCCGTGTCGCCCGGAACCTTGAGGCGGCCCATCGCTTCCCCGGCCAGGTCGATACCGGTGGGATGGCCCAGCCCAAAGCGCTCCATGTAGCTGTAGAAATTCTGCATGCCCATCTGGGTCGAAAGCCAGGCCATACACACGTTCAGCGAGTGCTGCAGGCAGCCAATCATATCCTGCTGGCCCCACGAGTCCCGGTTCCAGTTACGGATCGTGATCCCGCCGACTTCGATGACACCCGTATCCACAAATGTGGTCTCCGGGCGCACCGTGCCGGTATCCAGCGCGGCGGCCATAGTCAGTACCTTGAGGACCGAGCCTGGCTCGTAGGCCATGCCGATCGACCGGTTGTACTGGCTGCCGTTGTCGTAGAGCGAGAAATAATTGCTGTAATTGTTAAGGTCCATGCGCGGGGTGGAAGCCATGGCCAGGATCTCGCCGTTGCCGGGATCCATGATTATGATCGTGCCACTCTGAGCACCATATTCGGTCAGCGACGCGTCGAGGATGGACTCGACCTTGGCCTGCAGGTCACGGTTGATGGTCAAAACAAGATTGGTGCCATTGGGAACCCGCGGGATTTCCATAGCCTTGTTCGGGTCTCTCGGCACCCAGACCTGGACGGGATTGCCCGCCAGCAAATCATTGTATTTTTCCTCGATGCCGAAGTAACCGCGTCCATCGCGGGTGACAAAACCCAGCACATTCGATGCCAGGGCATCTTCCGGGTAACTGCGCTGGAAGTGAGGTTTGAAGGCAAGCCCATTCAAGCGGCGGTCTCCGGCATCGTACATCTGTGCCAGGAGCTCCTGCATCGACGTGACCGTATCTGCACCCACATAATCCTGGATGACGATGTACTCCCAGGTTTCAGGGGAATTCGTGAGCTTGTCCATCACCTCTTCCTGGGATAGTCCCAGATAGGTGCTCAGGGCATAGGCCATGGCCTGGGGATCACGCATCTCTTTGAGGCTGACGCCCACTTCATACACGGTCCGGTTGCCCGCCAGCAGGTGCCCGTTGCGGTCGTAGATCTCCCCGCGCTCGGGATATACCGTCTGGAACTCTCCGGAATAACGGTCACCCTGGAGCAGGAAAATCTGTGCCTGTTCGCTAAATTGAATGCGGACCAGCTGGGCAATGACAGCCACACCCGCCAGAGCGAGGAAAGCCACCAGGATCATCGAGCGGACGGCATACTGCTGTCTCATAAAGCCTACTGCAAGCCTCCGAAGCGTACCTGCTCATCGAGCCATTCGAGCAGGGATTCGGAGTATTCATAAGGAAGAGAGGGCTCAGGAATGGTCACATCTTCTGCCGCGAAGAGGATATCAGGCTCGGGCGCGACAAAACCAGGCACGGGGACATAATCGAGCTCCCCGGGCTGGACCGGGCGGTACCCGAGCGAGCGAGCCCGCCGTTCCATTTCGGCTGTGGAAGTCATTTTGGCGAGCCGCGTCTCCAGGTCCGCGTTCTGGCGTTGGATGGCAATGATTTCAAAACGCAGCTCCTGGATCTCGCGTCCGGCCATTGCAGCGCGGGCTGTTACATCGAGATAGAGCGCGGCCACCATGGCCGACCCGATCACGAAGAGCAGGAACGCGCCTACCCACTGGCGTTGAATCCGCCAGGGGGCCTGTCTGTAAGCATGGATTATTCGAGTAGCCTGCATAACGACCTTTATAGTTGGGCGATGGTCGTGTAGGGAACGGCGGCCGCCGTTCCTTACAATTTTTCCGCAATGCGAAGTTTCGCACTGCGCGCCCTCGGGTTTTCCTTGATTTCTTCGTCCGAGGGCGTAATCGGTTTTCGGTTTACCTCTTTCAGCGTTGCCTTGCGCTCCACATCGTAGATCTGTTCATAGGGTGGATTAACCCGGTCCCGGCTTTGGTCACGGAAGAAATCCTTGACGATACGGTCTTCCAGCGAGTGGAAGGAGATCACTGCAAGTCGTCCGCCAGGCCTCAGGGCAGAGATTGCCTGAGGGAGCACAGCTTCGATGGAGGCCAATTCCTCATTGACCGCGATCCGCAGCGCCTGGAAGGTCCGTGTCGCCGGGTGGAGGCGATCGCCTCTGCGGGGAGAGACCGATTCGATGACGGAGACCAACTCACGGGTCGTGTGAAGCGGTCTCGCCTTGACGATGGCCCGGGCGATCTTGCGCGAGTCCCGTTCTTCGCCGTATTTGTAGATCAAGTCAGCCAGTTCCCGTTCTGATGACTCGTTCACCAAATCGGCGGCGGTCTGCTCCATGTGCGGACCGAAGCGCATGTCCAGCGGCGCATCCTGCAAAAAGGA
>DASUOS010000156.1:0-6370 GCA_036276515.1 Anaerolineales bacterium | reverse complement strand
AATCCGGCCATGCGCCAGGTCAAGATCGTTCTCCCGCACATGACGTTCGAGAACGGTGAACTGACCCTGCGCGTCGGCAAGAAAAACCTGATCATCTCACCGGCGTTCGGCCACAGCCACGACGGGATCGCCGTGCTCGTGGAGGAGGACCGCATCCTGTTTGCCGGGGACTCCTTCATGCCGCTGCCTTACGTGGTCGATGGCAGTATCGATGACAGTGTCGCCTCCATCAAGCATGTGGGCAAGATGGGACTCGAAAACATCGTCCAGGGTCACGGTGACATCATCCTGCGCGGCGAGATCGATGCGGCGGTGAAGGAGAACCTCAATTATCTGGCCACGATCAAGAAATCGGTCAAGGCCATTTCGAAGCGCAAGAATGCCGAGGAGCTCTTGAACGAGATCAGAATCGAGGATTGCGGGAAAAGCCGGGTCTATCTCGGAGGGCTGGCCCAAACCCTGCATGAGCGAAACCTGCGGGCTCTCCTCCAGCAGATGAGTTGAGTGAATTGAAGATATTCATGCCTTAAGAGAGACAGCCAGGTTGCTCCTGGCTGTCTCTCTTACGTTCCTGCGCACAAGCGCTTAAATGCGTGGATATTTGCGATTGTCGATTTTATCGGCCTCGGCCTTTGCTTCCTTTCGGGCTCTCAACCAGCCATTCAGGCTGTACTTGACCACCCGTTCCTGCCCGGCAAATAACTTTTTGATATTGGGCCGCAGCGCCCAGAGCAGGAACAGCTCGGCAAAAATTCCATACCAGATGTTGACGGGTTCCATGGCTCCGCGCGCGATCTGAATGCCGAAAGCAATGATCACCAGCAGGCCAATGGACATGGTCGTCAGCGAGGCGATGCCCACGGTGAACCAGATCAGCGCCCCACCGGTGAACACAATGGGAAAGATCCATGGCCACAAACCGACGGCGCCCCCCAGGGCAGGCGCGCCGCCTGCTCCGCCATGAAACTTCAGGTTTCCTTCCGGGTCCCGGCTGATCAGGAAAAGCGAGTAGTTATGCCCCAGGATTGCAGCCAGCGGGGCAAGAACGTGGACCAGATGGTTTTCGGGAAGCACCGTTTGCGCCAGCCAGACCGCCGCCGTTCCTTTTAAAATATCCAGAAGGGCGGTGAGCAGGCCAGCCCCAAAGCCCGCGGCCCGGACGGCATTGGTGCCCCCGGTCCGGCCGCTTTCCACCAGGCGAATATCTTTGCCGGTCTTCGCTTTGACGATCAGCAGTCCAAAGGGGATGGAACCGATGATATATCCAGCGACTACGAGGGCCATCCCGAGCACGGTCTGCATCATTACGTTTCTCCTGAAATTGGGTGTATTAGTGGTAACACACTGGGCTCAATTAGGTTTCACTCCTCCAGGGATAAAGTAACTTCCTGCACCTGTCCCTGTTCGATCCAGAAGCCGCGTACATTCCAGGCATCCCCGCTTCGCGACCAGATGAGGTGGACCACCGCATACGCCGCCTCCCCGATGTCGGTAGCGGAGACGGTTTGGGGTCCGGCGGGATGCGAATGGAAGATGCCGAGCAGCTCCAGCGAGTGCAAGTCGATCCACTCGAAGGCTTGCAGCTGCTCGTAGGGATCCATCACGAATCGCACCGGACTCTCGGCCTGGTTCCGTACCGGAATGACTTTCTCCACCCGGGCGTCCCTTCCCGCCAGCAGGCCGCACGCCTCCAGCGGAGCCTGCTGTGATACATGCTCGAGCATTTCACGATACTGGTCGGCGCTGAACGATAACCGTGAGATCATCTCAGCGGATCAGGATCGCCGCACCCCAGCACAGCGCCATGGCGACAGCCGGTTCGATGGCGGCACGCTGCGCAGGCTGATCTTCTCCCAGGCTGGCGGCAAGATTGGTCAGCCCATAAAGCGGACCGACCAGCATCAACCCGAACTGGATGGGAGAGATGGGCCAGTAGTGCAGACCTGCAGCGATCTGAACGCAGACGAAGGCAATGCCGGCCGCCCAGGCATATTCCCAGCGGCCGCTGGAACGCAGGTGCAGGATCCGCAGGCTGGCAAGACCGGCTGCCAGGAACAGGGTGGGAATTAATATGTAGAGCCGCAGCTCGCTGTAGCGCAGCGCAACAGCCAGGATGAAGAACAGGGTGTACGAGATCGCAGTCAACCCTGCCATTGCCGAGGCATAGTAGGGAGCGTCTGCATCGACCACGATGTATTCTGCCAGGAAGACAAAAAAGATGAAGACCCCACTGATGGCGAAGCCGATCCACCAGGGGCCTCCATCCGGCAAAATGGACAGAGGCAGGCCGGCCACGAACGTGGTCAGGGTCGGCAGGATCCACCACTGAAAGGTGGGGCGCTTGTTCAGGGCCGGATGGCCGCGCAGCAGCCAGTCCATGCCGGTGGCGGTCAGGCCGGCGGTGAGCAGGCTCATCACTGTGGTCACATTCAGGGGAACCAGGAAGTAAAACCCGGGAAGCTGCAGTTCCAGGTTGAAATCGGGAGTCTGGATCAGGCGCGCAAGGGCAAATGCCAGCAAGATCGTGGAGGTGAGAACGCCGATATGATCGGAATCGGGCAGGTATTTGCGTTCATCCATACCTGGATTGTACCTGTCCCGGGGGGGGATGCCAAGCCGGTCGGTATGGTAGAATCAGCTGGTTATGTACGCGCAGAAGCTCGAAACCCTCCCTCCTCCCCCGGGCGTGATCGGTTCCCTTAAGGCAGGGTTCGATGTCGTCTCCAATCATGTTGCTCTTATCCTAATGCCGCTGATCGTGGACCTCGCCCTGTGGCTGGGTCCCCGGCTGGGTATCGGTGAGGTGTTGAGCCCGTTCTATCAATTGGCCTTTGACCGGGTGCAGAGAGGATTGGCTTCACAGGAGGATGTCCAGCAGCTGGCTGCCTTCCAGGAACTGTTCAATGCGGGGCTGCAGCGCTTCAACCTGTTCAGCCTGGTCTCGAGGCTGCAGACGTTCCCCATCGGCATCTCGAGTCTGCTGGCGAAGTCGATGCCTGTGGAAAGCCCGCTTGGCGTACAGGATATTAACCAGGTGGGCTCGCCGCTCAGCCTGATCGGGACGATGTTCCTGCTGGTCCTGGCGGGCTGGGTGATCGGCGGCCTGTACTTCCGCTGGGTATCGGGCAAAGCTCTGGGCGCGAGAGGCGCCGAGATCAGCATTTCGCAGGCGATCTTCCAGACGCTTCTGCTATCGCTGCTGTGGTTTTTCTTCCTGATGATTCTGTCGATACCTCTCATGCTGCTTCTCACCGTTCTGACCTTTATCAACCCTATGCTGGCGAGCATCGCCTTGTTTGGACTGGTGCTCGTCTCCTTTTGGCTGATCGTGCCTTTGTTCTTTATCCCGCACGGGATCTTTGTCCGCCGTCAGAATGCGTTTTCGTCGATCTACAGCAGTTTCCGGATGTCACGCTTCACACTCCCGACCAGCGCGATGTTCGTGTTCACCACCTTCATCCTCTCGACGGGTCTGAACTACCTGTGGAGTGTCCCCGATGGGAATTCGTGGATGACCCTGATCGGGATCGCCGGTCACGCATTCATCACCACCGCCCTGCTGGCGGCGAGTTTTGTGTATTATCATGATATGACCAGCTGGCTGCAGGTCGTCATCGAGAAGCTGCAGCAGAAAAACAATCCGCCTGCGCGGCAGGCATAAGGCATTCACTCGTACACCTCTCCCCGAGGGAGCGGCAACATTTTGGAGGTTTTTGTGGCAAAAGAAAAAGAGAATACAGTTAGTTATGATGTAAGTTCCATCCAGGCGCTCGAAGGCATCGAGCATGTGCGCAAACGTCCCGGTATGTACGTGGGCGGTACCGACATCAAAGCCCTTCATCACCTCGTTTATGAAGTGGTCGACAATGCCATCGATGAAGCGCTGATGGGTTTCTGTACCCGCATCAACATTACGATCCACGACGACAGCAGTGTGACCGTGGAGGACAACGGCCGCGGTATCCCGGTCGGCCCGCATCCCACCAAGCGCGACATGGCCGGCAAGCCGATGGAAACCGTGGACGTGGTCATGACCGTGATCGGCGCCGGCGGCAAGTTCGGCGGCGGCGGCTATAAAGTGTCGGGTGGTCTGCACGGCGTGGGCGTCAGCGCGGTCAATGCCCTTTCCGAGTGGATGGTGACTGAGGTCAAGCGCGACGGCAGGCACTGGCAGCAGACCTACAAACGCGGCGTCCCCCAGGGCCAGATCAAGCAGATCGGCAAGGTCAAGGACGAGAACGGCACCAAACAGACGTTCAAGTTCGACAAGCAGATCTTCACCGAAGATATCGATTACCGCTTCGATACGCTGGTCCAGCGCTTCCGCGAGATGGCGTTCGTCACCCGCGGCGTGATGATCCGCTTCCTGGACGAGCGCAACGACCGCGAGATGAACTTCTACTTCGAAGGCGGACTGACCTCCTTCGTCCGCTATTTGAACCGCAACCGCGAGAATATCCATTCGGTCGTGCACGTGGACAAGGATATCGATGCGATCGGCATCGAGGCGGCCATCCAGTATACCGATGCCTACACCGAGTCGGTCTATTCGTTCGCCAACACGATCAACACCATCGACGGCGGTACGCACCTGACCGGTCTGCGCTCGGCCATCACCCGCGTGATCAACGACTATGCCCGCAAAAACGGCCTGCTCAAGGACGCCGACCCGAACTTCTCGGGCGACGATACCCGTGAAGGCCTGACGGCCATCGTCTCGGTCAAGCACCCCGAGCCGCAGTTCGAGTCCCAGACCAAAGTCAAGCTCATGAACCCTGAGGTGCAGACCTTCGTTGCCCAGGTGGTGGGTGAGGGTTTTAGCACCTTCCTTGAGGAAAATCCGCAGGCGGCCAAGGCGATCATTGCCAAGTGTCTGACTTCGGCCCGCGCCCGCGATGCCGCGAAGAAGGCCCGCGAGCTGGTCATCCGCAAGTCGGCGCTCGAGTCGCTGACTCTGCCCGGTAAACTGGCCGACTGCTCCGAGCGGGATTCGTCCAAGACCGAGCTCTACATTGTGGAAGGTGACTCGGCCGGCGGCTCCGCCAAGCAGGGCCGCGACCGGCACTTCCAGGCCATTCTGCCGCTGCGCGGCAAGATCATGAACACCGAGCGCGCCCGCCTCGACAAGATCCTCTCGAGCAACGAGATCAAGGCGCTCATTTCGGCGCTGGGTACGGGCATTGGCGACAACTTCGACGTCGAAGGCCTGCGCTATGGACGCGTGATCATCATGACCGACGCCGACGTGGACGGCAGCCACATCCGCACGCTGCTGCTGACCTTCTTCTTCCGCTATATGCCGAAGTTGATCGAGGATGGGCATCTCTACATTGCCCAGCCGCCGCTGTTCCGCGTTGCCTATAAGAACCAGATCAAATATGCCTACACCGAGAAGGAAAAGGATAAGATCGTCAAGGAAGTGGGTGAGAAGGCCAGCCTTCAGCGCTATAAGGGTCTTGGTGAAATGAACCCAACCCAGCTCTGGGAGACGACGATGAATCCCGAGAACCGGACCCTGCTGCTCGTCACGGTAGAGGACGCGGCTGAGTCTGACCGCACCTTCGACATGTTGATGGGCGATGCAGTCGATCCCCGCCGCAAGTTCATCCAGACGCATGCCAAGGCCGTCCGCAACCTGGATATCTAGCTAAAACGTCTCTACTAAAAAGGAACACAAATTGCACGAAGGAAGTGCCCTTATATTTCTTAAACCTTTGTGCCCGTAGTGTCCTTCGTGTTTGGGATCTTAAATGTCCCGCCGGCTGGCGGGACATTTCGTTTTTGCCTTACTGCTTTGTTATGAAAGTACCATAGTTGGGCATGATGGATGTGGAGTAAAATTCTCAAAACTGTTCCCATTTTGGAAGTCTTCGGCCAGACTATGCTTGAAACAGATCGCCTCAATTCAACCATCGAAAGAATTACGCAATCGGTCGTCATCGTTTATCAGGTGCTGGCGATCCTTGTGTTTATTGCGTCGCTGCTGTTTGCATACGATTGGTTGAGAAGCCCGTTCATCGGCGGTTTTTTTGAACAGACCATGGCGCTGAACGACGCGGTGACCCGCGAAGCCGGGAAACAATGGGCACTGCACGAGAAGGGCTTCCAGGTGGGTGACCAGTTGATTTCGGTGGCTGGAACGCCGATCTCAAGCGCCAAAGACCTGCACGACGTTCTGGCATCCAAACAGGTGGGCGATAGTGTCCATGTGGTGGCACGCACACTGGATGCAGGCACCCGCGAAGCCGACGTCACGCTGCGCTCGCTCTCCCCAACCGATCAAATTTCCTTTTTTGCCATCCCCGCATTTTTGAGCCTGGTATTCCTGCTGATCGGCTTATGGATCTTCGGGCTGCGGCGCTCGGAACCG
>DASUOS010000155.1:0-15661 GCA_036276515.1 Anaerolineales bacterium | reverse complement strand
TATTTTCATCCATGGTTTGCCTCCACTTGTACTGAAACTAAAAGAAGTGAGATGGGGAAGAAATTCAGCGATCCGCAGAGTTTGAGCCTGAAAGTACCGGCTTAATATCGATCACAGGGGTTCCGTCGATTGCTTCCAGGGGCGCCACTCTTAATTGTGCCTCTCCCACTTCGAGGACTGAGACACGATGCAGTCCAACCGGATTGGGGCGGTCTGGTGAACGAGTCGCAAAAACGCCCGCTAACGGACGGTTAAGGTCTCCGCGCGGATGAACCTGCAGCACGTCACGCTCTGCTACATGGAGCCATGTCAGGATAAACAGCTCATCCCCGCGCTCGATCCCCATCAACCCAGGGGTTGCCTGCCGAGAGATATCCAGCCAGGCATCAGGTGCGCCTTCATCCCCCTGCATGGGCGCATCCTCAAGCTGTTTAAGGCTGGAGCGCACGAATCCAATCGGTTCAATCGTAAAGGATGGAGATATCATGTTGATAGCCGCTTTTCTTGCGCTTAATATTTCTTCCTGCCTGTCTTTGCCTGATTCTGCGCGGCTCTGAATTTCACGATCTTTGTAATCAGGTCCAGGGGCATCGGTTTTTCGTAGGGGAACTGAAGCGTGCCTTGGCCGGATTCATAGGCAGATAGATCCTCATTGAATTCAAGGTTCCCTTTCGGAGCACCGTAAAAGGCAATGTGATTCTTCCAACCGGCAAAGTAAACCAGATATTTTCCGTTAAGTGTGAAAGTAGGCATGTTGTAACTGATCTTTTCCCCGGTATCTGGAGCTGCGGCTTTGATGGTTTCCCTTAGCTGATTCATGACCCTCTGGATATCCTGGGGAAACGAGGCAATATATTCATCGATCGAGCTAAAACGTTTTTTTTCGCTTTTCATTCTCTCTCCTGAATAACAAAACTGGGTCGTAAAACAAAGGAACACATCAATTATAGATGGCAATAGGGATTGTTGTTCTGTTCGATCGTATTGTGTAGAATACAATGTAAGCGGTTTTCAAATCTGTTCCGTTATCCAAGGTGTCCTCGCAGATTAAACGTTGTAATTAATATATGAGGTATCGAGGCTCGCTGTTCATATGGAAAAAAAGTACAGCATTCGCGCGATCATTTTTGATATGGATGGCGTTCTGGTGGATTCGGAAAAGCTGATCAACGCTGCTGCGGTTGCTATGTTCCAGGAGAAGGGATTGACTGTCCAGCCGGAGGACTTTTTACCGTTCGTAGGCGCAGGAGAGGATCGGTATATCGGCGGGGTTGCAGAGATGTATGGATTTCCCCTGGATATCCCTGCAGGAAAACAGCGGACCTATGAAATTTACCTGGACATGGTCACATCCCATCTGGAGCCTTTTCCCGGGGCTGTCGAGCTCGTCCATGCCTGTCGTACGGCTGGGCTGCTTGTCGCTGTAGCATCGAGCGCGGACGCGGTCAAGGTTCGGGCGAATCTCGAGAAGGTCAACCTGCCCATACCATTCTGGGATGCGGTGATCACAGGTGAAAATATTAAGAATAAAAAGCCTGCCCCGGATATATTTCTGACAGCCGCGGGAAGTCTGGGCGTTTACCATGCAGAGTGCGTGGTGGTCGAGGATGCGGTCAACGGTGTGCAGGCAGCCAAAGCGGCTGGTATGCGTTGTGTGGCTGTGGCTCAAACATTCCCGCCGGATCGGCTGACGGACGCGGATATCGTGCGAAGTACCATCGCTGATCTATCCCTGCTCGATCTGGCTCCTTTATAGGAATTCACCCTTGACAAAATGGAACACCCGTTCTAAAATAAGGCATTGACATATTCCTATATGGGAATATAATTTGGTCATGGCACGCAGACCGACAACGCACGATCCATTCAATGCCGTGGCCGAACCCAGACGGCGGCAAGTGCTTGGAGCTCTTGGAACAGAGGAGCTTTCCGTCAACGAGCTCGTTGAGCGGCTTGGCTGGAATCAGCCTATGGTCTCGAAGCACCTTGGGGTGTTAAAGCAGGTTGGATTAGTTAGCGAGAGGCGGGTGGGCCGGCAGCGGCTGTACAAGGTCAATCCGCAGCAGCTCAAGCCCATCTTCGACTGGGTCATGCCCTTTGAGCGATTTTGGAACGAACGGTTTGACCGCCTCGATGACGTTTTACAGGAACTTCAGAAAAAGGAGAAACAAAATGTCCGAAAAAAATAAGACCACGGTCCTTGTCGAGCCTGGCAAACAGGAATTGTTCATCACCCGTGAGTTCGATGCGCCGCGTGAGCTTGTCTACCGGGCGCATGTGGACCCGGATCTCTACGTCCAGTGGTTGGGTCCGCACGGATATGAAATGATCCTCGAGACCTTCGAGCCGCACAGTGGCGGGCGGTACCGCTATATTCACAAGGATCACGACGGGAATGAATATGGCTTTCATGGTGTTTTTCACGAGATCTCGGAAGAACGCATGATCCAGACGTTTGAATTCGAAGGTCTGCCGGAAAAGGGACACGTAATTCTTGATTCGATGGAGCTGCAGTCTCTACCAGGAAATCGAACCCGGCTCGTGATCCATTCCGTTTACCTGTCTGTCGAAGACCGGGATGGTATGGTGCAGGCGGGCATGGAAACAGGCATCAATGAGGGATACGAACGGCTCGACGAGCTGCTGAAGACGATGGAATAGCGTCCGCTTGTTTATCCAAAGCTGGGAGTGTTTATGAGTAAAGTAAGAGTAGAGTTATCGATGTCACTGGATGGTTTCATTGCCGGACCGAACGACGGGCCTGATAATGGTTTGGGTGACGGTGGTGAACGTCTCTTCAAATGGTATTCAAGCGGCAATACGGAGTTCCCGCTTCCTGGCACGGATATGGTTTTCAAAATCTCTCAAGCGAGCGCCGATCTCATCCGGGACCCATGGATGAATACAGGCGCCTCCGTCACCGGACGCCGGACATTCGATATCGCCCGGGGATGGGGTGGCAGCCCACCGGGTGGGCCAGATGCGCCTTATTTTGTCGTAACCCATTCTGTTCCCCAGGAATGGGTCCAGCCAGGGTCGCCATTCACCTTTGTAACGGATGGGGTTGAGAGCGCGATACGACAGGCAAAGCGGGCTGCCGTTGACAAAGATGTTGATATCATTGGGGCGAGTGTCGTCCAGCAGTGTCTCAAAGCTGGGCTGATCGACGAGATACAGATCGACCTGGCCCCGGTCCTGCTTGGTGGCGGAGTTTCCCTGTTCGGGTACCTCGATATCAGACCCATCGACCTGGAACGGGTTAGGGTAGTCGAAGGCGTGGATGTCACGCACCTGCTGTTCCGCGTGATCAAGTAATGGAGCTCGATTAATAAAATAATAGCGGAAAGAGATTGTTCCCAGAAGGCCGGCGTATCCATTTGAAACTGATCGCATCAGAAGCGCTTCCGACAGGGGTTGTATACCAGCATTATCAGACAGTCGCGTAGATCTACAACTTACTTTAGATAAGGAGAAAAACAAAATGAAGAAAATTACCCCCTTCCTATGGTTCGATACGCAGGCCGAAGAGGCCATGAATTTCTATATCTCCGTGTTCAAGACTGGAAAAGTTCTGAGCATAACGCCCGGACCGAATGGGATTGCCCAATCGGTCCAGTTCGAGCTCGAGGGCCAGGAATTTATCGGTCTCAATGCCGGTCCCCGGTTTAAGTTCAATGAGTCGATCTCCTTCTTTGTGGATTGTAAAACCCAGGATGAGGTGGATACCCTTTGGAATGCATTAACGGCAGATGGCGGCGAAGAAAGTATGTGTGGCTGGCTGAAGGATAAATACGGTTTGTGGTGGCAGATCATCCCATCCGCCCTGGGTGAGTTGATGAGTGATCCGGACCCGGCCAGGGCACAGCGGGTCGTGGATGCCATGCTGCAGATGAGCAAGATCGACATTGCAGGGCTGCAGCGGGCTTACGAAGGGTAAGGATCCTGCCCCTGAAAGGAATCTCTCTATGGTGGCAAAGGTGAATGCGGAGACATTTATCAGAAAGCTGAAAGCTCTACGTTCAGCAGAGGTAGCCAACTCACACAGGCATCTGGCCTCCGGTGAGAACGACCGGATCCTGGGCGTGCGAATGGGCCAGGTCTTTGCGCTCGCCAAAGAGTTTATTGAGATGCCCCTCGACGAGATCGAGAAACTACTGAAGAGTCCCATCCATGAAGCCAGGGTGGGCGCCGTCAGCATCATGGATTACCAGGCTCGCAGTAAAAAGACGCCGGATGTCCGCAGGAAGGGGCTGTTCGACCTGTACATCCGGCGTCACGACCGGATCGACAGCTGGGACCTGGTGGATCGCGCTGCCCCTTATGTTGTGGGCAGCTACCTGTTCGATAAGCCGCGTACTGTCCTGTACAAACTGGCTCGCTCCAAAAAGATGAGTGAGCGCCGGACGGCGATCGTAAGTACACTCTACTTTATTGGGAAAGGCGATGTCGAGGATGCCTTCAAGATCGCCGAACTATTGCTGGAGGATGACCACGACTTGATCCACAAGGCCGCTGGATGGGCCTTGCGTTTCGCGGGCGATAAAGACCGGGCCCGGCTGGAAAAGTTTCTCCATCAACATGCTGAAACCATGCCAAGAGTAACCCTGCGTTATGCCATTGAAAAATTTGATAAAGAACGAAGAATTCACTACCTTGGCCTGAAAAAGGCAAAGGAATAATTTGGCATTATAGATTTGGGGTGACATATGTGAAAGACACCGATACAATAGGGGTATCAATCGAGGAGAGTTTAATGTTAAGAGATCAACTGCCATCCAATCCGAGCAAACAGGGAGAAGTATCCGTGAATGGGCTGGAGATGTATTATGAAGTTCATGGGACAGGGCACGGCACATCCGGCGTGATACTGATCAAATCTAACCCGGGAGGTGCAGTCTCATGAAGATTCACCTTGTAGATGGTACCTATGAGCTGTTCCGCAACCACTTTGGCGCACCACCCAAGAAGGCGCCGGACGGGCGCGAAGTGGGAGCCACCCTGGGTCTTCTGCGCAGCCTGTTGATGTTATTGACCAGTCCCGGTGTGACGCATGTGGCAGTGGCCTTTGATCATGTTATCGAATCGTTCCGGAATGACCTCTATGCCGGGTACAAAACAGGGGATGGGGTAGATCCCAACCTGCTTGCCCAGTTTCCACTCGCGGAAGAGGCCGTCGCCGCGCTTGGAGTAGTCGTCTGGCCGATGGTCGAGTTTGAAGCGGATGACGCGATTGCTTCGGCCGTCAAGAAATTCAGAAAGAACAAGGCCGTCGAGCAGTTCGTCGTCTGCTCACCAGATAAGGATCTTGCCCAGCTTGTCTCCGGAAGTAAGATCGTCTGCTGGGACCGGCGCCGTGAACTTGTGATCGATGAAGCGGCCGTTGTCGAGAAATATGGCGTCAAACCAGCGTCCATGCCTGACTGGCTTGCTCTGGTTGGCGATTCGGCAGACGGTTATCCCGGCATTCCGGGCTGGGGAGCAAAATCCGCCTCGGCGGTGCTTGCTGCCTACGATCACATCGAGTCTATTCCCGCTGACGCATCTGCATGGAAAGTAAGCTCGCTCAGTGCGGGACGGGCTGCCAGTCTAGCAGCCAGCCTGGCGGCTAACCGTGAAGAGGCGTTCCTGTTTCGTAAATTGGCCTTTCTGAGAGCAGATGTCCCTCTCCAGGAGACTCTCTCCGATCTCAAATGGCTCGGGGCCCGCGAGCCGTTAACGGATTTCTGTCTCAAGCTGGGGGATGAAAAAATAGCGCTGAGAATTCCGCGCTGGCGCTGATAACTGCCTGTTTATTTGGTCAGGAAGGGAACTAAAGCCTTCTCTTGGAATGGATGAATATCTGAGAGAATGACAAGGGTTCCTGCAGCGCCTCTTACACTTCTCATACATACCCTAAAGAAAATGTAATTTTTCCTACGAGATATTCCCCAGTGCTATAGGGAGATTCCCGTTTAAGATGTTGGTTCATCCCCCATTGCCTGCTATCTAAAACAGAATATGCTTAACGGGAATACTATTTAACCGTGGAAGAAAAGGAGAAAGTTAGAATGAGAAAAGTAAGCGTATTTCTATCGATGCTGGTCGTGGCAGCCTTGCTGCTGGCGGCATGCGGAGGTCAGGAAACGACCACCAGTGTTCCCAGCACCAATGTGCCTCCTGTGACCGCCGATGCTACAGGGACCATGGATAATGGGACCGGGACCGAAACAGAAACGGCAGATCCGAATATGACCACCACTCCGGGCGTGCCAGTGACCGGTGAGGAAAGTCCATCCCGTGTGACGAACCTTCTTGATTTTGGGGTCTGGGATCAGAACGGTGAGCAGATCGGTGATGTGGAGGATATGGTTCTTGATCTCGACAACACCATGATCTCTTATGTGATCGTTGGTACAGGTGGTTTTCTGGAACTGGGCGAGAAGGAAGTAGCTATCCCCTGGGATATGTTGGAAGTCCAGACCGGTGCTGGGGATACAACCGGCAGCCAGCAGAATGCATTCATCTTTACCGGCGACCAGGAGCTTTACAATAATGCGCCTGATCTTGATGTCACCGGCATGATGCCTGGCATAGGTCAGCCTGCCGATGATTGGGATGCCGACATTCGTGGCTTCTGGGAGGGTGGAGTTGTTCCAGATACGACCGAAGCAACTGCTACGCCTGCTTCCGCTACGGATGCAACGGCTTCGCCAGATGCCAATATGACAGCCACGGCAACGCTGAGCACCACAGACCCCGGCCAGGGCCAAGCGCAAGATTTGCAGGGCGTGATGCTTGCCAGTGAAATCCTTGGTTCTACCATCCAGGTTCGTGGCAATGAACAAGCCCTGGGCACCGATCCGGCAGTAGTGGCTACGGCGGATCCGAACGCGACTGCCGATCCAAATGCCACAGCGACCTCCGATGCTACAGTTGTCGACCCAGGTCAGGGTGCTGAAATGATGGATGTCACGGTCGAAGATCTGATCGTCGATCCTGAAATCGGTGAGGTCCAGTATCTGGTTGTAACGGGTGGGTTTGCCGAAGGTGAGCGCTGGATCCCGGTACCGCTTGGCTTTGTCCAGTGGGATGCCACCAGTCAGAACTTCCTGATCCGTGTGAATGCGGCAGTGCTGCAGAATGCTCCTGTCTTCGAAGGCGGCGAATTCCCGGATTTGTCTACAGACGACTGGAATGAAGAATTCAGTACCTTCTGGGATAACCCGGATAACACGGGTGGAACGACCACTCCATAACCAGACCTGATTGGATCTAGAAGGAGTCTGCGCAGAGGAAACTCTGCGCAGACTTTTTAGATCAGAGATCAGGGTTTGTGGGGAGGTATCCGCAGACAAATCGTGTATACTTTTAGGCGATATGTCATTGCAAACATGGCATATTTATCTTTATTCATCCCAGGGAACAGTCATGTCATTTCTACAAACTTTCGTGGAAAATGCCCACATCTATCCGGAGAAAGTCGCGCTCGAATTTATCGATCCCCCGTACCAGCAAGTCTTTTATCGGGAGCTGGATGAGCTTGTCCTGCGGACGATGGCCTATCTGCACAGCCTGGGCGTGCAGCCCGGTGACCGGGTGGCGCTCCAGTTATCGAAAAGCCTGGAATTTATTCTCCTGCATCTGGCAACAGTGCGCATGGGCGCGATCACCCTGCCTCTCAATCTCTCATATCCCGCCGATGAGCTCAAATACTTCCTGGTGGATTCTGCTGCAAAAGTTTTCTTTGCTCTAGAGGCCTCCCACGAAAAAATAGAACCGATTCTTAACCGCCTGCCTGATCTGCAGGAATGCCAGTTTCTCGATCCCACGCAGCCGGAGAAATTCCAGGCACGAATCAATAAACACGAACCTGAGAGGCTCCATAACGATATGCTGTTGGGACGGCCGATATCCAGCGATGAAACGGCTGTTATTATTTACACCAGCGGGACCACCGGCCGACCCAAGGGGGCTGAGATCACCCATGGAAATTTATCATCCAACCTGGATGCCTTGCATGAAGCATGGGGCTGGAATCCTGAGGATGTGCTCTTGCATGTCCTGCCCATCTTCCATGTGCACGGTCTGTTTGTGGCCCTGCACGGAGCGCTGCACGCAGGAGCAACCACACTCCTGATGCGTGAATTCGACGCCAAACGGACCCTGGACATGATGGCAGGGGGGCAATGCTCCATGTTTATGGCGGTGCCGACGATCCACCAGCGCCTCCTGGATGCAGCGGCGGACCACCAATACGATCTTTCCGGGATGCGCCTGATCACCTCAGGCTCAGACCGCCTGCCCGATGAGGTGTATTCAAGATTTGAGAAAACGTTCGGCTATACTCTGCTTGAACGGTATGGTATGACCGAGACCGGCATGAATTGTTCCAATCCATTGAAAGGGGAGAGGCGCTTGGGATCCGTTGGGCTGCCGTTGTCGGGTGTGGAAGTCCGGGTGGTTCATCCGGAGAATGGCCAGCCATTACCTCCAGGGGAGATCGGTGAAGTCCAATTGCGAGGCCGCAACGTGTTCAAAGGCTACTGGAACCAGCCGCAGAAGACCGCCGAAGCGTTTTCGGATGATGGCTGGTTCAAGACCGGCGATCTCGGATTCCGGGAACCGGACGGATATCTGTCCCTCTGCGGCCGTTCCAAGGATCTGATCATCAGCGGTGGGCTGAATATATATCCACCTGAAGTGGAGCGCGTGCTGGCGGAGCACCCGGATGTGGCAGCCTGTGCAGTGATCGGCTGTCCCGACAGGGAGTGGGGGGAAAGAGTTATAGCGGTGGTGGTGCTGAATGAAACGGGCTCTGCATCGCCTGAGGACCTGATCCGCTTCTGCCGCGCAAGGCTTGCCCCGTATAAATCCCCCAAGTCCATTGTCTTTAGAAAAGACCTGCCCCGCAACGCGATGGGGAAAGTCCAGAAAGCTGAATTGCGAAAAGAATTTTGTTAAAAAAAGCTGTGTGACTTGTCCGCCACACAGCTATTTCTTTCCTTATCCGGTTGGAGCTACATTCCTCTTGGCAATGAACGCTTGGACCCGTTTCCGGCAGTATGCGTCGGTATGTAATGCAATGTGTATTCCGTGGCTGCCTTGGGCCGCTCGAGGCCCTGGATCTTGCTGTATAGAGTCAGCGCCTGCGCAACCACCTGGTCCATGTTGTAGTATTTATATGTGGCCAGACGTCCTGCAAAGTAGACCCCTCTCTTTTGAGCAGCAAGGGTCTGGTAGCGTGCGTACAGTCGGGCATTTTCTGCGCGAGGGATGGGATAGTACGGATCCCCGTTTTCAGTTGGATACTCATAGACAAGTGTAGTCTTTGAATGTTTTTGTCCGGTCAGGTGTTTAAATTCTGTGACCCGCGTATAGGGATACTCATTCGGGTAATTGATCACGGCAACCGGCTGGTGCTGTTCCTCGTTCAGCGTTTGGAACTGGAACTGAAGGGAACGGTAGGGGAGTTTGCCATAGATGAAATCAAAATACTCGTCAACCGGCCCGGTAAAGATCAGCTCCCGAAAGGAGATCATGTCGATGATCTCCTGGTAATCGGTGTTGAGCATGATCTTAATGTTGGGATGATCCAGCATCTGTTCGAACAGGCGTGTGTACCCATGCAGAGGCATAACCTGATAGGTGTCGCTGAAGTAGCGGTCGTCGCGGTTGTAGCGGATAGGCACCCGTGAGGTGACGGAGGCGTCCAGCTCGGATGGGTCCAAATCCCATTGTTTGCGGGTGTAATTGCGGAAGAACTTTTCGTATAACTCACGCCCAACTTTGCTCACCACAACATCCTCTGATGTGGCGATTCTCTCCCGAGGTTCGGCAACCTTTTGGAAAAACTCCTTTAACTCGAAGGCGTTAAGGTTAAGCCCGTAGAGCCGGTTGATCGTATCCAGGTTGATCGGGAGGGGCAGGAGCTGGCCATCCACACTGGCCAGGACGCGGTGCTCGTACGGCCGCCATTCGGTGAAGCTTGAAAGATAACGAAAGACTTCCTGCGAATTGGTGTGGAAGATATGCGGCCCATATTTGTGGATTAATACACCGTCTTCGTTGTGATAATCATAGGCGTTCCCGGCGATATGAGGGCGCCGGTCGATGATCAACACCTTTTTACCGGACCCGGCTGCCAGACGCTCTGCAAGAACACTGCCCGCAAAGCCGGCTCCAACGATCAGATAATCAAAAGGCTGTACGCCTCCGTTCCGGTGGCCGTTGCCTCCGGTCTTTCCCGTATCCAGATATACCGCAATACTGGGAATGCTAGCCTCAGGCTGCTTGCTGGGCATATCATCCTTCTCGTTCTCTTCCTTGGCTGCCATACTGGATTCGATCAGGGTCATCATCCGCTTCCAGGTATAGTCCCAGGAGTTCTGGGAGAGCTGCTGGTCTACTTTACCAAGCCACAGGTCGTTTTCATCCTTTTTCCACTGTAGAATGTTTTCGATGGCGCTTACGAATTCTCCAGCGTCGCGGGCGATGGATACCAGCTTTTGCTGACCGTAGGGGTTAATGACATCCCGAATGGGTGTGGATATCACTGGCTTGCCACCGGCCAGGTATTCGGGGATCTTGGTTGGACTGATGAAGCGAGTGGAGTCATTCAAGGCAAAAGGCAGAAGAGCAACATCCCAGCCAGCGAGGTAGGCCGGAAGCTGATCGTATGTTTTCATGCCCAGGTAATGGACATTGGGCGCTGTTGGCAAACTTTCCTGATCGATTTTGACGACCGGTCCCAGCATGATTAGATGCCACTCTGGTTTCATCCGGGCGATCTCGCCTACCAGCTCCAGATCCATTCGTTCATCGATAACACCGAAAAATCCCAGCCGGGGATGGGGAATGTCGACCTGGTCGGCAGGGTCAGCCTGTCTTTTGCGTGCCTGTTCGAAGTGCGGTGCATCGATGCTGCTTGGGAACAAGTATACATTGTCGTGGCCATTCCTCTTGCCTTCATACAACGTCTGCCCACCTGTGAAGATCAAGTCTGCGCGAGCGATCAGCTCCTTCTCCAGATCCTGTATCTTGGCCGGGGCACCCTTGAACAGGGAAAGCTCGTCCATGCAGTCGTATACGGTGAGAGCCGGATTGAGATGCCGGGAAAAGCATAAGGCCATGGGTGTGTAATACCAGAGAATGAACTCGCCGATCTCCTCAGCAAAGAACTGGTCCACAAGCTTTTGCAGGGCTGCATCCGTCTCTTCTTCGTTCAACCCCGGCGGGAGGTGAGGCTTAACGACCACCACACCGGACGGATCCTTGACCATTTCCATATAGGCAGCTGTATCGGATAACTCGGGCTCTTCTATAAAAAACACCCTTCGCTCACGTACCGTACGGCTCATTAAGTGCTGGGGTCGCTGGTACACAAAGTTCCAGCGTAAGTGAGAAAAGCAGACAAGATCGAGCGCTCCCTGTTTTGAATCCTGCAGTTCCTGATTCAAAGATTTGTTGTTCATAATATCCTCTTCTACCTGTAAATTTTTGAGCCCACATGTAACTTTTCTCAAGGTTGATAGCGAGCATGTTCCATATAATGCTCCACATATACCAATCTCTTCAGAATCAGAGGGCTTCGATTGGAATAAATAACGAAGAACAACCGATTTATGTACACATTTATCAATCGGATTTGTAATTCTTTTCTATTGTTTTAATAGTAGAGAACCCTGAACAAATAGACGCTGGGAAAAACCACCACACTTACCGGGTTCCAGGTAACTATACAGGACCCCATTACGAGTATAAATTGAAAATAGCAAATCACAATGGGGGAAACTACTTCGGGTAGTCAGTAGTTTCCCTAGTGTAATAAAAAATTTGGATATCTTACAATTCAGTAATTTTTGTCCAGTTTCATGCCAAATTAAGCTAAAATTTATCTAATTCTAAATTTCATTCTATAAAATGTACGCTTGCACGGCCAAAATTGAATAATAAAAGGAAAATTTCACTACCTGGCGCCCTTCAATGAACACCATCGCTCTCTCTCAAAATCACCATCCCTTTTTCGGTAGCGAAGTCTCGACTGCCTCTTCGCCTAATCCATATGCCGGCAACAGCCTCTCCCGCCGGATAAAAAACAAACTACATTTTTCCCAATTAAACCAAATTATTGGTTGGCCTACATCCACCCGGATGAGAATCATGGGAGTGGATGCATGAACGCGCGTTTACGCTGGTCTGTAGAAAAAGCGAATGACTGGTATGCACGCCAGCCCTGGCTGGTCGGATGCAATTTTATTCCCAGCAGCGCCATTAACCAGTTGGAAATGTGGCAGGCCGATACTTTCGACCCGGCCACCATCGAGCATGAGCTTTCCTGGGCGGCTGGGATCGGTTTTAACACCGTCCGCACCTATTTGCATGACCTGGCTTGGGAGGCAGATGCAAACGGTTTCAAACAGCGGATCGACTGTTTCCTGGATCTTGCCTCCCGGCATGGGATCCGTCCCATACTCGTGGTCTTTGACGACTGCTGGAACTCAAACCCCCGTATCGGTGTTCAGCCAGCGCCCAGGCCGGGGATCCATAACTCGGGCTGGATGCAGAGCCCTGGTGTGGATGTTGTAAATCAGGGTCCATCTGCCTGGGGACGGCTGGAAGATTATGTGAAGGATATCCTCAGCTCATTTGCAGATGACGAGCGCGTCCTGCTCTGGGACCTGTATAATGAACCCGGCAACAGCAAGAATGGAGCTAAATCCCTGCCTTTATTAATGGCCGTTTTTGAATGGGCACGGGCCATCAACCCATCCCAACCCTTAACGGCGGGACTCTGGTTCAAAAACGAGAAACTAAATAATTTCCAGCTGGCCGCATCAGACATTATTACCTTTCACCACTACTGGGAGCCCGATAAGCTCGAGCGTGAGATCGCCAGGCTCAAAGCCTATGGTCGTCCCGTGATCTGTACGGAGTGGCTGGCTCGTACCTGTGGCAGCCGGGTCAGCACCAACCTGCCGGTCTTCGCCAGGGAAAAAGTCGGTTGTCTCAATTGGGGGCTGGTTGCCGGAAAGACGAACACCATCTATCCATGGAAAGAGGTGGTCGACCCATCACAGGTGTTAAACCTGCACGTCGAGCCGGAGCCCTGGTTCCATGACCTGCTTCGCCCGGATGGAACGCCATATGATAGGTCAGAAATCGAGACATTTCGACGCTTCACAGAGCGCGACTCGATCTCATTTCGTAGTTTGGCGATTGACCCCATTCCGGCGTCCTGAACCGGTTCAACCACCATCGATGACGCTCCTGGGAAAGATTTCAAAGGCCTGGATCATAGACACCAACATTGAAGGAATACAAAATGCAAAGCAATCCCATCTACGAAGCACAGGGGATGAATACGGCCCCGGGAGACTCACATGAGTGAAACAATCGGCGCTAATTCGGGTGAAGTTCGAAAACCGTTCCAGCCGGGGAGGTTTGTTCTGTACAAAACCCAGTCTGGCCGGACCCTGTTCGCCAGAAAGCCAGGGTTCAGCTCGGAGCAAGGCACGAATGGCTCTTCGGCATCGCAGCGGGAAACGGTCCGAAACGCCGTTACTTATGCCGAGTTCGCCTCCGGCCAGGCGATCTACCAATCCAGAGCTGTCGGGAGTCCCATCAGCGCTTATAACCTGGCCGTAGCCGACTACCTGGGCAAGCCGCAAATCATGGATATTGAGATTCGTGGGTGGACAGGTGGGATCGGCCAGACGATCCGGCTTTTGGCTAAAGATAACTTCATGGTGCTTCGCGTTCACCTGGTCATTCGTGACAGCCAGTTTGTCTGGGAAGCCGGAGAAGCTGAGCAATCCGAATCGAACAAGCTGATATGGACCTATATCACCCGGGCGCCTGTGGAACGGGAACCCGGCTTATGGCTGGAAGCCTATGCCTATGACCTTCCAGGCAATATTGGAGAATATCGTCTCGAATTGAGATAAATATTTTCAGAAAGTTGTGAATAACAAATCGAGCTCGTCGAGATTTATTTCGACGAGCTCGATCATTTTGTTAACGTCCCTTACCTTGCCAAGTCACCCGTTTTTGCCGGGGTTTGTAGCAGGTTCATCAGTTCGGCAAACAGATACAAAGCCAGAGGATTGGTTTCCAGATGCTCGGAAAGGCGGAAGGTGGAAACGAGCACATCCCCCTGTCCTGCCTGCCTGCGGGCGATGGTTGGCACAGGTTTGTGAAGCCAGCCTACGAACAGACCGGCATACACATTGAAGGCAAAATCGCGCGGCGAGAATTTACTGATGATGTATTGCGGCGTAAGCCCGGCAAACGCAAAATTGACCGTTCTGCCGGTGGGCAGCTTATCGAAACGGTGCCATCCAAAACTATTAGCCCAGTCGCCCTGCCAGACCGTTTCTTCGCGTGCTTTGATATCCAGGTTGGGAATATACATCTGCAGAGCTTCCTCCTTTTCGGCAAGCAGGAGCACACGCCCGCCTCCAAGGATATATTCGCGCAGATGGTCGTCCAGCACGGTCACAACGGCAGCCTTTGCCTGGGAGAGATCGCCGGTGACGGTGTACCCCAGCTTTTCCAAAGGTGCCTGCAGCTCCGGCGCGTAGATGGGCAGTCCCTTGCCAGATGGGGTGACTACCGGAAAGATATAGAGTTCCTGTTCCGTGGAGGCTACCAAACCCTCCTCATTGAATAGCTTCAGCTCGAGCCTTGTCGTGGCCGGCTGTTCCACGTGGGGAGCTTCAAATCGTATAAAGCCCAACTCCGTCACCCCAAATGGAGTCAACTCTCCGGCAGATCGCTTTCCGTTGCTGACAACCCGCTCATTCTGAACGATCTCCCACTGAAGAACAGCCTCGTTTATAACCCTGTCCGAATAATGCGAGAAGGATACTTTCATCTGGCCGGTCTCGCCGGCGAAATAGGTCAGCTTATCCCAGTTGGGGATCAGGATATCATCAGCATTGAGCCTGGCCAGGTTGGAATAGTGGATCTTTGGATTGCGGTACATGTCCAGCAGGCCATTGCTTTCCCAATGGACATCGGTTAGCTCGGTGATCACATATCCCTGCAGGCTCGAATGGGAGCGCATGTCCTCGATCTGAAATTTAAGGGCTTCATACTGAAGTCTCTGGCTGGCTTCCGTCAGGGCCGAGAGCGACGGGAAGACGCGGCTCAAATGATAATCGCGGAATCGCTGCTCGATGCCGCGCGGATAGACGATCCCGCCGCTCCACTCGAGCCCGCTGTCGAACCACCAGGGCGCACGGCCTCCATTTCCTTCATAGAGTTTTTGAAGGTCAGGCAGACCCCAGTTGCCAAACTCGGAGACCAGCAAAGGCTCATCGCCTTTTGGCAGCACATCGGCCGCGCGCGGCCGTTCGCTCAGATACCATGGATCGAGAATAAATTCCTGCCATGAGGCATGCTCGGTGTAGTCATGCGCGAACAGCCACCAGGGGCGGCGCGCATAGGTGTCTGTCCACTTGCGCCATTTTTCATGATTGTCGGGCATGTCGTAGTAGGTGTGGAAATCCGCAAGATCGGTGACCACATGGAAGTTGCTCCAGCAGGCAGAATTTCCGACAACCAGGCGGGTTGGGTCGAGCTGCTTGAACCACAGGTAGGTTTCTGACAGCCAGGCGCGCTGGGAGGGGTCGGTCAGGTCGATGCCCCAGCTTTCATTCATGATCGTCCAGATGCCGATGCT
>DASUOS010000154.1:0-4664 GCA_036276515.1 Anaerolineales bacterium | reverse complement strand
ATGCGGACCCTGCTGCTCGAGCTGCGTCCCGCCACCCTGACCCAGACGCGGCTGAGCGATCTGATCAAACAGTTGTGTGAGGCCTTCATCGGCCGTTCGCGCCTGCCGATCACACTAACCATCGAAGGCGACAGCCCGCTGCCGCCCGAAGTGCAGGTGGCGGTCTACCGGATCGCCCAGGAAAGCCTGAACAATGTATTCAAGTACGCCCGGGCAACGCAGGTGAACGTCAACCTGTTTATTTCACAGACAAGCCTCCACTTTGAGACAAGTGACAACGGGATCGGCTTCGACATGGCGAACAGCAAGCCGACCAGCCTCGGCCTGCGCATCATGCGCGAGCGCGCCGAGGCCATCGGGGCAGACTTCCAGATCACCAGCAGGATCGGTTCAGGAACCTGCGTAACCGTCACCTGGAATGAAAACCCGGAGTTTAAACTGAGAGTTTTATAGATATGCTAACGCCGCCCTCCCGGCGGCTGGAGCAGAGAGAACAAGGAGTCAACATGACAATCAAGATTCTTCTTGTGGATGACCATGCGGTTGTGCGCAGCGGGCTGTCCAAGTTCCTGATGGTGAACAAGGATCTCAAGCTGGTCGGCGAAGCCTCCGATGGCGCCGAGGCCGTCCAGCTGGTTTCCCTGCACAGACCCGATGTTGTGCTCATGGACCTGATGATGCCGGGTACCGATGGCATTACAGCCACACGTGAGATCCGCCAGAAATATCCGGCCGTTAAAGTCATCGCGCTGACCAGCTTTGCCGAGCAGAATATGATCCAGGGTGCTCTGCAGGCCGGTGCGGTAGGCTATTTACAGAAAAATGTGACAGCCGCAGAGCTGGGAAACGCCATCCGCTCGGCATGCGCGGGCCATATGATCCTTTCCCCGGAGGCTACCCAGGTGCTGGCCCAATCCGTGGCCCAGCCCCATATACCGGGCGAGCAGTTGACCGAGCGTGAGCGCGAAGTCCTGAAATGCATGGTGGATGGACTCAACAACAACGCCATTGCCGAAGCACTGTTTGTCAGCCTGGGGACGGTCAAGTTCCACATCTCGAATATCTTTCACAAGCTCGGCGTGAACAGCCGCGTCGAAGCAGTCAAGATGGCGATCGAACAGAAACTGGTTTGACCCCCTCCGCCCCTTCGGGACACCTCCCCCAAATTCGAAATAGAAGTTTTTTATATCAACCAGATATCAGGATCGAATTTGGGGGAGGCAGGAGGGGGTGGGCCACACCTGTCCAGTTGGACAGTTAAATACTCCACCAGAGGCAGATACCCTTGAGCCTCGCCTGTCATACACTACAGGCGAGGCTCAAATGATTCGTATCCTTATCGCAGACCCCGATTCGGCCACACGCAAGGCTCTCACTCTTCTGCTTCGACGCAAACTGGGGACAGATGGGATCCTCGAAGCGGATGGCGTGGAGACGTTGATCCGCGCCCTGGCGGATAGGCCTCCCGACCTGCTCCTGCTGGACTGGAGACTCTACGGATCCCCGGCCCCTGAGACCTGCCGGCTGCTCCAACGCGCCTACCCTCAGCTGAAGATCATCCTGCTCAGCGTGGACGCGGGCGACGAGACAGCCGCCCGGGAGGCCGGCGCGGAATTCATTCACAAGGGCGCCTCTCCCGATGAATTGATCGCAACTCTTACGCCGCTTTTGCGTAAGGAGAATATATAAGGCGGGTAAGCTCGCTGACTGAGTACGTTGAAAGGAGACAAAAATGCAGACAAATCGTTCCAACAACATCGGTGCACTGATCGGGGGCGCGCTCCTGATCGGTTTTGGTCTATTATCGCTCATGGGCCGCGTCTTCCGCGGTCTCGACTGGGGCCTGCTCTGGCCCTTTGTCATCATCGGCTTCGGTGCCCTGTTCTTCGTGCTGATGTTCGCCAGCGGAAAGAGCGGCGCAGCCTTTGCGGTGCCCGGCAGCATTGTCGGCGGGATCGGGCTGGTCCTGCTGTTCCAGAATATCACCGACCACTGGGAATCCATGTCCTATTTCTGGACACTGATCCTCCTGTTCGTAGGCACAGGCATTTACCTGATGGGCTGGTATGGTGAGAACGAACACCAGAGGCAGTCAGGTTTCCGTTTGATGAAGATCGGGTTCATCCTGTTCATCGTCTTCGGCCTGTTCTTCGAGATGATCTTCTCTTCCCTCGGCGATGAGCTCTTCCCCATCCTGCTCATTTTGCTCGGCGGCTACCTGGTACTTTCACGCTCCGGATTGTTCAGCAGGAAACAGAATTCTCCCCCGGACAACCAGTCTCTTCCGCCAGCCGGTTAGTTGCACTTAAACCTTTCGAAGGATGCAACAACTCCTCGCAAGGTGATCCACATCCAGAAAGAAGGAAACCATGGAACAAAAGAAATCACTATTCGGTCCGTTGCTGCTGATCGCCGCAGGCGTGACCTGGCTGCTGGTCCGGTCGGGTACAATCCCCTCCTCCAGCCTGTGGGCGCTGACTCACATCTGGCCCTTCCTGTTGATCGCCGCCGGTGTGGGGCTCATCCTCAGGCCCTACTGGTCCTATTCATCCATCCTGGTGGATGTCCTGATCATCGGAGGTGTCATGCTGGCCATCTTCTATGCCCCGCAAATGAACTGGAACCGTCCCTCGGCGATGATCTCCTGGGACGGGGACGGAGAAGCCTTCTTCGGCCCGGGCGTGCGCGGCTCGGGTAACGTTGTCGATGAGAACCGAAATGTCAGCAGCTTCGACTCGGTCCGCGTGGACTATCCCGCTGAGGTCCGCATCTCCCAGGGCGGCACGGAATCGCTCAAGATCGAAGCCGAAGACAATCTGCTCCCCGGTTTGAAATCCGAGGTCAAAAACGGCGAGCTGCGCATCTACTATAAATCCCAGGATGGCGAGCACGTCAACCCGACGAAGACCCCGGTCATCACCATCGTTGTCAGGGAATTGAACTCCATCCGTTTCTCCAGCGCAGGCGAGCTGATCGTGGACGGCCTTGAGTCAGACGACCTGAACGTCTCGCTGGATGGCGCGGGCAGCATCGAGCTGAATGATATCGCCGTCAGCGATCTGGATGTCAATTTAAGCGGCGCGGGCAGCACCACTGCCTCCGGCACAGCCGATCACCTCAACCTGACGATCAGCGGCTTCGGCGACTTCGACGGTAAGGACCTGCAGGGCAATACGGCCAATGTCACCATCAGCGGCGCGGGCGGAGCCACCGTCTGGGCCGAGGAGGATCTGGACGCGACGATCTCCGGCGCCGGCTCGGTCAGCTATTACGGCTCACCGGCCAACGTGCGCAAGCAGATCAACGGCGTGGGCGGTGTTAACCACCTTGAACGCTAACAAGCAACTGTCCATCCGGCCAGTCGTAAAACTCCCCCACCGGTTGGGGGAGTTTTCACTTCTACATCCTACAATAGACTCATGCTCTTCATGATTTGGAGGTCCGTATGAGATTCCCGGCATGGTACGGTATATCGGTAGGCACGCTCATGATCCTGCATCAGATGAAATAATAAAAATGAACATCCATATCAACATCAATACGTCCATGGAGGAGATCATCGGGCAGACGATCGAGCTCCAGGAAAAACCGGCCCCCTTCACAGCTGGTGAGCCGCTTTTCTGGGACGATCCCCATATCTCAAAGCAGATGCTCGCCGCCCACCTGGATACCACGATCGACGCGGCCAGCCGCCGTCCCGAGACGATCGAGCGGTCCGTCCAGTGGCTGATCGACACGCTGGGATTAAGGCCCGGCGCCTCCATGCTGGACCTGGGCTGTGGTCCCGGTTTATATGCGTCCTGCCTGGCCCGGGCCGGCCTGCACGTGACCGGCGTGGACTATTCGCGCCGCTCGATCGAGCACGCGGTCCAGTTCGCAGATCAAAACAATCTGGATATCACCTATCGGTATGAGAATTATCTGGAGCTCAAGGATGAGAACCGGTACGATGCTGCGCTATTGATCTACGGGGATTTCTGTCCGCTTAGCCCCGATCAGCGTTCGAAGCTATTGGGCAATATTCAGCGCGCCCTGAAGCCTGGCGGCGCCTTCGTATTGGACGTTTCGACCCGTGAATGCCGCAAAACGCATGGCAGCCGGAACGGTTGGCGAGCGGTACAGTCCGGGTTCTGGAAACCCGGCCCGCACCTGGTACTGGAGGAGGGATTTGATTATCCCGATCAATCCATCTGGCTCGATCAGTTCATCACCATCGAAGCGGATGGGAAGATGACCGTTTACCGGAACTGGTTCCAGGATTACACGCCAGAGGCCATCTCGGATGAGCTGTCGGCCGGCGGGTTCGTGGTGGAAAGCCTGTGGGGTGACCTGACCGGACATCCCTACACCTCGCAAAGCGAATGGATCGGAGTTGTGACGCGCAAACCATGAAAGCTGCCATCGCCCTGCTCTCGGATTTTCACGTCCAAAACATCGTGCGCCGGATGGTTTTCGAGATCAGCCAGTATGGTGAGGTCGAATTCTTCGGCTCCCTGCTGCCCGCCCATGTCAGTCTGAAGCAGCCTTTTCCCTTCGAAAGCATGGACATCCTGCAGGAGTGGTTCGACTCGTTCAGCCAGCGCACCCCGCCTGTGACGATCCATTTGGACCACATCTATTACGACGAATGGGACGAGTATGCCATCGTAGGCTTGCGGGTCCGC
>DASUOS010000153.1:0-15930 GCA_036276515.1 Anaerolineales bacterium | reverse complement strand
CGGTGCCTGTGCTCAAACGCGAACATGAATGACAAAACGCTGACCGTGGGACTCGCCGCCGTATTCCTTCTCATCCTGGCCTTGATCACCCGCCATGGGGATATCGCCTGGATGAGCCTGCCTTTCCTGATGTACCTGCTGGTCGGTGTCTTGCAGGCCCCGGATGTGGAGAGAGTATCCCTGCACACAAAGCGCACTCTGGAGCAGACCCGCATCCACGGCATCGCATCGATCATCGTCAGGCTGGCCGTCCAGAATATGGGCCTGGGGGCTGTCCACCTCTTCGTGGAGGAAACCGTTCAACCCGGGATGAAGAGCACGGAGGGAGAGCTGAGCCAATGGGCGACGCTGCGCCCGGGGGAAGCCACGGAGCTGAAATACACTTTTACAGCGGCACGCGGCGATTTTTCCTGGAAGTCGATCCGCACCCGGGTCGGCGATCCCCTGGGTTTGATCCAGTCCGAAATCCTATTGCCGGATACCACCACGCTCCAGGTGCGGCCGCCTGTCCGGAAGTTCAAGGCGATCCCCCTGCGTCCGCGCACGACCGTGCATTCTCCAGGCTCCATCCCCGCCCGGATAGGCGGCAGTGGGACAGACTTTTTCGGGGTCCGCGAATATCACCCCGGCGATCCCCTGCGCACCCTCGACTGGCGCCTGACCGCCCGTCACCCGCGCAGGTTCTTCACCCGGGAATTCGAGCAGGAGGAGATTGCCGAGATCGGGTTGATCCTGGATGCGCGTCAAAAAACGGACCTGCGAGTCGGGGAGGACAGCCTGTTCGAGCATGGCGTCGGCGCGGCTGCCTCGCTGGCCGAGATGTTCCTGCACCAGGGGCACCGGGTGAGCCTGCTTGTCTTTGGAGAGCGGATGTTGACCGCCTTTCCGGGGTACGGGAAGAGGCAACTTCAGCGCATCCTAGGCTGTCTATCCAGAGCCAGGGTCGGAACCGATAGCTCGGGGCTTGGCAGTCTCGATTTCCTGCCCATTCGTATGTTTCCCCCGCATGCCCTGATGATCGTGATCAGCTCGCTCACCTCCACTGACCGGTCTTTTTTCCAGCGCCTGCGCGCCTATGGCTATCAGGCCCTGCTGGTCAGCCCGGACCCGATCGATTTTGCGCGTCCGGCCCTGTCACAGGATGCTGTGAATCAGCTGGCGATCCGTGCCGCCTGCATCGAGCGCCGCCTCCGCTTGAACGAGGTTGCCCGGCTGGACGTCCCAGTCGTGGACTGGCGGGTCCATCAGCCTTTGTTTCCACTGCTGCGAAATGCCCTGACCCGTTCGCGCGGGCAGCGGGAACTATAAGGAAGGACAGCGAATGTCCCTTCGAAAAACGCTTTTTGTCATTTCCCTGCTCTTCTCCACGCTGTGTCTCGCGGCCGGCTACGGGATCGCCCGGCACTGGACGGGAATGATCATCGCGATCCTGCTGGCTCCCACCTGGTGGCTCGCCCGAAAACATCCAGGCTCAGGACTGCCGTTCGTTTGTTTATCCAGCTCTGTGGGCCTGGCGGTCATCGGAAGGCTGACCGGGTCTACCGCGTTATGGATGATTCTCGGTTCGGCGACTGCACTGGCTGCCTGGGACCTCTTATTCCTCGACTCTGCCCTGGGCAATACGTCACCGGGCGCGCCGACCCGCCAGTATGAAAACCAGCATCTCCGGGCGCTGCTGCTGGCTCTGGGATGCGCACTTCTGGCGATACTGGTGGGCCGCTTTGTAACCATCCAGCTCCCCTTTGTCATCCTGCTGCTATCCCTTGCTTTCCTTCTTTTTTCCCTGGACCGCGTTTGGGGATCCATCAAAAAACGGTCAATCTAACCAGTTTCTGAAATACAGAATGACACTTAGAAAGGCCGCCGGGACAGCGGGCTTGAAATACCTGTTTGATTCACACACATCCTATTGACTTTTACAAGAAATCGCTGTAATATGTCGTTAGACGACATATAGGCAGGAACAGGGCTTTATCTCATCTATGAAATCAGAATCGACCTCCCCGCTAACGGAAGCGACTTTTTTTATCCTTTTGAGCTTATCACCTGACCCGAAACATGGCTATGCCATTATGAAAGAAGTCCAGATGCTCAGCAAGGGGCGGATCGTCTTCAGTACCGGAACCTTGTATGGTGCCCTGAGGCGTTTGCTTGAGCAGGGCTGGATCAGACGTGTGAACGATCCCGAACCCAATCCAACCGACCGGGAGCGGAAGGCGTATGCGCTCACGGAAAGAGGCCGAAGAGTGGTCCATGCTGAAATCGAGCGATTGCGATCGATACTGGGCACGGCCGAACAACGCACATCGGGGAGTCCGCCATGACCTTTCTTGGGCGGTTCGTCCTCGGTGCATATTCGAAACTGCTGAATCTGTATCCGCACAGGTTCAGGGATGAATTCGCCATCGAAATGCAAACAGTTTTCGAGCGTTCCGTCATGGATGCAACCAGGGAAGGGCTGCTGCCTCTACTCCTTGTTTGCGGCAGGGAATTCGTGGGCATGCCCCTCAATATCCTGAAAGAGTTTTGGCACGAGATCCAGGGAGAGGCCGCAATCGTGCAAGTTTCGTCGTTTGTGCCATGGAAACCGGGGTCGTGGGGAGAGTCGGTCTGGGCAGGGCTTCCCCATCTATTGATCGCCATCCTATTCGCAGCTACAAGCGCCTTGGCAAACACCGGGCTGAGAGCCGTAGTGGGGATCGTTTTGGGCCTTCTGATTCTGGCGGGTTTCCTTACCACGATCTATTACACCTGGCGGAACCGTTGGCCTGTTTGGAGTGCCAGCTGGTATGGCTACATTGCGTTGATTGTCCTGCTTTTTAGTACTCTGCCATACCAGTACTGGGAAGGTCTTGCAGGTCGCATTTTCATAGGCCTCCGTTTCGTTATTTTGCTGATGTGTCTCCTCACACTCCTATACTGGCTATCCCGGCGCAATCCCATCGAAGGATTGCTCATGGCGATGCCTGTGATCATTCTTTACTGGTTTCCGGTTATGGAATTCGTCCCATTCCCCATACGGTTCTGGTTGATCCTGTGGCTGTTCCTCCTCCCGGGACTGACAGCCATAGCCATCAATCGGCTGAACGATATAAAAAAGGCAGTCTGGCTTGTTCTGGGAGCGAGCATGTTGAACGGATTGCCCATTGCGTATGCCCGTACCTATTGGAATACGATTCCCCGGGAATATTCCTCACCGCCCACGATCGGAAAGATGGCCGAGCTTTTCTCAGTACCGTGGCTCGCAAGCGGAGCCTTGGTACTTGGCCCCCTCCTGGGCTGGGGATTATGGAATCTGGGGAGGAGATTTGGAAAAGTCGGGCGCGCCAGTGCACTGCTTGTGATCGCCGGCATGATCGTCAACCTGTTCGGCCACTTTAGTTATTGGTGGTGGTTCAGCAAAGAATCGTATTTGAACGCCATCCAGATATTCGCCTTGTATCAACCTGGTGCAGCGTCCTCCATTTTCATGGTGTATGCTGGGTTGGCTGCAATTCTGGTGGGTGCGATCGGACTGGCCGTATTGAGCTGGGATCAAAATAATTCGCTTACCATCGCACTCATTCTCGTGCCATTGGCATTGCCTTTGGCGGCCCGATTCCCAACCTATTTCGGCTATACCGTTAATCTTGCTGGAATGTCTCTTGAGCTTGCCCGCTTAAGCGACATCTACCAATCCCTGATCTTTCTTATTGGGGCCGGATGGCTGGCATTGAGCGGATGGATGATCCCCTGTCTTTACGACCAGCCGCATCCCGACGGAGTGACATGAATTTTGGCGTCGAATCCCTGACGAAGCTTTACTCGGCAGTACTGCATATGTACCCGGTCAGGTTCCGGGATGAATTTGCAGAAGATCAGGAGGCAGGCCTCGATGAAAATTCTTCGCTGGTTGCTGGTTACACTGGGAGTCAGCCTGCTTTGCATCGCATCTTCATGGATGTACACGGCAGTGCAGCTGAATCTTGCACAGGCAAAAGGAGTCTATTCATCCCCCGAGCAGGGCATGATCGCCCGCGCCGAACAGAACTACTCAGCCGATCGCCAGGTCAAGATCCTGTACGCCGGGACGAATTCCTTTGATGGGACAAAGCCGCACATCTGGTATGTGATCGCCGAGATCCGGGCCTCCGCACGCGCCGATGGTTCCCCAATGGGGTCTAACGGGTGTGACGCGCCAGGCTCGTTCTTCCTGCAAACAAAGGAAGGCTGGGTGCATGTCCCGGAAGGTGCATTCCCGGGATTTATCGGTTTTTGGATGGAGGTGTTTGGACGGGCAGGTGAGGGTCAGTCCACGCCGTCGACAAACTGGGCGCCCGATCAATCCAACCGGTTCTGCCGATAACGACAGGGCTGTCTTCCCCGAAGGTGATCCGGCTCATCGATCACCCAGGCGGCGGCCTATCCTTGCATTCTCTCTGCCCACGTTTCCTGCCGGGCGTGGCTCCCCGCCAGGTCCCAGGCCTCGACCCGCATATTTCCTTTCGTCCTCGTCTCGAATTCCACCAGGCATCATAGATGTGCCTGGGTATTCCCTGTTCGAGAGCCTTCCTCTGCCCAAAGGCATAGGAATTATTCCAGGGTCGCCAGGCGTAACAGCGAACACGCTCGGCTCCCTGATTGGGTAACGCGGTTTGGAAGGGAACGCCTTCCCCACCCGCATCTCGATTTCTGGCAGATTGTCCTGGAGATCCAGCCGTGAGCGCCCTAACGATCACGCCCGATATGCGCAGCATCCTGGCCGAGTTCACACATGTATTCCGGCTTATGCATACCCGAAAAGCACAAAATTAGACGAACGACTCTGGATATGACAGCGGTTTGCCTTGGGATGTCTATGAAACGTTCTGGCAAGACTTTGGTAACGATCCGACCGGCTTTCAAACTCGTTACAGCCTATCCCCTCTTCTACAGCAACCTCACTCTTACACCTGCTCTTGAAGCAATTCGAAATACCCCGGCAGGCTCACTGGACCCCGGCGCAGAGCTTCCTCCTCGAACTGCGCATAACGCCTGTTCGCTTCTTCTACCCCGGGCTGTTCATCCAGGCGGAATCCTTCCAGGTCGCCGATTTTCAACCAGGCCTTCATGCGCGAGAGCATCTTCATTTCCCGGTAGAACCCGGGCACCAGGCCCTTCTCAGGCGGCGCTTTCAGGCTCACCGCCTGCAGCTCCGTCAAATACATCACCCGGTTGCCGGGGTCCGGATCGATGAGGAAAAGATAGGTGGGATGCCCGGCCTGGATCTGTTGGTTGAGCGTCTCGACCAGGAATGCGGGTAACCCACGGTCGGGTTTGCCCAGCCAGGCCGCTCCGTGCCGGCACGACACCAGCATGTGGCGATAAATGGCGCCGGGGACGTTGTACACGGTGTCCGAGAGGCGCAGGGCGAGGTGGGTAAGACGACCCAAATCAGGTCTCCGGGGATAATTTTACGCGCTTGAGGCAGGCGTCCCTGCAAACCTGCCCGAGGAAACCGGTCTCTCCTGCCTGGATGCCTCATCCGGCACCAGATCCTCGAGCCGCGCTCCGCGGGTATTGCTCTTCACCAGGTTGATCGCAGCCTGCAGGCCCTCTGCGTCCGGATAGCAGGCGCTGTACACGAGAGTCTCGCCCTGAGCGGTTCTAACAAGAAAGTAGGAGCTTCCATTCTCCGCCGTGCAGAGTCCGTAATTCCTTGAGTTACGTGCCAGGTGCCGGGTGATGTCGATCTTGCGCAGGGCGCTCTCCTTATCCATAAGTAACCCGCTGGTCAGGAGCACCTGGCCTGTGTGGCTGGTAAGTGTGAAACGGTATTCACCCCTGCTAACTTCATGAAGAACATATCTGGATGACACTTCTTTATTTCCTTTGCTTCGATGATATACAGCCATGCATGCTGCGACGCAAACATTCCCTTCCGGGGCTAAGCGGCAGTAGACGCGGGAAGCTTTCCCAGTTCCGGGTTCAGTATACCGGACCCCGGGTATGCGCCACTTTACAGTTTGTTTACTAAAGCCAGCGCCGGAACATTCCATCTCCCTATCAGCGACCAGGCTTCTCCCCCGGGGATGGGGTCCATGCAGCAGACGGATTCTGCAAATTGTCTGTAAGCCTGCCGGTCGGCTCAGTTTCGGAAGAAGTACACATTGGACATAGTTGTAGCTCCGAAAAATGTGGTTATCTGATGAAGTAGGGTCACTTCATGCAGCAACTTTTGCTGAAGGATCCCGAAAACACACTTACAACCACTTGTTCGCAACTATCCCAGAATTGATCAAGCCGGTTTGCTCGTTTTCGGAGACACTCCATGCAACTCCCCCTCTCACACTTTCCGTCGTCGGTGCTACCGAATGACTTTTCTGGTTTTATGCAGATCGAACTCTACGATTCCTTGTAAACAAGGGACATGGGCTATTTTGATCATGGGATGCTCCTTGTAAACTCAGGCATCAAGGATTAAGGCTTTCTTTCAAATCACATTCCGTAGCAGTTCAACGGATCTGCGTACCCCCACAAGAGGAGGCAGGCTGTAATCTTCATGTTCGATGCTCAACACATCATCATAACCGCTCTGCCTCAATTGGATGACGAAATCACGCCACCAGATCTCCGAATGGCCGTAGCCCAGTGTCACATAATTCCAGGCCCGTTCGGCAACCCGATCGTTGGGTTTGGTTTCCAACACGGTGTTGAGCTCGCTTTGCCCGGGGTCGATCCTTGTATCCTTGGCATGGACATGATAGATCACACCCCGCAGCCGGCGGATGGCGCGCAGCGGATCGCCTCCCATCCAGAGGGCATGGCTCGGATCAAAATTAATCCCGACCAGTTCGCCAATGGTATCGCGCAGTCGAAGGGCTGTCTCGGTGTTATATACGAGTTGATGGGCATGCTGCTCAATGCAAATTTTTTCGATGCCATTCCGGCGCGCTTCTTGTGCCAGGTCGCGCCAATAGGGCAACGCCACGTCCTCCCACTGGTAGCGTAAGATCTCGTGTACTTCCGGGGGCCAGGCGGTTGTGATCCAGTTTGGATTCTGATCGCCGGGACCGCCAGGCAAACCGGACATCATCACGATGCGCCGGACACCGAGAAGTCTGGCCAGTTTGATTGTGCGACGCACAACCTGATCGTGGGTCTTTCCGCGTTCCCCGGGTGCCAATGGATTACCGGAGCAGTTTAGTGCGCTGATCTCCAATCCATGCCCGTGAATCGCTGCGAGGTAGTTCTTCCTCTCCGATTCACTCTCAAGAAGTGCATTCAGATTCAGGTGCGGCGCTGACGACCAGTTGCCGCAACCAAACTCAAGCGTTTCAATCCCCAGGCTGGCAGTAGTCTCCAGTAATTCATCGAACGGGAGTTGACTCAAGCTATCTGTTGTTAATCCTATTCGCATTGTCTACCTCTGTGTCAAATTCGCTAACACTCACCCAGCGGTGGTCCCGGCAGGAAGTGTCCACCGCGTCAATCACCTTATTTACTCCATAGGCAAAACGAACGTCTGGCTGAATTTTCTCTCCCAACGCCACGGCAGTGATCAAGTCATGTGCCTCAATGATCTTCTGATCGTTATACCCCAGTCCAATGCCCGCCAAGCCAAAGAATGCACCGTACCCCGGATGCTCCGGTCCAATGTAGACGGTCTTATAGCCCTTCTCCCGGTCCGGGTCGGACTGGCGATAAAGCTGGATCTCATTCATACGTTCCTGGGTGTAAAACAGGCTGCCTTTCGTGCCTTGAATTTCATATGCCAAGCCCAGTTTGCGGCCCATGCCGATGCGACTCGTGCCGATGCTGCCAATCGCGCCGTTCTCAAGGCGGATCAAGAATTCCATGATATCTTCATTTTCGACGGTCCGTTTTTTAGCGCCGCCTTGAGCGGCAGCCGCATAGCCCGAGCCGCCAGAAGAAAGCGGCCGTTCTTTAATTTTCGTCGTATTCAGCCCGCAAACTTCCACGATTTCGCCAACGAGAAAATGGGCAAAACCAATCGTATGCGAGCCCAGATCGCCCAGCGCGCCCGTTCCTGCCTGAGCCTTATCCATTCGCCAGCTAAACGGGACCTCCGAATTGGCTAGAAAATCCTGGTCAAACGCACCTCGAAACAGCGTGATCTCTCCCAATTCTCCCGCCTGGATAAGCTGCCGGGCGAACGCCTGCGCCGGATTTTTCAGGTAGTTAAACCCGACAATGCTGGCGACGCCCGCTTTTTCAACGGCTGCGACAATGCGGGCTGCATCGGCTGAAGTGTTCGCCAAAGGCTTTTCGCAATAGATATGCTTGCCCGCTTCGGCGGCAGCGATGGCCATCTCGGCATGCAAGTGATTAGGTGTCGTGATGTCAACAATATCAACCTGAGGATCCTCAATCACTGCACGCCAATCGGTCGTCCAACGGGCAAAGCCAAATTCCGCAGCGCGTCTTTCCACGACTTGCGCGTCGACATCTGCGATGATTTCCAAAACTGGCTTGCCTGGCTCAATACCGAAAATGAGAGGAACATTTTTGAAGGCAGTGGCATGTGATTTCCCCATGAACCCGGCGCCGATCAGCCCAATCCGTATATCTTTCATGGTTTTTGTTCCTTTGATAGCGTCAAGCTTACTCGGGCTGCCAGTACGTGATGGTTACTGGCATGTTCGTTTTTCACTTGGGCGACAGCCGAAGCAAATGGAGCGATCCGCTTTACGATGTCCAGCCTGGCCTCTATGAAGTGTGCTTCATGAACGGCTTCCGGATGTCCACTGCCAGGATTGTAAACACATCTCGCCCGGTGGAAGCGGTCTGCAAAGCACTAAATTCTACCTAAAACACAATGGGTGCTTCTTTGCTTAGCCCAAATTATGCTACATTTCCTACGAAAAACTTTACAATTGATACTCTTGGAAGTATCATCAGTCATCATGACATCTTATCACTAAATGGAGAGATATGCTTAAATCGGCAAGACTCGAACGAAAAACATTGACCGAATCAGCACAGCAGGAATTACGCCAGGCCATTGTTAATGGCACCTTTCCACCGGGCAGCCAGATGCCGATCGAGGCGGAGTTGTGTGAGATGCTTGGTGTCTCGCGCACTGTCGTTCGAGAAGCCTTACGCATGCTGGAAGATGAAGGGTTGATCGCCCGGCGACACGGTGTAGGGACCTTTGTCCGCAATCGACCTATTCTGAAAAATCTCAACTTCAATTTCGGAATTACCGAAATGATTGAATCTGCTGGGGCACAGGCTGGTACCAGCCATTTTGCGATCCAAAAAGAGAACGCCGATGCTGAGAAAGCCGAACAGTTACGTGTCCCGGAGGGAACACCGTTGCTTACAGTCGAACGCGTACGAACAGCCAACGGGCGCCCCGTCGTATATTCGTTGGACACGCTGGCAGAGTCGCTCATCCAACAGGCCGATTTTAATCCACAAGCTCTGCTTAGCGAGTCGATCTACAACATCATGCAAAGATCCCTGGGGAACATAATTGAATATGGGGTCGCACGGATTCTTCCAGTTTCTGCTCCTCGCCATGTGTCCGAGAAATTACAACTTCCGGCGGATGCGATCACACTTTATATTGTCCAGACGGACTACAACGCTTTGGACGAGCCTCTGATCTATTCATGTGAATATCACCTGCCGGATGCTTTTGATTTCATGGTCTGGCGGCGCGGCCCAACAAGGGTACATAGCTCATCCAATGATGCTGCCCAATGAGCTCGGATAACTCCAATCGTCTATTGTACCGTTTTCAGATATGGGATAGGGATTATTTCGACGGTATGTAGCAATTTACTGGATCGCTGCAAAAAATACTCATGGAGATCACACATGGCTAAACGTTCTTATTTTGACACGGTCGTAATCGGTGGTGGCACAGCAGGGGCTGCTGTAGCAGCACGTCTGGTGCAAGGCACATCTCAGACGGTGCTGTTGATCGAGTCGGGGCCGGACTACGGCGCGTTTGCCGACCAGTCTTGGCCAGCCCCCCTGCTGGATGCACGCAGTCTGCCTGGCGGTCACGATTGGGACTACGTCAACAGCGCAGACACCGGTCGTACGGGACACCTGTTGGAGCGGGCGCGCGTGATTGGAGGTTGCTCATCACACAATGGCTGCGCGGCGATCTGGGGCAGCCGGCTTGACTACGATCACTGGGTAACCCTGGGAAATCCGGGCTGGAGCGCCGATGAGCTGCTGCCATTTTTCAAGCTTGCCAATGAGACGTTGAGAGTAAAACGAATTTCGGCAGCGGAAATCACTCCCTGGCAGCGGGCTTGTTTGGATACCGCGCCAAAGATCGGGATTCCCCAGGTTGACGATCTGAACGACCTGGATGAAGACATCGGTATGAGCACCTCCCCTGTGAACATTGTGGACGGCGTGCGCTGGAATACAGCATTCGCTTATCTGGATCCGGTGCGGACCAATGAGCGCTTGACGATCCAGCCGCGTACCCAGGTGGACCGGTTGCGGCTGGAAGGCAGTCGTGTCGTCGCTCTTGAAGTGATCGGCCCGGAGGGATTGCAGACCCTACAAACAGGCCAGGTTGTTATGTGTGCTGGGACGTACGGCTCGCCCGCCATTTTGCTGCGCTCCGGCATTGGTCCCGCGGCTGATTTACGCGCACTTGCTATTGAGACTAACCTGGATTTAGCGGCAGGTAAAAACCTGCACGACCACCCGGCTGTCTATCTTAAATACAGTGGAACCACTCAACTTGTAGATGCCATGCTGGATTTTGCTGCCAGGGGTGGAGTTCTCTTCTCGGAGCAGACGATCGCCAAGTTTCGCAGCAAGTATTGCACAAGCGCGTACGACCTGCACTTATTCCCCGTAGGTGGGCAATTTACAGCTACGGCAGACAGCTGGGAATTTTTACTGCCAGTCGCCAATATGGTCCCCCTTTCGCGCGGCAGTGTGCAGTTGACGAACGTCGATCCATTTGCAACCCTCAACATTGACACTGCTTATCTCAGCGATCCCGAAGGGCGTGATCTCGCCATTCTCTGGAACGGAATTGAGCTCGTGCGAGACTATGCCTGCCAGGCGCCGCTGGCAGAGTGGATTGGAGAGGAAATATCACCGACAGCCCATTACAGAACGCCTGAAGATGTCCGGCGCGACAACCTGCATTATTTCCATCCGGTTGGAACCTGCAAAATGGGCCCGGAGTCGGACCCGACCGCCGTCGTCGACGCGCGTGGAAAAGTGTATGGCCTGGATAATCTGTATATTGCAGATGCATCCATTATGCCGGTCGTCCCGCGCGCCAACACGAATATTCCTGCACTGGTCGTAGGCGAACGCATTTCCGCATGGCTCACCCAGGCATGACCCGGCTCGCGATCATCGCTGATGACCTCTCCAGCGCTACGGATTGCGGCGCGCAAATGGTCCGAAGTGGTCTTTCGGTGGTCGTGCCATTAAAAGGGTATCCTCTTCCCGTGCAGGCGCGCGACGCCAACGTAATCTCCGTCGACACGGACAGCCGCAGTCTGTCTGCGGATCAGGCGTATGTAAACGTCAGGGCTGCAACGCAGCAATTACTGCTGGAGGGCCGGACGGCTTTTTATAAATCCGTCGATTCCACATTGCGAGGCAACCTGGGTGCGGAGGTCGAGGCGGTGCTGGATGTCGTCAGGCCGGATTGTGCGATCATCGCCCCGGCGTTTCCGAAATACGGCCGCACGACCGTGGATGGTATTCAATATCTCCACGGCCGCCCATTGCATGAAACCGAGTTTGGCACTGACCCAACTGCCCCCGTGAAAGATGCAGATATCGGCCGGCGGTTGGCGGAGGGTTCACGACGCAGATGTGGATGGTTAACGCTGGATCGGTTGCGTGCAGGGCCGGAGCAAAGCATGCAGGCTGTTGAAGGCATGGTTGCGAATGGAGTTGAACTGATGGTTATCGATATTGTCGAGCAGGAAGATCTCAGGCAGCTTTGTCTTGGACTTTCGCACAGCAATCTAAAAGTCGCCTTCGTTGGCTCGACCGGATTAGCCGAGTTTGTTCCTTTGGCATTCAGCTTTAATTCGATATCCATTGGGAGGAACGAGGAACATTCCATGGATCCACGACCAGCACTGGCGCTGGTTGGCAGCGCATCGGAAACAACCCGCAGACAATTGCAGTATGCCCAGACCAAAAATCAACTAAAAATTATCCGGCTCGACCCAACTCACGTGATTCAGCACGGCAAGACAGCAGCAGCCGAGCTTGAAAAGACTGAAGCTATTCTGCGCGCATCCCTTGCCTCGGGTCACGATGCAGCTTTCGCTGTAAACTCTTCGCGGGATGAAATCGTCGCGACTCAACAACTTGGCGCCCGCTTGAATTTATCCGCTTCGCAAGTGGCTCAGCGAATTGTCGATTGGCTGGCACAGGTAGGCAGCAGGTTGGTCAGCGAGGGCCAGATCAGCGGAATCGTCGCCACAGGTGGTGACACCGCCAATGCATTATGCAATGCTCTGGGTGCACAGGCGCTCGAGATCCTGGGGGAGGTGGAAGCGGGGATCCCGATTATGCGCCTCCTGGGGGCGCAGTCCCTGCCTTTGGTCACGAAGGCCGGCGGCTTCGGTAGCTCGGCGGCTCTCGCAGACGCTCTCGTGAAGGTGAAACAATATGCCTAATCTGGAAAATGTACCGATCGCAATCACGATGGGAGATGCCTGCGGAATCGGGCCCGAAATCATTGCCAGGATGTACGCGAACGATCAGGGACTTCCACCAACCCTGGTGCTTGGCGATGAAGGCTGCATCCGCCGGGCGGTTGGATTGCTTGGCTTACAGCTGGCCGTCAAAGTGATAAATTCGCCGGAAGAGTTTCAATCGGCACCGCAAAGGATTCATGTCATCTCCCTGAGCCGGCTGCCGGACGATTTACCTTACGGTAAACTGGACGCGCGGGCAGGCAAAGCAGCCTTTGACTACATCCGGGCCGGGATCGATCTCGCGCTGCAAAAAAGGATACGTGCAGTGGTAACGGCTCCGATCAATAAAGAAGCCCTGCGACTGGCAGATATCCATTATCCAGGGCATACGGAAATACTGGCCGACTTTAGCGGGACCAAAGACTTTGCCATGATGTTGATGAACAATGACTTGCGCGTCATCCTGGTCACCATCCATATTTCGTTACGCGATGCAATTGAGCAGCTGACGATTGAGCGCGAGCTGACGATCATCCGCCTGGCGCACCGGGCGATGATCCAATTGGGAATTCCGCAGCCTCGAATCGCGGTGGCGGGATTAAATCCTCATGCCGGCGAACACGGACTGTTCGGCAGCGAGGATGAGGACATCCTTAAGCCGGCAATCCAGCAGGCGCAGGCGCAGGGCATTGAAGCAAGCGGTCCCTGGCCAGGCGACACGGTGTTCATGCACGCCCGTCAGGGCCGGTTTGATATTGTGGTGGCTCAGTATCACGATCAGGGTTTGATCCCGGTAAAGTATTTAGGCGTGGATGAGGGTGTCAATATTACGGTGGGGTTACCGTTCGTTCGGACGAGCGTTGATCACGGCACGGCATTTGACATCGCGGGTACCGGGAAGGCCAGTGAGGCCAGCTTGCGGGTTGCCGTGGCACAGGCAGCCATGCTTACCCGATGACTCCCTCTAACTAGCCCCAATCCGTCCCATCAATTTCGAGCTTCCCCGAAGGAATGTTCAAATCGTTTTTAGCGTTGCCAAAATCCGAGTTGATTATTCTTACCCGATCCCTGATTACAACATCGCTGCCAATCTTCAAACCCTGCGAAAATCCATCCAGGATGACGTTGTCGAACCGGATTCTCTCCAGGTCCAGCGTTTGGCCTTCTCCAGAAAATCGGATCCCTGTGCTGTCCTGCCCAGGTGGGGCCGAAAAGACTGCGTTGCGTACTTGAAACGTAGAACATTTCACCCCGCCACCTATCTCGACACCAACCTTGCAGCCTTCTATCATCCAATCCTCCAGGAGCACATTCTCCATGCTAAAACAATCGCCATCGGGGGAGATATTCGTGAATGCTGCACTGCCGCAGCTTCCTCTCACGTTTTTGATGGTCAGATTTTTCACGTTTGATTCAATCCTGCAAAAGACATCAGCGGTGGACCCTTTAACGCCGTCGATAACGATATTCTTGTGTTCTTCACAGGATGGAAAGACATCACCGATCTCGCGGCCTCCCTGTCTGGCTCCCCAGCGGTCCCAGCCAATCTTGAGAACCTGGTTGGCACCCTTGATCAACACGTTCGAGATAAATACGCCATCCAGTCTTTTTCCCTTCGAAGCCACTGTCCTGACGGCGGCACCTGCCTGAAGATTTTTGACAGAAACGTTGCTGACTACGATATTTTCCAGGTGTCCTCCGGATCCACGGGCGCTTCCCCGGTAATCCTCCGTGCCTGCCCCGGCGTCGATCGCGATCGCATCGTCTGCCACGGTGCCGACAATGTTGGAGATAGAGATCCGGCTTCCCGGACCGCAGATATGCACGCCGTCCTGGTTACGGGTTTTTCCATCCTGCTGAAACCGGATGTTCTCTACAAAAACGTCATGGACATCCTCCAGCCCCATCCCCCATCCTTCTGTCGGGCCAAGAGCGATCCCCTGGATGGAGGCTTTATCCACCTTGTGAAAAGCAATCCCGAAATTCTTATGGATCTGCGCCTGCCGAACCTGGTTGACCGCGTTGCCATCCAATTCTGCACCGCCAAGACCCAAAATATGCAGGTTCTCATCGCGGCGGCTGTCACCCGTGTCCGCATGGAAGTTGCGGATGATATTGTCCGATACATTGTCTGCCAGGAAGAGCCGGGAGGCATGTAAGACCAGCGTCGTGTTGGAAGGCAGAATGATCGCTTTTGTTAGGACCCACCTTCCATCCAGGTCAGGACCTTCGGGGCCAACATCGACCACTTTAGGCTTTATACCCAGTACGTCGATCGCAGCCTGGATCCGCTCTCCGCCATTTTCTCCCGGCATCTTGCTGGCATCGATCCGTGCAGTGTTATCCATCAAATTTCCACTCTTCCCGGGTTTACTGCGGCAAGGGAGCTTCGCCGCCTGCGGTCAGGACGTTAAGCATTTGCTCGTGAAGCAACCCGTTCGACACCAGAATAGAGTCGGTCGATAAGAAATTTTCATCGCCATCGACAAAGGTGACACGTCCCCCAGCCTCGAGCACGATCAGCGCGCCTGCTCCGATATCCCATGGCTGGACTCCAAATTCCCAGTAGCCATCCAGCCTACCCATGGCCGTCCATGTACAATCCAGGGCCGCCGAACCCAGGTGCCGGACAGCCTGCGTGCGCAGCTGGAATTGAGCAAATTGAGCGAGATTATTTCGTGGGTTGGTGCGAACGTCATACGGGAACCCTGTGGAGATCACGGCCTGCCCTAAATCTGTCCACGAGGAGACATGGATCGGCTCGTTATTCAGGGTCGCGCCATGTCCCAATTCCGCTGAGAACATTTCGTTCCGGAACGGATCGTAAACGACCCCCACAAGCGGGGCGTTATTCCTTAATAACCCGATGGACACAGAAAAGATCGGTATCCCGTGAGCAAAATTTGTTGTCCCATCCAGGGGGTCGATCAGCCATTGATATTCACTGATGGTTTCATTACGGCCGCTTTCCTCCGCCAGGATAGAATGGCCCGGGAACTCCTGTTGAATAAAAGAGAGAATCACTTCCTCAGATCTTTTGTCAAACTCTGTCACGAGATCAATTACACCTTTTTGGCGAATATGGTGTACATTGCCATAGCCGCCCATGAGAACAGCTCCTGCCTGACGTGCAATTCTTTCTACCATTTGCAAAATATCTGACACAGCTCAGTCCTTTCTACGATAAGCGATGGTTTGTCCCAATCCATCTTCCAGGAATCACATTTTCTTGTCGTTCTCGATTTTTATTCAGTATGCTCTCTGATGGATCATCATCCTGTTTACAGCAACAGCTGAA
>DASUOS010000152.1:0-9748 GCA_036276515.1 Anaerolineales bacterium | reverse complement strand
CGCCCTGACGCTGCTCTACGGTCTTCTTGAAGATCTCGGCCTGCTTCCAAAACTTCAGGACGTTTTCTTCCATCGAAGTGACATTTAGTTTCGGCGATACAGGTTTGAACATTTTCGTCTCCTTATCAGCAAATCGCTGTTGGTTGCATTAAAACAAAACACTCATCCCAAACAGGGACGAGCGTCGCTCGCGGTACCACCCCGATTCCCTGCCAGCCGGCAGGGCACTCAGTGGACGACTGACATCATCCTGTTCCTGTAACGAAGAACAACCCCGGCTCGCTTAATTTCCATCGACTGAACGATGATTTTCAGCTTGCGGCTCCGGGAGGATTTTCAATCTGTTTCATTGACCTGCTCTCACCACACCAGGCTCGCTGACAACTTACACAGATGTACTCGTTCCCTTCACAGCCTTTATTGGTGGGCATTATGCCACAATTCAATTTGACCGTCAACAACAAGCGCGGGATAATCGCGATCATGCCTGCCACGACCCTTTCCCTGGAATCCCTGCCAGACCGGGGCGATACGCATATCTTCAACACTTCATCGCTGCGCCTTAACCTGCCCCAGCCTCCGAACCTTTTCTACCGTCATGGATGGCAGTCTTGGTCCCTGACGACCTGGCTCGATCCTGGCCAGCCACCCATCCCGGTCCGTGCTGCAGAATTCCGGATGAAGGACGAGGATCCCGGATACTCGCTCCATAAAAATCATATCGGCGCCTGGGTTGGGGCTGTGGAGCTCGGCCAGGATGATATCCTGCTCCTTGGATCGTTGGGATTGAGCGGTCATGTGGAAGTGGAGGGGAGCTCCCTGCATGGCTTCTTTGAGGACGGCCATGCAGGCCGGTGGCTTGTAACACGCGGCCCTGAGGATGAGGTGTTCTCGCGCTACCTCTCTGCACTCGAACCGATTTTTGGGAAAGGCCGGTTCCTGAAAGCTCCGCGTGTATGGTGTTCCTGGTACAGCCTTCTTGGCTGGATCCATGAGGGGGTCATTCTGAAAGTACTTAACGAGCTTGGAGATTTACCCTTCGACGTATTCCAGGTCGACGATGGCTGGCAGGTCGCCCATGGGGACTGGGAGGCTAACGCGAAGTTTCCTTCCGGCATGAAGATGCTTGCAGATCGGATTGCTACTACTGGCCGCACCCCGGGTCTCTGGCTGGCACCCTTTATGGTCTCCGACCAATCGGAGCTGATCAGAGCACATCCTCATTGGCTTTTACGGGATGGAAATGGGAATCCAGTCCAAGCAGGGATCACCTGGACCGGCAACCCTTATGCGCTTGATTCAGCTCACCCAGAAGTGCTGGAATGGCTCGACAGGCTCATCCGGAAAGTCCGCAGTTGGGGCTATGGGTATCTCAAACTGGATTTTCTCTATTTAGGCGGCTCGGTCGGCAAACGCTACCGGGACATCCCGCGTGAAGTTGCCTATCGTAATGCTCTGCGTGTCATCCGCAGGGCAGCAGGGGATGCCTATATCCTGGCCTGCGGTGCACCGATCCTGCCTTCACTGGGTCTCTGTGATGGGATCCGCGTCGGGCCCGATGTCGCCCCTTTCTGGCTCAACAGGCCCCTGAGCGTCTGGCTCAATAACCCGAACGACACCTCCACGCAAAATGCGATTCGCTCAAGCGTTCACCGGTTGTGGCTGCGTCCGTTTGTAAATATCGATCCGGATGTTGTCTACTTTCGTTCAAAAAATAACACCCTGGAGACTCACGAAAGTCAACTGCTGCAAGACCTGGGGCTCATATCCGGGTTTAGAGCCACATCTGATCCACCCCATTGGATGACACCCTCAGAGAGGGAAAGGCTTCGGGAATATCTGACTACCGAGCCCGTCGTCCAGAAAAGCGGGCGCTATGTGTATGAGGTCGATGGGCGTATCGTGGATTTTCATCCTGCCATCCCGATCGAATTCACAGAAAAGAATGTTCCGATCTGGCTGGCCCGGTATTCTGGAATGATTAACATTGCCTGGCGGCAGGCACTCCCGGCCATCCGGGAAAGCCTTAAACCGGGCTTTCCAAAACAAAAACGGTGATCTCCGGGGGACAATTAAAACGGACGGCCGGATTCAACATCCCTACTCCGCGGTTCGTATACTGAATCATATTCCCAACCTGGTACATGCCGCTGGGATATTTGTTTCCCAGATAGGGCAGGATCGGTGGACCGAGGATGGGAAGTACAACCTGCCCGCCATGAGAGTGACCGGAAACCTGCAGGTCAAATTTCCCCGTCGCCGAACTGGTCTCGGCGAAATCCGGTTCGTGAGCCAGCAGGATCGCCGGGCTGTCATCATTCAATTGGGCAATCACTTCATCCAGTTTCACATCGCCGGCCCAGACATCGTCGACCCCGCACAGATGCAGATTTGCATTGTCCCGCGTCAGTGTGAATACTGAATTGGTAAGATCTGTGATGCTGCAGGAAGCCAGCATCTCACGGACTGCCTGAGCATCTGTCCAATAATCATGATTACCAAGCACTGCAAAGGTGGGAACGGTAGTAGCCAGCGGAGCCAGTACCTGCCTCAGGTCGCCGACCGCCTGTTTGTGGCTGCTTCCCAAACCATGCCCGGTCAGGAAGTCCCCGGTGATCAAAACGAGATCAGGCTTTTGTTCCAGCAGCAGATCGACAACGCGCTGTAAACGTTCCTTGTCCATCCACCCGCCCATATGGATATCGCTGATTTGCGCAATACGAATTCCTGAAAAGGATTTTGGGAGTCTTCGCAGCCTGAGCTGTACTGTTTCGACACGATACCAGCCGGGTTCGATGAAGGCGCTATACACAATGCCTCCAATCGCCAGCAGGATCAAATCAACAAAGCCGAACCACAGCAGGCGCAGGAACTGCCGGCGGGACAATTTGTTACCCATGGATGAAAGTTACTTATAGAGCTGGTCTGAATTTGCCGCCATGATGAAATCGTTCTTATGCAGTCCGCCTATCGTATGAGTCCACCACTGCAGTGTAACCTTACCCCACTCCAACACGATCAAGGGATGATGGTCTTCTTCTTCGGCGATTGCACCGATTAGGTTCGTAAATTCAAGAGCCTGGGAAAAGTCCTTGAACTTAAAAACACGCTCCAGGCGCTGCATCCCATCCACTTCCCTGACCATCCATTCGGGGATCTGCGGATGCATCATGTACATCTCTCCCTGAGAGATCGTCGGCTCGCCTGGGCGACACGCCACACATTTCATTTGATGTAAATCTGTCATCTCAACCTTCAATCGGTAAGAACCAACAGTCAACCAGAAGGGATTATACCCCTGACGAGTCCCTTCCCTTAGAATCCTCATCCAGGCATTTCCTGAGCTCAGAAGCGAGCGAGCTTGCATACGGCGCAAGATGCATGTTACGGTGGAATCCATCCACCAGCCGCACATCAACACCTCCTTTCGCCAGGCGCTCCCATCCCATGGTGGGATCGAGCGATCCAAACACGATCTCATTGACGCCCCGGATACGAGCCCGGAACAATGTGATCTTACCGGAATATCCGTTTGGCACATATTGAATAGAAGCGTCTATTAGAGCATCCGTCAGCTCGATATGCTGTCTTGGAAGATTATCTATGTCGATCCTGTCCAAGGTTTCCTCCACGCGCATCCTGCGCTCAACATCGGGATTGGGTCTGAGCCTGGACCAAACCTTGTTAGTGGTAGAATGCAGACGATTCAGCAATTGACGCGGGGTCATACGTGAATAATCCCTGATCCAGGCTGGCAAACTGCTCCAGGTCGCCCATAAACGCCGCGACAAAGAGACGTGAAATTCCCCTGACTCGGGCATAGAGCTTTCGAACATCGCAAGGACTGAGACGTGCTCTCCAAGCTTTTCCAGTTGCCGCGCCATCTCATAGGCAACCAGCCCTCCAAAACAATAACCACCAATACGATAGGGTCCTTTGGGCTGGCAAGCGCGCATAACCTCTAGATAGCGGGCAGCCATGGCTTCCACGGACTCATCATAGGCTTGTCGTCCATCCTGGCCTACCGCCTGAAGGCCAAGGAATGGCTGATCGTTTCCGAGAGCAAGAGCGAGGTCTCGGTAGCCCAACACCCCACCTTCGATCCCATGAATAGCAAAGAAGGGAAGGCTGGAGCCATGCGGTTGGACTGTGACAAGGACTGGCCAATCTTCATTTGATCCTTTTTGCTCATCGACGCGGGATGCCAAAGTCTCGATTGTGGGGTCTGTAAAAAGCACCGAAAGGGGGAGATTTACTTTTAGCTGTTCTGCGATCCGTGCAAAGACACGGATGCTAAGGATGGAGTTTCCGCCTATGTTGAAAAAGTTATCTTTTATGCTGACTCGATCAACACCCAATACTTCCCTCCAGATCTGCGCCAGCCGATGCTCTGTTTCCGTAATCGGAGCCGTAAAGGATTCACTTTGCAGGGCATCTTTGGGATGAGGCAATGCACTCCGGTCCACTTTTCCATTGGGTGTGCGCGGGAAATCGTCCAGGGGGACAAAGTAGCTGGGGATCATAAATCCAGGCAGAGAGGCTGCCAGGGTAGCGCGCCAGTCTGTAAAAGAAGCAAGCAACGTATCCACGATCATATAAGCGACAAGTTGATCATTGTTTGCTACAACGATAACGTCCTTCACATCGGGTATACGGCGGAGAGCACTTTCAATTTCACCCAGCTCCACCCGATTCCCGCGAATCTTAACCTGGTGATCGATTCGACCGAGAAAATCTATATTCCCGTCAGGGAGATAGCGTGCCCGATCTCCAGTGCGATATATCCGGCGGGATGAATTTTCATCGAGGGATATTTGGACGAATTTCTGAGCGGTCTTTTCCGGATCGTTCAGATATCCCAAGGTAACTCCGTCACCTGCAATGCACAACTCACCGGGTATACCGATAGGTGTCGGATGATTGTGGCGGTCGAGGATGTAATTTTGTGTATTCGGGATTGGTCGTCCAATGGGGACCCGCCCCCTATCGAGAGTAGGAGGAATTTTATAAGCTGTACTCCAGACTGTGCCTTCCGTAGGCCCGTATTCATTGTATAGATCAGCGTTTGGTAGAAGATCATAATGCTGTCGGACCAGACTGAGTGGACAAGCTTCACCTGCCACAATGACCGTTTTCAGCGTGGATAATCTGGCAGGATCAGCGAGGTCAAGTAGCAGTGTGTATAGCGATGGCAGGCAAAGAGTATGGGTCACCGCATGAGACTCAACGATCTCTGAAAGCTGATTAATATCCTGTTCGATCCGCTGTGGAGGTAAAACCAGTTTTCCACCCTGGCACAGTGTCCAGAAGATACCAGCAATCGAACTGTCAAAGGTGAACGACGAAAGAAGCAGGAAGCACTCCGATCGATCTTCGTAGTAGTAATCACGGGCAAGGGTTGAATGTATGAGGTTGCGGTGAGTTACGGGAACACCTCGCGGTTTTCCGGTGGATCCGGAGGTGTAAATGATATAGGCAAGATCATCCGGTCGAGATGGAACAACCAAATTGCCGGTGCCCTCATCAGCACTTTCATTCAAGCCATCGACAAATAAAGTTTTGGTACCTTGAGCGTGAATTTTGTTGCTAAACTTGGAATGGGTTATCACAACAGGCGCCTGGGAATCCTCAAGCATGAAAACCAACCGCTCGCTTGGGTAATCCGGATCCAACGGAAGATAAGCTCCACCGGCCTTCATAACTGCCAGGATTGTGACAATCATTTCTGTAGATCTATCCAAAAGCAAACCAACCGGAACATTTGGGCCTACACCTTGCCGCCTCAAGGTGTGAGCGATCTGATTGGCCCGCAGGTTCAAATCTCGATAGTTCAGCTCACTCCCTTGCGTGGCAACAGCAATTGCATCGGGCTTGCAATCACCCTGGCGCTCGATCCGTTGATGAATACAGATTTCAGGCAGGGGTTCCGTCGCAGTCTCGTTCCACTCATACAGTATTGTGTGCCGTTCCTCGGCCCCGAAAAACTGTAAGGAAGAAATTGGCTGCCCAGGATCCCGCACTATGCTTTCAAGAAGAGTCTGGAAGTGCTGAAGGAATCGGTCCGGTGTCTCCTGGTCAAAGAGATCACTGTTATATTCCAGCCCTATACTTAAGTTATCATCACTCTCCTGGGCAAACAGCGTCAAATCGAACTTGGCAACACCGGGATCCACAGTCAATTGACTGACTTTTAACCCTGGCAGGTTAATTTTATCGAAGGCAGACTTCTGGTGCACGAACATCACCTGGAAGATCGGGTTATGGCTCTTGTCGCGGTGAGGGTGGAGCTCATCTACAAGAATTTCAAATGGGAGATCCTGATTCATAAAAGCATCAAGAGTCGCTTCGCGTGTCCGGGAGGCAAATTCGTTAAAGGAAATATCGCCCTCCAAATTGGCACGCAAGACTATAGTGTTCAGGAAGAGACCAATTAGTCCCATCGTCTCGGGGCGACTGCGATTTGCGATTGGTGTGCCAACCAGAATATCATCCTGGCCTGTGTAGCGTCCCAGCAGTAACTGAAAAGCTGCTAGCAGAATCATGAAAACTGTTGTTCCCAGCTCCTGATTGACCGCCTTTAGTTTTGCGTAGAGCGAATTCGGTACATGTTGCCACACCAGCGCCCCTCGATAAGACTGCTGCGGTGGTCGAGGATGGTCCATCGGCATTTGGAGGAGCGGCAGATCTCCAGCAAGCTGCCGTTTCCAGAAAGCAAGCTGGTTTCCCGTCTGTCTTTCTACCTGGCGTTTCTGCCAGAGTGTAAAATCGGTGTACTGCACTGGCAAGTCGGAGAGCAAAGGTGTTGAGTTGCTCACTAAAGCCTGATAGATCTGGGAGAAATCCTGCCAGAACACATTATTGGACCATTCATCGAAGATAATGTGATGGATCGTCAACACAAGGATGTGATCATCGCCTGCCAGCCTGATCAGGAGGGCGCGCAGGAGCGGTCCTCGTGCAAGATCGAATGGGTGTCTGATCTCGGTCTTGATTATTTCCTGTACTGAGATCTCCCTATCGAGTTCAGAAGCGAATTGCAGGTCGAGCTCCGAAACTGCAATGGCATTCTCAGGAGATACCTTTTGAACGGGCCGGTCGCCTTCCATCGGGAAATGTGTCCGCAGAATTTGATGCCGGCGGATCAGTAGGTTGAAGCTCTCCGCTAGAATAGCTGTATCAAGTGGTCCCTGGATTTGGACTACGTTGTACATGTTATAAGCTGGGCTTCTTGGATCTAGTTGATGCAGAAACCAGAGACGTTCCTGGCCAAAAGAGAGAGGAATCGATGTGGATGCCGCTGCCGCAGGGATGACTCCACCCTCTTTGGTATCCAGAGAATCGCCGCGAAGCCGCTTTTCAAGCAATGCTCTTTTAACATCAGAAAGCTTTTGGGTATTATCCAGAGGACTTGACTGCCGATTCATAGTCCACCGCCACGTTTGAATTCATCCTCTTCCAATAACGATTTCGCTTCCTCCTCGGTTAATTGTTCGATCTCATCAATAAGCATATTCTCGATCCTTCGGGCCAGGTCGGATATGGTGGGCATTTCGAACAGCGTTACAGGCAGTAGATTGACTTTGAAGGTTTGGGATACGCGCATCATAACGTGGATCGTAGCGATGGAGTCACCGCCCAGCTCAAAAAAGTTATCATGGACGCCAATCTGCTTGACGTGGAGGACCTCCGACCAGATATCAGCCAACTGCTGTTCCAACGGCGTTTCCGGTGCCACAAACACCTTATCGAACACAATCCTCTTGGACTCCGGCCTGGGTAAAGCCTTTCGATCAATCTTGCCATTTTGGGTCAACGGAATCTGGTCAAGTTGTATGATAAAACCTGGAATCATATAACTCGGAAGGCTATTCTCGAGATATGCACGTACTTCAGTAGGCGTCACAGGCCGCCTGGCGACAAAGTAGGCTGCCAGGAGTGCTCCACCGCTTTCCGTTTCAACGTATCCAATTTCATCCAGAATTCTATGTACCTTTTTTTCATCGATATCATCATCAAGCTCATCAATAGCTTCGGCGCGCGTCTTGTGGCCCATTCTGACATCCCAACTGTACGGGAGTGCATAATTGTGAAAGCCGCGCTCTCTTTTATGAATGTAAATGCCGACGTCATTAATCAAACAGTTTGTCGAACGTCCGGTATCCGATGGCCTGACCCAGGTTGCGTTCTGCTCCAGATAGGTATACATTTGTTGTAACGGAACATCCACATAGCGGTAAAAATCTACGAGCTGGATATCGTCAAAAATATTGTCATCTTCGAATACTTTGACATCCATTAATTGTGTAACAGCGTCTTCGAACCGATGATATGCCTTGCGCGCAGCAAGTACGGTCCGATCAATTTCCTCGACGTCAAAAATCCGTGCCTGGAACATGTCAGAAAGGCGCGTCTCAAAAAGCTGCCCGCGGGACAAGCCGGTAAAAATGGTATGGATCCCCTTTTGGCGGGCCAGGTTAATACTCAACGTATAGATGACTTTAAAGCAACCATTGCAGACGTTACTGTGGCGCTTCAAACTTTCAGCAAAGATGACATTCATATGAGGAGTCTGACCAAAAACAAGGTCGACACCAAGTACTTCTGTCACTCGAAGCATGTTTTCCTTCGCCTCTTCGGAGATATATCCATTGTCCAGGCTGAACACAAGTGGCCGCAGGCCGTATTCCCTTACAAGCTGGTAAAGCATGTAAGTGCTGTCCTTGCCACCGCTGTAGAGCACCATGCAGTCATATTCACCGGTCTTCGATTGTCTGGCGTGGTCGGCGATGATCCGCAAGTCTGCCGGGGTTTTGAAATAGGATCGGAATCGTGCCTTGAGCTCCGAATACTCGCGGCAGGTCCTGCATACCCCGGCTGCATTGAACTCCGCATCTGGATAATTATCCGGTAAGCCGCACTGGACACACCAGCGCTTTATAGCATCTGCTGAATGAACCACCGGCTGGAAAGCAGTCACCACTGCCGATTCGATATCTGGATGGTCCAGCAGGTTGTTCTCGATTTCCCCAAGCTCAATTCGGTATCCCTTGATCTTGACCTGGTGATCGGATCTGCCCAGGAATTGCATCTGCCCGTCCGCGGTCCAGCGGGCAAGATCGCCTGTCCTGTAGAGGGTTCCACCCGGATGGAATGGGTCACTGACAAATTTGGACTCGGTCAGATCAGGCCGTTGCAGATAGCCGCGTGAAACGCACTTCCCGCCGATGCACATCTCACCGATAACACCCGGCGGGACGGGCAGCAGCTGCTGATCCAGAATATAGATCTGTGTGTTTTGGATGGGTCGGCCAATCGGGATGGAGGCATCTGTATCTACGGCTGGATCAAAACGATGGATCATACAGCCGACCGTTGCTTCCGTCGGGCCATATTCGTTGTAGATCTCGATCTTACTGTCGAACAGATCGTAGATTCCCTGAGCCAGGCTTCGCTTGAAATCCTCCCCTCCAACGATCATCTTGCGCAGCCGATCAGACTTTCTATTCGTCGCCTGGAGCAGGGTTAGGTGAGCGGGCGTAAGTTTGATAATATCAACCCGATTCTCTCGGATAACATCCAACACTTCCAGCCCTGGCGTTTCGCTTTCGTCGTAGATGACAATGCTGCCTCCTGACACAAGGGGTACGAAAATGGAGGTAACCGTGAGATCAAACGAGAGCGATGAAAAGAGGGGAAAAACAAGTCTTTCTCCCTGCAAATAAAAATCTCTGGCCCACATGATGTAATT
>DASUOS010000151.1:0-2954 GCA_036276515.1 Anaerolineales bacterium | reverse complement strand
ATTCCAGCCAGCCAGTATTGTCCCCACAGATCGTCATGCAGGCTTGGATGGTTTTCAGTCACCCAGGCGGCAAATGCAAGCCGCGCCGAGGCGACAGCCGCCCCAACGCCGGATGTTTCGATCGGCACCTTGAACGGATCGGGGACATCTGCCACGGCCAGTAGCGTGAGAAAGGCCACGCACTTCGCGAAGGAAATTTGCGACAGGGCCTGCATCAGATAGGACATTTCCAGGTAGCGCTGGTCGTATAACAGCGGCATCTCTTCCTTGAACAGGGCGAAATCGATCAGATAATAGCCTTCGAGAGAGATCTTATCGTCAGAAAACTTCACCAGGATGTTGTTGGTGTTCAGATCGCCATGGATCAATCCGGTGGCAACATCCATGGAACGAATCCTGCCCCAGGGATCGGGGTTGCGGGCATACAGGAAGGGGTTATGAAAAACATGTCCATTGATGAGCAGGCCGGCGACATCCGGATGAATGCCGCATGTAGTCTGCAGGAATTGTTCAATATTTTGACCCGGGTCCAGTCGAAAGCCCAGCCATTTGCTCAAAACCTTTTGGGGGTGAGCCGCCTGTTCGAATCGCCGACCTGCATTCCACTCATCCAAAAGGACAGCATTTGTCTTTTCGAATATGGTTTCGATCTGACTCTGACGTTCGTAGGTGGATAAGGGGCGATACTTCAGGAGCGATTGACCGGCGATCCGGTAGAAAATAGCGATGGCGCCTTCGTGCTCGACGCGCTCGAAGACCAGCTCGGCGATGTGGGCGAGCGCAAACCCGGGCGGGGCTGTTGCGATGACCGCATTGTGCCGTGTGACTTCGTCGGATCTCGCCGACTTGCCCTTTCGGTCCAGCTTGAGGATGCAGTGCTCGACGCGCCCGCTTCCGTTCCATGAAACGCTGACCAGATAGACGACCGCCCCCGACCAGCCTCCCACCAGCGTTTGCAGTGGACTCACGCGAATCTGGTGCCGGTCCTGCGCCAGCCGGAGCACCTGCTGATATTCGGAGGGCAGAGAGTGAAAACCCGCTGTCAGTTCTGACATGAATCGCTCTGGAGGAGGTTCAACATGGAAGAGATGGGTGTATTTTACTCCAAGCGGAACCCGCAGCCCTACTCCAAACCGACTGAACGGGGCAGGAATCGCCCGACTGCATCCTCATGTATACTTAACAATGAGGTGACGATGAGAATAACGCTTCTTCTATCGGCAGCTTTGCTCCTGCTGTTTGGATGTGCAACGTTTTCCACCACTCCCACGCCGACTCCGCCGCTCCTGCCCACAGGTGAGACGCCCAACCCCCTGCCCGAGCCCACGGATCCGAGCCAGCTGATCGTGGTCAGCCCCAGCCAGACTTTTGATATCGTGCTGCCTTCCAACCCATCCACGGGCTATCACTGGGATCTCGTCCGTGAGCTGGACGCGAATCTCCTCCAGCTGGTGGAACAGACATACATCGCCGAACAGCCGGTCATCCCCGGCTCGGGCGGCATGGACGTGTGGACGCTTAGCGCAATCGCAACGGGAGAGACCACGATCGAACTGGGCTATTACCCACCCTCCGGCGACGCGCAGCCACAGGAAACGGTCACATTCTCCATTCGTGTTGAATAGGCTCACAGGCGACTCGACATTTCTGTAAATCCAGGCGCAGATCGACAGGAGTATGATTGGCCTATACAAGGAGAAACGTATGCCGCTCTCTGACCTGTTCAAAAAAACTGCGAAAAAGGAACCCCCAAAAAACGATCCCTTTGGGTCTCCGGAAATGCAGAAAAAACGCTACGATGCCGCCCTGGAATTCCTGGGGGTACTGCAGAACAATTTTTTGTCCTCCGATGGCAAAGGCCATGCGGGCACCACTCTTTCAGTTGCCGCCTGGATGGCCGGGACGAGCCTCTACCGCGCCATGGGGTACAAACAAGATCCCCCTCCCGGAACGGTCATGCTGTCAGATGAAGTCAATGCTGCCTGGCCTGAGCTGATGAACCTGTTCCTGTATTACTGCCAGCGCAAGGGGGTCGAGATCAAACCGGACCAAATGGTGCTGGAGCTCCCCGCCGAACAGAAACCGAAAATCGAGATCGAACAGGCCCAGGCGCAATTCCAGGATATCTACAACGAGATCATGAAAAAACAGGGCCTGGACTACCTGGATGGCGCCAGGGCCGGCATGATCGCCTGCTCGATCGTTTTTCATTATCATTGCACTCGTACACGGGATATCGATCCCAATGTGGCTGCCGGGATCGTGTCGATGGGGGTGGTGGCCGGGGCTAAAACGGTCCCGCCTCCTCTGGGGTCGGGAGCAGGAAAGGTGAAGAACAATGACCGGTTCCTCGTAGGTGAACGCGAGGCAGTGATACGAGAAGCACAGACATATGGCGGTGTGTATGTCGACCCCCACCCGCAGGTACTGGCGACGTTGAAGGCCGGCGGCATCGATCCCTATCTGATCCACGAGCAGGGAATGATCGCCCAAATCGAGAAGAAGATCCCACGCATTGATTTCGTCCAGGCCGATGTGGAGCGACTGTTCGAGGAATGGAAAGCGAAACCAGAGAATCAGGCTCCTATCTACGTCCGCCACATCCTCTGGCTGAAAAAGAACGCTGCTGCCCGAGGCTATGAACAGCAGGGCAACAGCTGGGTCCGAAAATAAAAAACTGCGAAGGCTTGATGATGCCTTCGCAGTTTTTTATTCCTTATCGTTCCTCTTCTCTTCCGGCACATTTTCCTTGACGCCAAACAGCTCGAATAGCTTATCCAGGATGTCCGGCGCAGCACGCATGTTGTTGGTGTTGACCGGGTCTGAGAACCCGTAGGTCGTATAGCTGCCGTACCCGAACCACAGATATTTCTTTTGGGCTTTTTTCACTTCCTCAGGATTGTCATCATTTGGAGACATTTTCACCTTCGAGTCCATTGTACTGCGCAGGGTGG
>DASUOS010000150.1:0-6920 GCA_036276515.1 Anaerolineales bacterium | reverse complement strand
TGCGAAGTTGGAGATGACGGCGGAAACACGATCGTATTGTACTTTTACCTTCTCCCAAAGGTCTTTGGGCATACTAGACTCTTCATCACCAGTTGGGCGGATTGGCGGCGGTGATTCGGGGTTAAAATAAGCCGGTATGATTTCCGGAAAACCTTTGTGTTCCGGGTTGGGGAACTTTCTGCTACCTACTTGGATCCGCCTTAGTTCCAACAATTTATCCTGAAGTTGGTCGACTGTGGCCGCCATGGTCTTAATTCCTTCCAAGTAGCCGGGTTCGACCACAGGCTCTTGATCTTTGGACCGTTCCCCGATTCCAAGACGCTCTATTTCCTGCTGGATGAGCCTTTTGTTCTCCCAGAGGTAATTAAAGGCCATCGATTTAGAGTCGATCTCGAATTTTTGTTTAAGTGTGCCAATCCACGGGTCTTCATTGAGTTGGTCACTTTCGTCAATTGACTTAGCCCATAGTTGAGAATACTGGGCAGCCATGTCAGGTAGCTTATCCCCAAAACTTCGCCAGATTTGGGCGATCACGCCCTCCTCCGAGTCTGTGACATCGCCATACACCATTTCATAAATGAATCTCATACGGAGAATCTCACTGATGCTCGTCAACCTACTTCCCAAGGCAATCACTATTTCCTGGGCCACATCGTCTGTCTCATCGCTTGGGAGTAGGTCCAGCACTCCGTAAACGACAAAGCGTTGACCCGGCAGAATGGCCGCCAGCTCGCGTCCCAATTCCTCATCATCTAAGTCGTCATCATCCCATCTCTTGAACAGGCTCTTTGCCATTGTCGAATCCACTGACGCAGCCTCCTGCCTCTGAAGGATTGCGCCGGGATGGTTTGCGGCGGATGCACCAGGAACGACGGGGCTGGTCGTGTAGGGCAGCTGGCGCATCACTGTATCCGCCGTTCGCGAGGCGGCCTGTTCGTAAGTATCGGATGGATCGCTCACGGACAACCCACCGCCTATTGGTGTTCCCGACACTGGCCCCGACGCCTGCTGCACAACATGCGTCAGTTCGTGAGCTAGCAAATGCTTGCCCGAACTCGACTCCGGATCATACTGTCCTTGGTTGAAGTAGATATCCGATCCATGTGTAAATGCCTTGGCGCCCAGCTCCTGGTTCATTTCTGCCGCGTCAGAACCTGTATGGATACTTACGTTCCTAAAACCCGCTCCGAGGGAAGATTCCATAGAGAGCCGTGTATCTTCAGGCAGCGCTTTTCCACCTCCCTTTGAGTTATTTATCTTCTGTTCCAACTGAGGGCTAACCGCCGGCTGACCTGTATCCGATTTGGTCATCAGGACAGTTTGACTGCTAAGGGGTCCAGCCTGAGGTTTGTTTGCCTTATTATCCAGTTTTCCCTGCTCAGGCATACGAAGCACAGCGTCGGCGGTTCGATCGGCTTCCTGCTCGTAGGGATCGTTCGGTGCGCCAACGGTGAGTTTGGTTTGTACACGGGTTCCCATCGAACTCGATTGTGACACGTGGGTGTTCCCAACCGACCGTTGCACCGCTTTGCTCATGCGCGCTCGCTGTGGCGCGCCAAATCCGCTTTCGAGAGAAGTGAGCATGCCGCCTGCGCGGGCCGCGGGCGGGGTGCCATCTGGAGGTGGCAGAGCCGCAGCAGCCAGCGAGCGCGCGACCATCTGCGGCCCGGCCTTCTTCTCGGGCAGCTTTGGCTGCTGCTCTACTTGCGGGGTCGCAGGGGCCTTGCTCTCAGGGGCGGCTTCTTTTATTTTCTCCATGCGTTTAGGCCTAAAGGCTTATTACTCGCAGCCTTCGCCTTTCTGACCAACGCGGTCCGACATCACTTGATAATACGTATCGAGCGTGTGGCGGTACTCTTCCAGCGCCTGGTCACAGCCAACTTGTTTCGGCTTGACTTCGACCACGCTCATGCCGGCCTTACCTTTGAACCTGGTCGACGGATGAGCTTCTGTAGGAGCAATACTTGCTCCCGAAGGGGAAAGATTTTTCATCCCGTACTGTCTTTTGCTGTGCTATCAATGTCTGTATTTCCAGTGCTTATCGTTATCTGTGCATTAGTGAGAACATATCAAGGCTCACGGACAGGCGCGGTCCGATTACTCCACTGGATAGCAGTCTGGGCAGTGGCGGTATGTTCGACTGCGATCGTCATCGCCGGTGGGAAACCGAGATCTACGCCCACGCTGACGGTAAGTCCAACCTCGAAACTTAATTCCTGTAGCATTTCACCACCAAAGCGTTTGACAATCTCTACCATGGCCCGGCGATAGCGCCCTATCTTCATAAAGGCTTTGTTCAACAGTTCGGGCACATCCGGGTTTGGCAAAGTTCCACTGGGAACCAGTTCCAGTCCTTCGAGTTGAAGACGGATCGTGGCAGCGCTCTTGCCTTCCTTGAGCTGCTCGATGATGTTCGTGTAGATCATTGTCTGCCGCTGAATATCCTGTACGAGTCTCCACACAGGTTGACCTGTATACAGTTGACGATACTCATTCAGCAACTGCTCGATATTTATGTCTTCCTCATCGCTGGTACTCTCTAGTTTTTCAATCCCTAGTTCCATAATCTCTCTCCTTCTTTTTATCTGGAGGCCAAGTACAGACAGGGAAACTCTGAGCCTTTATTTTTTCACTCGAGATCAGGCATCATTCGCTTCCTTAAGAGGTCCTAGCCAAAGACCTGAAAGACCTGTCTTTTCCATCTCAATCCCTTCCACGCGGCTCGACCAGAATGCCTTCTTTGACCCATTTATAGAAGTCTTCGCCGAACTCGCCTTTCGTGAGCGGCTTGCCCAGTTTCTGGTATTCGCGCGCCGTCCCCAGCACCAGATGCTGCAGGGTTATTGCCGTCGGCTGCCGCAACCGGTCGGCATCCGCCAGGGCACGAAAGGCTGCATCGACGACGATGTTGCGGATGCTGCCGCCGGCCAGCCGGAAGCGCTCAGCCAGGAGACCGATCGTGTTCTCGTCCGGGTGTTCCACGCCATCGGGGAACATGCCCAGCCAGATCTGGCGGCGGGCATCGGCTTCCGGGAAGGGAAATTCGACGATCGCATGCACACGGCGCAGAAAGGCTTCGTCGATGTTCTGGCGCAGGTTGGTCGCCAGGATCACCACGCCGGCGTATTCCTCAACCCGCTGTAGCAGGTAATTCACTTCGATGTTGGCCCAGCGATCGCGGGCCTCCTTCACTTCGCCGCGCTTGCCAAACAGGGCGTCGGCTTCGTCGAAGAAGATGATAGCGTTGGAGTCTTCAGCCTCGGCGAACACTCGGCTCAGGTTCTTCTCCGTGTCCCCGACGTACTTACTCACAACCGCCGAGAGGTCGACCTTGTACAGATCCACGCTGCCCTTGCGAGCCAGCAGCTCGGCAGCCATGGTCTTGCCCGTACCAGAGGAGCCGGTGAAGAGGGCGATCAGGCCTTTACCGAGCGTCAACCGGCGCTCGAACCCCAGACCGGCATACACCTGGCTTCGGTAGCGGATGCGCTGCCACATCTCGACCAGCTGGCGCTTGTTGGATTCCGGCAGGATCAGCCGGTCGAAGTCGGCGTCATCGCTGGGTACCCAGTCGGTGCGCAGCTCGATGCGGCGGGCAAAGGTGACCAGGCGGCGGCTGGACTGGCGGCGGCAGGCCTCATGCAAGTCGTGTGCCTGCAGGCGGGGTTCTGTGGGATCGCGCTGGGCAGCCAGCTCACGGGCCGTGATCAGGCTGTCCTCGATCTGCCCTTCGGTCAGCTGGAAGCTATTGGCCAGCCGCTCGATCAGCGCGGCCCGGTCCGGGTACGGCTCATCGAACTCTGCCTGGGCTGGGAAAAGGGCCTCCCAGAGCGCCTGGCGGAGCTTGAATCCTGGAACCGGGAAGCCGAACCTCACAAACGGATGCCGGTCAGGGCGGAAGCGGCCTGCCGGATCCCATACAGTTTCACTGGCCAGGAAAGTCAGGCCGGAAAACGCCTCGCAGGCGGCTACAAGGTAATCCCAGCGATGTGGCGCGGCGTCAGGCTCGAGCAAAAGTTCGCCATGCGACCAGTACAAGGCTGACTCCCGCAGCCTGGCCTCACGCAGGCACAAGTCCACTACCAGCTCAAAAGGCAAAGAGGCGCGCTGCACCTCAGCCAGATCGACCACCAGCAGCCGCCTCCCAGACACGGCGCACATCGCCAGCGCCGCCTTGCGCCGCCCGCTGCCGTATACCCCGTGCAGGAAGAGAGTCAGCCCGGCCTGCGGGTTGTAGCTGTGCTCCCGCCACCAGTCCGCCAGCGTTTTAAGGCGGGCCAGACGGTCTGCATCCATATAGATTTGTTCCCAGGCAGGCTGGCGGTCGTCTTCAAAGAGTTTCCCCTGAAGACGGCCATCGAATGCCTGGTCGCCCAAGAGAAAACCGGCGACACGGTCATCCAGCCGCAGGGAGCGCATCGGCAAAGGCTCCTCGCCCTGGATTTCCGGCCCGGAAGCCAACAAATGGTGGGCCACTAGCGGCGATCCGGGGTCAAGCGCCGCGCGGGTGGCAGCATTCTTGGACGACAGCGGGTACAGGATCTGCAGGACCAGATCGACGGTCGGGCGGATGCGGGAAGCGTCATCCATCAGGTAGCCATACAGACGCCGGTAGCGCTCATCGACCTCCGGCAGGAGACAGACCAGCAGGATATCGCGCTGCAGGTCGGTGAGATGGAACCAGTCCTTTAACTTTTCCAGGTGCAGGCAGACATCTGCGGAGGTGGCCCTCCTGCGCGCAGCGATTATCTGGGCTTTTTGCTCAGCCTGCTCCCAATATCCTTTCAGCAGATCTTCCATCTCGGGCGGTAGATCGCCCGGGGGAATGAAACTGGCATTCAGATAGGCTTCCACCTCTTCGTGGGTGACATGCACCATCCCCCAGTAACCTTCAGGCTTACGGTCGCCGATCATCGCCCGCCAGCGCTCCGTCTGTGCGCGCACGTAGCAGTCGATGCGCTCGAGCTCATCGCGCAGGTGCTCGTCGCTGCTGCGATAGCCGCCATCGTCTTTTCGCCCCTTGTACGGCGGCTCAACAGGCTCTGTCCACTCTGTCTTTACTAAAGTTTCGGTCATCTAAAATAAATCCGTTCGATCAAGTCTTTCGTCGGGGCGGGTCCCAATACCAAAAGGATCTGGCCCGACGATCAACTCAAACCTTTTATTAAAGCCTATCTTCCGGCTGTGCGGAAATACACCGTCCGCCCGCCCAGCCAGGGGACGCCTTCCAGCGGCGCCATATAACCGGCCAGCTCGAGGACAATATCCAGGGGACGTGGTTCGAGCTCCACCCACAACCCGGCCTCGCCCGGGTAAAGCCTGCCGGGGCGGCGGATGAATTGCTCGAGCAGATAGGGCACGCTGGAATCGGAGAACTGGCGCAGCCAGCGAGCCCAGAGGCGAAGCAGAGCAAAGGAGGCCAGGTAAGCAGGAACAAGCGCCGGCGAAAGATCCCCCCGGGTGGCCCAGGCCGCCTGCAGGTGCCCGGCTCCCACACGATGCCGGGATGACATTTCCTCGTTCGCCCTCGCGGCGAGGACGATAGGTAGAGTTGGCGCAAGACCATCCAGCTCATCATCGGCGATGATGGCGGGATCGAATCCGGTGGCATCCACCCAGCCCTGGCGCCATTCATCCAGGACATTTGCGGCCTCCTCCAGAGATTGAACGGCCCGCCCGGCGGGCCACAACATCCCCGTCTCGTCTCCGGCGATAAAAGCCCAGCCGCGCTCCCCGGCCAGGGGCAGGCGGTAGAGGTGCAGCTCTGCCCCGGATAGCAGCCGCTGGCTGGCCAGTGTGTCCAGCCAGGCTGTCTCGAAATCCACCAGCCAGCTCTTCGACCAGCTGTGACTCAGATCATCCAGTGTCGGCTGAGCCTCCAGACCTGCCAGGCAGGCTAAACCCGGTTCGATGCGGCCATCCCGCAAAGCAGATGGGCCGGCCCAGCCCAGGTAAAGCGCCGCCAACAGGTTCGAAATTTCATTCGGAAAGCCCACTTTCCTGGATAAGCCCGGAAGCTGGACGTCCAGGATGGCTCGCAGCAGCAGGGCCAGGCCGGCGCTATCCATATGGATGATGGGCCGGCCGTCGAAAGAGCCTGTCAATTCTGATCGATCGCCGGTCTGCCCGATGCTGTAAGGATGCCCTTGGCGCCTGGAATTAAATGCAGCTGCCAGCGATTCGAGATCGATGACCGGCCGGTCGCCTACGGAGCCTGTTGATTCTGATCGATCGCTTGCCGGCCCGGTGCGGTGGGGATTCTCTTCGCGCCTCGCATTGGAAGAAGCTGCCAGGGATTCGCCATCGATGAGCGGCCGTTCGCCAGGGGGGATTGGCCGGACACGGTAAGAGCTCCATCCATGCCTCGGGCCGGACGAGGCTGCCAGGGCTTCGACCACCGCCAGACCTTCGGGACCCAGCCCGGCCAGGTATTCGAGGTCTTCCAGCGCCGCGGCGCGGACACCGGACGGCAATTTGCCCAACGCCTCGGCCTGATCCCTTCTGGCAAGTGAGCGTAACACCTCCGATGGGCTGCCGGCCTGGCTGATCCATCCCCAGGCTGCCAGTAATCGCTCGATCAAAGCCGGCGCAGAAGGGTCGCCTGCCCAGCCTGGACTATCGGAGACAAGCCAGGTATAAAGCCGCAGTGCATTCTCTGGAGATTGCGGAACAGCCTGGTTCAAACGCCTTTCTCCTTGTCTCAGCACAGCAACCAGGGCAACCAATAACTGGCGCATGCGCGGCGTGGTGTTTCTGGACCAGGAAGGCAAGGGCAGGTCCATTCCCGGCATAAGTGGAGTTTGGGCTGTCTTTTTCCCCGGCAGGGCCAATAACCCTTGCCTCAACCAGCTTGCATTCAGCCAGTCAAAATCCGCCAGCGCCTGCTCAAGGGTGCCATCCATAGCTTTCTCAGCGCAGAT
>DASUOS010000149.1:0-8060 GCA_036276515.1 Anaerolineales bacterium | reverse complement strand
CAGTTGGCCCGCTCGATCGTCTTCGGATCGGCGATGATGAAGGTCATCAGCTCGCGGTTGATCTGGTTGTAGAGAGCATCCACTTCGTCGTCCTCGACGGGCAGTGACTTGGCGATCTCCACGTCCTCGTTCACAAAGGCGGTCAGGGCCCGGTGGAGCATATCTACGCCCTTATTGGCCATGCGGGGCACATCGATCAGCGGCTTGAGCAGCGGGGTATCGCCCATGCGCAGGTTGATATTGGAAATCCCCTTCGCATAATCGCCCATCCGCTCCAGCTCGGAGATGATCTCCAGTGTGGATGCCAGGACGCGCAGATCGCGTGCCATGGGCTGCTGCGTGGCGATCAGGACCATTAATTGGTTCTCGATCTGGAAGCGCTTTTTATTGATTTCCTTGTCGTCAGCAAAGATCTTTTCCGCGGCCTTTATATCGCGCTTCTTTAGAGCATCCACCGAATTAAGAAGTGCCTGCTCGACCATACTGCCCAGGATGAGCACGTTGTCCTTGACCTGGCGAATCTCTGTTTCGAATGTTTTTCGTACCATAGAAACCTCTTATCCCTCGATGTTTGGGAATATTCCTGTTGATTGTAACAGAACAGCCAACCCCTGTAGATGTTTGGTTACAGACGGGCTGGCTGAATACCCTGCTCATTCAGCCAGTGCAGGATACGCTCTTCCATTTGATCGCGGATCTTGCGGGTAAACTCCAGTTTTTCCTCCCTGCTGCCCTGGAATTTGGCCGGGTCGTCGAACGGCCAGTGCTCGTGTTTTCCCATGTTCAGGAAGACAGCCGGGCAGTTCTCCTCCGCATCTCCGCAAACGGTGACTGTATGAGCGAAGTGGGTTTTCCCGAGGTACTCACGGACACTCTTCGAAGTTTGCCCCTCCATATCCAGGCCGCGTTCGCTCATCACGGTGAGCACCTCGGGCAGGATGTGCCCTTTCGGTTCCAGACCGGCACTGTGTACCTCAAAGTGGTCACCGGCATAGGCTCTCAGAAAGGCTTCCGCCATCTGGCTGCGGGCCGAATTGCCCGTGCATAGGAATAAAACTCTTGGCCTGCTCATATCCTCTCCTTATCCAAACCGGCCGGTGACATAATCTTCCGTCCGTTTGTCCTTCGGCGTGGTAAAGATCCTTTTGGTATCGTCGAACTCGATGACAGTTCCCGAGCGCTCGCCTTCGCCTGAGAGCATCATCATGGCTGTGTAGTCCGAAGCGCGGGCGGCCTGCTGCATGTTATGGGTCACAATGACAATGGTGTAATCCTTCTTGAGTTCCTGCATCAGCTCTTCAATTTTGAGCGTGGCGATCGGGTCGAGGGCGGAGGCGGGTTCGTCCATCAGGATCACCTCCGGCTTGATCGAGATCGCCCGGGCGATGCACAGTCGCTGCTGCTGCCCGCCAGATAAAGATAAACCTGATTGGTGAAGTTTGTCCTTGACCTCCTCCCAAAGTGCAGCCTGGCACAGGGCCTGCTCCACCAGCTCGTCCATGTTGCCTTTGTAGCCATGGATGCGGGCCGTCCAGGCAATGTTTTCGTAGATGCTTTTTGGGAAAGGATTGGGCTTCTGGAAGACCATTCCGATCCGGTAGCGGACCTCGACCGGATCCACGTCGCGGGCGTAGATATCCTCGCCGTTGAAGGTCACATTGCCTTTGATGGAGGTGCCGGCATACAGCTCGTTCATGCGGTTGAACGCCCGCAGCAGGGTCGATTTCCCGCAGCCCGACGGCCCAATAATGGCGGTGATTGCATTGCGCTCGATCTGCATGGTGACGTCCGTGACGGCCTTGAACGTGCCGTAGAAGATATCAAGATCGCGGGTTTCGATAACATATTTGTGATGGGTGTCGTTGTTCATGCTCATGCTTGGAATCTCCTGCTGAAGCGATTGCGGAGCAGAACTGCGAATGCATTCAGGCTCAGCAGCAATATGAGTAGGACCAGGATGGAGGCCGCGGCCAGGCTGCGGAACTCATCCTGAGGGCGGGATGTCCATTGGTAGATCTGGATGGGGAGGGTGGTGAACTTCGAGAAAGGCGAGCTTGGGTCGAAGCTGATCGCCGTCGATGCGCCGACCACCACCAGGGGGGCAGTCTCTCCGATGGCGCGTGAGACTGCCAGGATCGTCCCGGTCAGGATGCCGGGCATGGCGTTCGGGAGAACGTGCGACCAGACCGTCTGCCATTTGGTTGCGCCTACGCCATAGCTGGCATTGCGCAGCGAGCGAGGGACGGCGCGGATCGCCTCCTGGGCGTTGATGATGATAATTGGCAGCACGAGCAGGCCGAGGGTCAAACCAGCGGAGAGGACCGTTCGCCCATTGGCTGTGGTCGGGTCCACCAGCCCGAAGACTTCCCCACTTGTCAGCGGTTCCAATGTGCGGACGAAGATGGCCAGTCCCAGAATGCCGTACACAATGGACGGCACACCTGCCAGGTTGTTGATGTTGATCTGGATCAGGCGGTTCAGCCAGTTGTCGGAGGCATACTCTTCGAGGTAGATGGCCGCCCCTACGCCGACCGGGAAGGCCAGCAGGATCGTGAAAAAGATGGTCCACAGGGAGCCAAGGATCGCCGTGCGGACGCCCGCCGTCAGCGGCTCGCTGGTCTGCGGCCGGGAGACAAAGTCAGACGTCAGCCAGGAGACAAAGTCCAGCTCGGCGCCTGGATGTTCCTGCGCGACCGTCGCACGGATCTCATCCGCCTGGGTCAGGGACGGCCACAGCTTCCACACCTGCACCACCTTGGGGCGGATGATCCGCTCGATGACAAGCTGGTACACTTCCTCGCGCGATCTGGCCTCGAAGGCTTTTTCGTTGTTCAGCTTGTTATAGGCCCCGCTTGAAAGGGTGGACTGCAGGAGTGCCACGAGCTGATCCTTATCCTGATCCTGTATGGAGACTCCATCCACAGCAAGCGTATCCGGGTCCACGCGGGCCTCGTAGGCCACATAGCCAAACGCGCTGTCGATGATGTTGAGAACGAGGGCGATCAGGGCGATGATACCGACAACCGTCGATGCCTGGAAAAGAACGTGCCAGAGCGTTCCCTTGCGGTTGCGCCCTTCCAGGTTACGGGTGAATCCATTGACCACTGCTTTTTCGTTCATTCGTACACCTCCCGGAAGCGACGCACGATGGCCTGGCTGATGAAGTTGAGAGTCAGGGTGATGAAAAACAGGAACAACCCGAGTGCAAAGATACTGTTGTAATCGATGGAGTCGTAGCTCAGGTCGCCGCCGGAAATCCGGACGATATGCCCGGTGATCGTCTCAGCACCAACGAACGGGCTGAAGGTGAAGTTCGGGCCCGCCCCGGCTGCAACAGCCACGATCATGGTCTCGCCAACCGCGCGTGAGATCCCTACGATGATGGCCGCCGCAATGCCCGAGAGTGCGGCAGGCACTACCACCTGCAGAGCCACTTCCAGCTTGGTTGCACCCACCCCATAGGCAGCCTCCCGCAGGGCACGCGGGACGGCGCTTAGGGCATCCTCCGTCATGGAAGTAATGAGCGGCAGGATCAGGATGCCCATGACCAGACCGGCAGACAGTGTGTTGTAGATCTGTACAACGTCCCTGCCAAAGATCTCGCGCAGGAGCGGGGTCATGAAGGTCAGGGCGAAGTACCCGTACACGATCGTCGGGATACCCGCCAGCACTTCCAGGATGGGCTTCAATAGGCTGCGAACCTTCGGACGTGCGTACTCGCTCAAATAGATTGCCACTCCCATGCCGAGCGGGATGGCGATTGCCATGGCGATCAGGGTGGTCATCAGAGTGGCATTCAACAGCGGCCAGATGCCAAACTTACCGACATGCGGTTTCCATTCCGTGCTGGTGAGTGTGGCCAGCAGGCTCACCTCAGGCATCTGGAAAAAGAGCAGGGCTTCCTTGCCGAGCTCGTATACGATCCCAAGGGTAGTAAAGACCGAGAAAAAGCCGCTGAAAAACAGCAGCCCCTGGATGATCGTCTCCTTCCAGCGAGGTTTGCGGCGTAAGCTTGTTCCAGATGCTTTCTTTTCAATCGAATTCAATGTGAGGTCTGTCATGAAAGCACCTTCCTTTCCAAAAGGGACCAGCCCTTTTACAGCAAATGACCTTCCTTCTCCGTCTGGAGAAGGAAGGCGTGATTATCCTGCAATCGTTGGCTTGCGGTTACATGTCCAGCGCGGAATTCCAGGTATCAAGGTTTTCCTGTGCCTGATCTTCACTGACCGGGAAGTAACCGACATCCAGGATCTCATCCACAACGTTCGTGAGATAGAAATGGATGAAAGAGGTCACCTGCGGCTTCTCCTGCATGATCTCGCTGCTGGAGTAGATGAAGAGCGGACGTGAGATGGGATACTCGCCGCTTTCAGCCGTCTCGGCGGTGGGCTCGATCCCGTCCACAGACAGGGCTTTCAGGGTCGAAGCATTTTCCTGATAGTAGGCATACCCGAAGTATCCGATTGCATACGGTGAGCCCTGGACGCCCTGGACCAGCACGTTGTCGTCTTCGGAGAACTGGGTTTCGGTGGAATTCAGGATGGCATCTTCGCCTTCGTTGACGTCCTCGGTCGCCTCGTCGTCGAGCGTGGTCATGACCGCTTCCACGAAGTAATCGAATGTGCCGGAATCAGTGCCGGGGCTGAAGCGCTGGATTGGCTCATTTGGCCACTCGGGGCGGACATCGGACCAGTTGGCAGCGGTGGAGTAGATCTGGGCCAGTTCCACCAGAGTGACATCTTCAACAAAGTCATTCTCAGCACTGACGACCACGGCCAGAGCATCGATGCCGACCAGGAAACCAACCACGGTGCGGCCAATCCCTGCACAGGATTCGATTTCGCTGTCCCGGATGGCGCGGGACGAATTGGCGATATCCGTTTCGCCGGCAACGCAGAAGCGTTCGAGACCCGCGCCGGAACCGATGGAGTCAACGGTCAGGTTTCCGGTGAAGCCTTCCTCTTCAAAACGCTGTTTCATGCGCTCGGTAAGGGGGAAAACGGTCGAGGAACCGGCAGTGATGATGTCACCGGAAACGGCATCGGGCGCATACATCGCCGTGGGGTCTTCCGCCGGTGCGGTAGTAGGTTCTTGCGCAGCGTCTGTCGGCTCTGCGGGGGCGGAAGTTGGCGAGGTCGGTTCTACGACAGGTGCTTCCGTGGCGGCTCCGCCGCATGCAGCGAGCACGAAGCTCACCAGCACAAGCGCAAACAAAAACGAACGGAAAGGTTTGGACATTAATTTTCTTCTCCTGTTATTTTTCACATAGGCATCTTATCAGCCGGGTTTTAATAGCATGAGAAGAGCAGGTTAACATCCTGTTAAGCGTCATTGTCAAAGGATCGGAGGGTTGTTAATAAAAATTGTCCGTGATCACACAGATCACGGACAATGTCCCACGTTGGGACGCCAAGGAGAAGAAAACTCGATCACTTTAATTGTATAAGAGCCAGGGAGGAGATCCTGGCTCTTATACAGAGGAGAGAGAAGGAAATATTTCTTGCTCGATCAGTGTTTCTTCGATGGGATTTCCTGCTGGCACAGGAAATCGTGCCGCTTTTGCCTTGTATCTACGATGAGCACAACCAGTATTGCAATCGATGTTACGGCAAGAAATATTTCCATGCCGCTAGGATAGCATGAAGTCCTGTTTCTGTGCTTTACAGCGAGTTTGCCAACACAAAACAAAAATGCAAACACTAGTACTCGGATAATCTAAAACTGGAGGGCAGATCGCTCGATTCTTCCATAGACACACTTTCCAACTTAATCTTGTTGGAGTACTAGAGAGGGATGGTAAAGCGAAATGTGCTGCCCTGGCCTTCGATACTCTCCACCCAGATCCGTCCCTTGTGGGCTTCCACGATATGTTTGGCAATGGATAACCCCAGTCCGGTCCCGCTTCCGGTCCGGGATCTGTCGACCCGGTAAAAACGCTCGAAGATACGCGAGATATCCTCGGCCGGGATGCCAATGCCCGTATCCTGAACCGCGAAGCGGACCTCCCCGTTACCGGTTTCCGCTGCAAGCAGGATCTCCCCGCCGGGGCGCGTAAACTTGACTGCATTGTGGATCAAGTTAACCAGCACCTGCTCCAGACGCTGCAGGTCGATCTCCACCTTCGGCAGGTCTGACGGACACTCCACGCGCAGGTTCAGGCCAGCGCGCTCGGCTTGCAGCCTCATCCGCTTACTGGCCGAGTTAAGCAGATCCCGGGGGGCCACCGGCCGGCGGTCCAGGGTGAGGCGGCCCGATTCGATGCGCGAGAGCTCGAGCAGCTCGGTCACCATCTGGGAGAGCGCGTCCACTTCGATCTGGATCTGCTCGATGAACCGGCGCGCCGCCGGCGGGTCATCCAGCGCGCCGTCCTGCAGGGTTTCGGTGAGCGCCTTCAGAGAGGCGAGCGGTGTACGCAGTTCGTGCGAGAGGTTGCTGATGAAGTCGCGCCGCACTGTCTCCAGGCGGCGGATGCGGGTAAGGTCCTGTACCAGCAGCAGGCTGCCGCTCGAGTGCTGGTCAGGGATGACGACAAGCTGCAAATATTGATGGCGGGTTGGCACTTCGACCGATTCACTCTGCAGCTGGCGGGTCTGCTGGCAGCGGCGCCAGGCTTCGACCAGCTGGTGGTGGCGGACAACCTCGGCAATGCTGCGCTCCACCGGATGGGACGCCTGGAAGAGCCTTCCTGCGGCCGGGTTGGCGAACTGGATAATCCCCTCTGCATCGGCGATCAGCACACCATCTGTGATCTGGTCAAGGACGGTGGCGAGGCGGGCGCGCTCGGAATCGAGGGTGGAAAATTCGATGTTTAAAGTGGAAAGGAGCAGGGTCACCGCGCTGGACAGGTTTTGCAGCTCCCTGACCCGGGTCTCGGCATTCTGCCCGCGGATCTGGCCGGCATATGCATCCAGCTCACGCCGCAGCCGGTAGTAGCGCCATGCATACCAGGCGGCGAGGAGAAAAAAAAGGATCGCAAGGACAGCAGTGTAATTCATTCGAGATTCAACACCACCTGCAACGCGGCGATTGACAGAGGAATTGTCTTACTGTATACATTGCCTTATCCATCGTTGTTATGGGAAAAACCTTCCTATCCTTCGAACCGGTATCCCCCGCCTCGCACGGTGACGATGCGTTTCGGCTGACTGGCATCCTGCTCGATCTTCTGCCGGAGCCAGCGGACGTGCACATCCACGGTGCGGCTGTCTCCAATGAAGTCCCAGCCCCAGACCCGTTCGAGGATGAACTCACGTGAAAGCATTTTTCCCTTATGTTCTGCAAAGAACACAAGCAGCTCATATTCCTGCGGCTTGAGGGACAGTGGTTCATCGTTCAAGATCACTTCACGGCGGGTGAGGTTGATGACCAGATTGCCAAAAGGGAGCTTTTCCTGAGCGCTGGAAGCCGCTGCCGCTTTGCCAAACTCCTCCCGCAGCAGACGTGACCGGCGCAACTGGGCCTTGACCCGTGCCATTAGCTCCCGCATCGAGAATGGCTTCGTAAGGTAATCGTCCGCGCCGACCTCCAGGCCCACGACCCGGTCGATCTCATCGTCGCGGGCGGTAAGCATCAGAATGGGGGTGGTCATTTCCTTCCGGAGGATGCGGCAGACCTCAAAGCCGTCGATCTCCGGCAGCATCAGGTCCAGGACGATCAGGTCGGGCTTCAGTTTGCGGGCAGAGTCGAGCGCGGCGCGCCCATCCCCGACGGCTTCCACGGTGAAACCGTCCTTTTTGAGGTTGTAAGAGAGCGTATCACGTAATGCAGGTTCGTCTTCGACGACAAGGATGGTTTCAGGCATATTCCATTGAATATATCATACGACAATTTTATTAACGTTAAGGTCTGGTTAATTGGAAAACCCATGCGAAGGCTGCCCTGAAGGGTTTTATGCCTGCGCAAGGTTGGTAGCCCGCTGCGCTTCCAGGTTCGCAATGGTATTTTCATGAATTGACTGTAAAATACGAACCAGCACTCTCATCCAAAGATCATGGCAAAGGAATTCCACTTCTCCTGGCAATGGGATCTCGAGTCCTCCCCTGAAGCGATCTGGCCGTTCG
>DASUOS010000148.1:0-2175 GCA_036276515.1 Anaerolineales bacterium | reverse complement strand
GAGAGAAAAAACGGGTTCGACCGCGATCGGGTAGGCGAGCAGGCCGAGCAGCGAGCCAAAATTTGAGAGGGCATACAGGCGGGCATAGGATACTTCAGGAAAAAGACGACTGAACCAGGCTTGCATGAGGGGTCCGTTGGCAGCCAGGATGAAATAGGGCAAGCCCACCGAGACGAAAAGCAGCTTGAAAATATCGAAGACGGGGGAGCGAACGTCTGCAGGTCGCCAGCTCGGACTCGGTGTGATAGGTGACTCCCAGATGAACGAAAGCGAAAAAAGAAGGAGGATAGCAAACCCGAGCAACACTATGTGAATCACGGATTGCCGCCGGTACGACATCCGTTTTACAAGCCAGGCCGCATACGCATAACCGCCGGTCAGCAGCACCTGAAAGAAGAGCATGACCGTGGACCAGACTGCTGGTGTGCCGCCAAACCAGGGCAGGAGAAGTTTCCCGATCATCGGCTGGATCTGAAACAGCAGGAAGGCGGAGAGAAAGATGCTGGCTGCAAAGAGAAACATGATCATAGAGAAGAGAGTATCCAATTCTGTGAGATTCGCGCCAACCCCTGAATACCAACGATAAAACATAGTCGAGGGAAATACCCTCGACTATGTCAGAAGATATAGAGATATTGATGATCTAGTAGTTGGTCAAAACCAATTTTCTAAACACGATTTGGCTTTCGGTCTCGATAATTCGTAGACCGCTGGTAGAGATATTTTACTACTCATGTGTTCCCGGTACACGAATGTCAATCCATACCAGTCGGTGATCGGAGCTGGGGAATGGGAAAACGCCGGTCAGCCGGAACAAGGGATCCGCTTGTACGGGCCAGAAGACGGCCGCATCCACGATTTGGAGGTTCTTCCTTGGAAGGACGTAGTCCGCGCGGAGGTTGCCAGGCGCACCATCGGCGAAATCTGCCGTGTCGAAGGCCGGGTCGCTGCGATGGGTAAGATTGGCTCCCCCCTGCAATGCCGCTGCCTCGACTGCGCCCTCACTACTGGGAGTCACCTTTGTGTTGACAAGGGGATGCTCGATGAGTTGTTGGATGGAGCCCGGGATGCTGTCGCCATCGAGCGGGTCGGAGTTCTGGTCGCCTGCAATTACGAAAAGCGATCCTGGCTTGAGTCCGCCGTATTCCCCGCTGTCATCATAAATGTATGCACTTCGGTTGCCCGGGCTAATGTAATCTGCCCAGAAACGTATCTCATCAAAATTGCGCGTCCCGTTGCGGTCCTCCGGTCCATCGAAGACCGGAGGTGTTGGATGGCTCACCAGGAAGTGAACTACTTTGTTACCAATTTGGATGGGAATATCCCAATGGCTCTTCGAGGAGAGCCGGAACACATCCAGTTCGGCAGGCGAGTACCAGTCTGCGGGCTCCGGTGTGCTGGGATTATCGGGCAGCATGGCACCCGGCATGTCCTTCCAGAGGAAGAGTTGGAACGTCCGGATATCCTCGTAGTTGATCGGGTAGCGGGAATACACAGCCATACCGAATTGACCCGGGAAGAAGCCGAAACCGAAGGCATCATCTGGGCCGCCAACCGCGCCATTGTTATTCAGATCAAAGCCGGAGGGGATACCGGTATTCGAAGGTGCCACAAAGTAGTAAGGATATTCGATAGGATCGGCGCCATTCTGCGACACCTCAAGATAGTTATCTCGGTATAATTCCGCAGCAGTGCCGCCTGCGACAAAGTCGAACTCGTTGATGAGAAGCACATCGGGTCGTACCTGCTGGATAATCTCGGCAACAGTCCGCGCCTGGGCGTTATCCGGTGTTGAAAGGTCTGCAACCAGCTGACCCGCAGCGCCCCGATTAAGGGAGGCATTGAAGGTGGCGAAGCGGACGACGTTATTTGATTTAAGAGCAGGCGCTGCACTCACAGGTGCGGCGAGTGCCAAAATAAGTATTAGAGAAATTAGAATCAAGTTGACTCTTTTGTACATTGTGGAATTCCTTTCGGTGGAAGGTCTGGCAGGTCAAACTCCCATTTGAACGGTCATTGCCAGACCCACAGGGATGCTGGGCAGGCAAATGATATTTGTCTGTCGAGTCAAATCTTTGCAGCAAATAATACTTACGAACCCGGAATGGTCAACAACATCAATTGACCGGACTCTCGTTTATAGGTCACGTTGCCCACTAGCAGAAGATCCACAAA
>DASUOS010000147.1:0-12524 GCA_036276515.1 Anaerolineales bacterium | reverse complement strand
GTTCTCGGACCCGGAGCCTGGACCAGGTCGTTGAGCCAGGATCTGTTGGACCTGACAAGCAGCAGAATAACCGCAGTCAGCGCCGCGGCGGTCAACAGCAGGAAGATCTTTTCCCTGCCCTGTACAAAGGAAACAGGCACCAGCCAGCCATACAGGACATCGATCGCGTTGACAACATTCCGGATCGTCAGGGGATGCAGGCCGATTGTCCGGTCATTCAGCGTCTGGGTGAGCAGGTAGCCGCGCAGGGTCCATAAAGCCGCGGGCAGGATGGCGATCAGGCAGAAGGACAGGGAATCTCGCAGCTTCTGTTTCATTTCCAGCCGGTTGAGTAAAAGAATTACAACGATCGAAACCACCAGCGACAGGCCCACATAGCGTGTCAGGAAGGCAAGCGAAACCGCCAGCGCGGAGAAGACCAGCCAGGCAGCTTGCAATTCTTCAAAATAGTTTTGAAGCACCAAAAAGGAGGTCAGCCCCAGGCAGATATACAGCGGCTCACTCAATGCCCAGGAATGGACTTCCACCAGGACGAAGGAGAGTGCAAAGAGGGCGGAACCCAATAGAGCAAAGAGCTTGGAAGTTGTCAGCTTTTGGATAGAAAGGAAAACGAGAAAGATATTGACCCCGAACAAGACAATGTTTATGATCCTGGCTCCCTGAACGGCAGAACCACCCAGCAGCTCAACGCTCGCCAACACCACCGAAAACAGGGGCGGATACTTGGTCATTGGCTGAAGCTCCCCATCCCCATATGGCAGGGAGAATCCGTTCCCGCGGGCGAAATTTCGTGCGCTGGCCGCGTATTGGAAGGAGTCCGAGATCAGCCCGGCGCCCCAGACCGTGCTGTACCAGACCAGGGACATCCCGATCGCGATCTGGACCACAAGCAGGTATAAAAAAGTGCGATTTCCCCTTGATCCTACATCCATGACGTGTCTTATTCCGTGCTCAGCCGCGCCGTGGCACCGCCATCCACGACCAGCGCCTGGCCGGTCATAAAGGAGGACTGCTCGTTATCGGCCAGGAAGTAGATCGCCTGGGCGATCTCTTCGGGCCTGCCCACTTTTCCATTGACCGTCCTGCGGGCCAGGTTGTCGAGCCGCTCCTGGATATCACCGTGACCGGCATGACCGCGGCCCAGACCGGCGCGCAGCATAGGCGTATCCACCGCCCCAGGCAGGATGGCATTCACGCGGATATTATCCGGCGCAAATTCGATCGCCATGGCGCGCGTCAATGCCAGCAGTCCACCCTTCGACGCGGCATAGGCGGCAATATTGGCCGAGGTCTGGATCGCATGCACCGAGGAGACATTGACGATCGCCCCGCCCCCCGCGGCCCTGATCAATGGGTGCGCCAGCTTGACGAACAGGAATACAGAGCGCAGGTTGGAGGCCATGACCGCGTCCCATTCTTCGACGGTCGTTTCGACCAGCGGCTTGGCTACCTGCACCGCCGCATTATTGACGAGCACATCCAGACTGGGATGAAAATTTTGCACTTCACGGAAGATCACTTCGGCGGCATCCGGCTGGGAGATATCGGCCTGGATGAAATGCCCGTTTGCTGGGAAATCCTGGCGGCAGTCCGAGCGGTCCACGCCGATGACCCGCCAGCTCTTCTCGGCAAAATGGCGGGCACAGGCATGCCCGATCCCGCCACCGACGCCGGTGATCAGAACAGTCTTGATTTCAGACATTTCCACCTTCTTCGTATTGAATACCCAGACCTTCCACCAGGTTGCGGATCGTGTTCCAGTGGACGCGTTCCCAGGCGGCAGGGCTGGAATTGGAGTTATGCGGGGCAAGCAGGACGTTATCCATTTTGAGGAGTGGGCTCTCCAGGGGCAGCGGCTCGAATTCAAAGACGTCCAGCGCGGCTCCGGCGAGACGTTCGGCCTGCAGCGCTTCGATGAGCGCTCCCTCATCGACGATGGGTCCACGGGCAGTGTTGACCAGCACGGCGCCAGGCTTAACCCATGACAAAGTCTCATGATTGATGAGATGGTAGCTCGTGGGGTTGAGATCGCAGTTCACGGAAATAAAATCGGAACCCGCCAGCAGTCTTTCAAGGCTCGTCATCTCGACACCGGTTTCAGTGATGAAAGCCGGGTCGATGGGAACAATGTCCGTGCCGAGGATATTCATGCCAAAGGCCCGGGCCCGACGGGTGACGGCTTTGCCGATATTGCCCACACCGATCACACCCAGGGTGTACTCGCTCAGGGATTTGCCGGGGATCTTCTGCCATTTTCCACCTTTCATCTCACGGTCCATCCACGGCAGTCGGCGGGCGAATGCCAGGATGTAGCCCAGCACCGTGTCGGCCACGGGCAGGGTAAACGCGTTCAGGGTGCGGCAAAGCTTGATCTCATAACGGGAGCAGGCCACGGCGTCGATCGAATCGACTCCCGTCCCCCACTTCGAGATCACCTTAAGCCGCGGCGCGCAGGCCTGGATCACGCGCTCCGTATAGCGGTCATCCCCGCAGATCGCGCCGTCGAACCGGCCCGCATAGCGCAGCAGGTCGGCCTCCTCCATGCGCTCGCGCACATCCGGGACGATGAGTTCCAAATCGTATTTTTCAAAGACCGGCCGGAAACGGTCCACAAAGGGGATCATGTAGGGGGCGGTAAGCAGGATCTGGTGAGTCATGGCTGGCAATCGTTGGGTATCTCCAGGTAGTCATAGGGAATATCATACTCCGAAAACAGGGAGCGGTCTTCGAGCATCGGAATATTCTGCAGGAAGTATTTGTTCATGATCAGCCGGAAGGTGTTGACGGGGGTGATCGTGGGATACAGCCCACCGGGATCATCCGGGAAATAATAGGCGTTGATGATCTTCATCCGCCGCTCGGGGACATCGAAGGGCGCCGGGCCATGATCCCCCTGGATGACGATGACCGGCGGGTTCGCCGACGTTTCCAGGATGAGATCTACAATGGCCAGGATGCGCTTGTTGATGTAGGTGACCTGGTCTGGATATTTTTCCCTGTACTCGTCGAACTCCGGCACCCCTGGCGTATCGTAATCGAGCGCTTCTCCATTGGGACCGAACACGAAGGGATGGTGAGGGATCACCAGGTGGGTAAAGACAAATTTCGGGCTTTGGATCTCTGGGACCCCTTCTTCCATCTGCTCGAGGGCGAAGAGGGTCCGGGTGCGGTACCATTCGGCGGACCGCTTTTCGGGTGACTCATCGACCATGTCCATGGGGATCCGCCAGGCAGACGTTTGCGAGAGCATGAGCTCGAAGTCACTCATCCCCTGCGGGGGCGGCTTTAAGAACACATCCGCATCCGTCCACTCCGAGACGGGAAAGTTCGTGGCGAAGGAGACGATGTTATAGCCCTGCGAGTCGAAGAAGCCGCGGGCCTGGTTGTACTGCCCGAGGGCCCGAAGAGGCGCACGCCGGTCGGTGTCGGCATCCAGCTCACTGGTCAGCGAGTCCAGATAATCGTAGTTCAGGGAGGAGGTCAGCGAGAGCATGGTTTGGCCATAATTGCTCTGCGAGCATTCGGCCACGTAAAAGCCCCGGGCCTCCAAGTCTTCGAGGAACGGGGAGTTATCGAACTCGAACATCTCCACCAGCACATCCTGGCGGCCGTAGGCGTCGAGAATGATGTAATAGACATCCGGGGCGTACCCGAGAGGCAGGGAGGCGCCCTGAGCCTGAGCCGCCGCCAGCGCGCTCCGCTCGGCGCGCTCGCGCTGGATTACATACGAGGCCACCTGGAACGACGGGTAGACCAGCAAAAAGATGGAAATAAAGTTCAACGTGGGCGTCAGGCTGCCAGGATTTCGCAATCGGCGGAAGGCCCACCAGCCCGCCAGCACAACCAGGCCAATCCACAGCGGGAGCATATGGCGGTGCCTGCCGAGAATAAGCCCCCCCAGCTCGATCTTTTTCAGATAGAAATATACATGGCCGTAGGTAAAGAACAGGAAGATCACGATCGTAAGGAAAAGGGCCGGCCGCTGCCAGTCACGCACGGTCAGGCCAAGGATCCCCAGCAGGATAAGCGCCGCGAAAAACAATACCAGCAGCGGGCGCCACAGCAAGAACGGCTCCACCTCGTTGATGTTGTTGCCCATCAGAGACAGGGCAGGAAAGACCGCAAACAACAAAGGATAGAAAGGGAAGTGCTGCAGTCGTTGAAATAAGTTCTTTTTGCTCATGAAGAAGAGGCTTCCGCTGATTTGCACCGGTTTGGCGCTTCCGAAAAATCGTACAGTTTCGGCACGGGTGAAAAATACGACACATCCTCCAGGAGACCATACTGGCCGCCAAAGTAGGAATCGAAGATCAGTCGAAAGGTATTGACCGGGGTTATCTGGGGGTGGAGCTTCCCGGCCTTTCCCGGCAGGTAATAAGCGTTGAGGATCCACATCCGTTTTTCACGGGTTTGCAGCCAGGGACCGTGGTCGCCCTGCAGCACGATGATGGGCGGCGTATCGGAACTGGCAAGGATCGCATCCACCGCTTCGAGCATCTTCTTGTTCAGGAAGGTCAGCTGGTTCTGGTAGCCCTGGGCATACAGGCCCGCCGGGTATTGCTGTTTCTCATTCCAGAAATCGGATGGGGGGGTGTGCTCCCCCTCCGGTCCGAACACGAATGGCGGGTGAGGCGAGATCACATGGATGTAGGCGAACGTCGGCTCGGGCATGCGGGCAATATCGTCGACCTTGTCGAACACATTCATCGTCCGGTCCCGGAAATTCTGACCCATGACCTCATCGGACTGGATCCAACCCAGGTCGTCGGCATGGCGGGCCAGCGTGGTACGCATCAATAGGACTTCGAATTCGGTCATCCCCGCCGAGAACGAATCGGGGAAATAGAATACATCGGCGTCCTCCAGCTCATTCCAGGCAAAGCCGGTGGCAAAGCCGACCGTGACATAGCCCATCTGCTCGAAGTTGTAACGCACGGCGCTGTGCTTCAATGAATCCCACAGGACGCCGCGGCGGGTGCTCTCCGCCGTGAAAGCAGGATCCAATCCCTGCAGATAGGACATATTGAGCGTGGATGCCACAGACAACTCGGTGCGAACATAGTTGCTCATACTGCACTCGGCAACATAAAAACCGCGCTCGCGCAGAGCTTCCAGAAAGCTGCTGTTATCGTAGCCATACGCCTGCTGCAGCAGGTCGGCGCGGGCATAAGAGTCGAGAATAAAAAAATAAACGTCGGGCGGATTGGAAGGAGCGATTAGCTCCTGCACGGGGGCATTTTTCGCTCCCAAAGCGGCTTCGCCTCCCTTACGGACCTCCAGCCCAAACTGGACGAGGGAGGTGGTCACCAGCCCGAAGGCGATCACGTTCAAGGGCAGGACGGCCTCCCGGAACGTGAGCCCCGGCCGCGTCGCCCAGACAGTAAAAAGCACAGCCAGCACCAGCCAGCCCGTCAGCAGCCAGGGTGTGAAGTCGATCTTATCCCATTTTTCGGTCAGCATGATGTAAATGTGCCCGTAGGAAAAGAACAACGCCAGCCAAAGCGCGGCCAGGAACGCGGCCCGGTAGGGGTTTTGGAGTACCAGATAAACCAGGAAAAAAAGAAACCCGGCAAGCAGAACCGACACCAACAGGGGACGCCACACCGCCCCGGCCTTAACCTGTCCCACATTGACGGCCATCAACGCCAGGACCGGGTAAGCACTGAACACCAGAAAATACCAGGGAACGGAAAACCACTTCCCTAGGAACGCCGTTCTTCCTTTCTGTTTAATCATTGGCAAGCTGCCGTTTGAGCAGGAAATCGCAGATCGTAAAATCAAGCTCTTCGTCGATGTCCCAGGCTTGCTCTGCATCGATGTCGAACATCATGGGCCTGTCCCCGATGCGGTGGTGATGTTTCAGCAGGTTATCCCGTGTGAAAATGTACAGGCAGGAGTTTTCCTCATAGACCGGCGGCAGGTCCTGGGTCTGGATCAGCTCACGCGGATTGTGGTTGATGGCTGTCCCATCCTGGGAATACAGGCGGGTCTGCAGTCGTGTGACCGAAAAGAGCGAGTCATGGTCAGGATAGTTCGACAGAAAAGCCTGAATGGCTCGCGAAACCGTACCCGCCTTTAATAACGGATTGGTGGAGTGGGTCTGCAAAAAGAAATCGGCCTGCACCTGCGAGGTGTCGTACAGGAGAATCTCGTTCATCGGGACATCGTCGGCAAGGAGATGCCCGGGGCGCCGTATCCGCTTCACGGTTGGGAAGAAGCGCTGAAGTCCCTCCATGACTGGCTCGGAGTCGGTATCCACAATGATTTCCCCGATCTCGGGCACGGCGAGAAGGGTCTCGATGACATGATGGAACAGCGGCTTCCCTGCCAGCGGACGGTAGTTCTTGCCCGGAACACGCTGGCTGTGATGGCGCATAGGGACTAGGGCGGCGATTTTGAAGGATGGCATATCAGTTTTCTGGAATTTCTACTTGTTGCCGAAGATGATGGATTCTACCTGATAGATGGTTTGATTTTTTGTCTGAATTTCAGTTGCGCACCCCGTCACAAAATCCCGGACATCTGGAAATCTGGTTGTGGAGAGATAAAAATAATGAAACTCATCCTCTACCAGGTTAAGGGCAGGGACAATTCGGATACCCGACTCCTCGCCTTCGGCCAGGGAAAGCAGGCGCTGGTAGTAATCATCGATCTGCTTTTCGATATTGTTCGTTTCAAAATCGCCCAGGCAGACCCGCGGTACGGCACTGCAGTGCAGGGAACGTTCGTTCACAAGATCGATATAGGTCCCGGCGTGAATGTCGATCGCGAAGGGGTTCTGCCCGGCAGGACAGGCGGGGAGCGTATAAGCAGGCTTTTCAACAAGCCGGTAGGCCAGGAGCGGGCCAACTGGTACAAGCAAGAGCAGAACCATCGAAATGGCTTTGGGAAGCAGTACATCGCTCCAGTGGTGTACAGCAGGATCAGCTTCCAGTCGCCAGCGGTTCACCAGGCCGCGGAGACCGGCAGCTGGAAGGGCAAAAAAGAAGGGCATGGTGCCGGCATAAAAACGTGAACCGCCGTCAATGGGAGGCAGGAAGGGGATCGAGAGCAAGATTCCGGCGAATCCGGCGAGCAGCAGGGAGGATCGATTCGTGCTTCTCTCCTTATATAAGCGCACAATTCCGCGAACAAGCAGGATCTGCATCGCCAGCCAGAGCAGGACATCGCGCCAGTCTGTCAGGTCGTACCTGAAAAAAGGAAAGATGCCTCGCTCCCCGATCCAAAAGAAATCCCGGTAGGATTTGACAGAGCCGATGATTAAGCTAAGCGGGTGCTGAAGGAAATACTCCCATGCTGCGCGATACACAATGGCTGGATTTCTAGTCCCCAGGTCTTCGATCGCGCTGTGCCAGCCTGTCCCACCCCGGACCTGCCCGTAGATTGCGTAAGAAAAATTTCCAAAGGAAGCTCCCGGGGGAATATCCAGGAGACGGGAATAGGCAGTGCTCACCAGAAAATAGGATGTCGCGATCACGATCATGACAACCACCGACATCTGGATCGAAAATCGCTTCTCACTGCGCAGTACCCATCCTGCCCAAAGAGCCAGCACCGGGAAAATAAAAAAGGCACCTGCCCGGGCACTGACGGCCACCATCAAAACCAGTATGCCCAGCATCAGGATGGGCCAATCCATACGATGGGAGGCAAGCCAAAGCAGGGTAAATCCCAGGCAGCCGGCCAGAAAACCCAGCATCTCGCTCAACGAATAACCGATCAGGGGTTGGATATAAAAGTATAACAGCGTAGCAAATACACTGGCAGCAGGCACGCCAAATGAGTTAACGATCTGCCGGGCAGATGTAACGATACCGATCGCCAGCAACTGGGTAATGATGGCGATCGAAATCTTCAAATTTTGGCCGGTCATCAATAAGATGATGCCCAGGAAACCCGGAAATAATGGCCTTTCTGTAGCCTGCCCGGCTCCAGCCATGGGAATCCCGTTCGCAAGGAGTGATGCACCCAGGAAATAATTTTTGGCATCCTTGTAGGGGAGCAGGCCGCCGGTAATAAAATTGTCAGAGAAGGCGGAAGACCATAGATACGATAAGGACAGCGATAGAAGTGCCATGGTCAGACCAAGACAGGCTAGAATCCCATAAGTTCCGGGCAGGCGAAACGAAATATAATACAGAAGCAATACGGCGAGAAATAAACCCGGCGAATAGCTGTGAAAATGGTAGCTGAAAGAGTAAGGGATAGGAGCGAACAGCAAAAGCCAAAACAGCAGCAGGGGAAGCAAAAAGGCACCGGATCCAGCAATCGTTGCCCACTCCAAACCAGTTTTTTTTTTCATGCCTGACACATCCTGCTTAAGTCACTTTGTTCCTGAAAGGCTGAGGAAGCAGAGAAGATCGGGAGAGGCTGGTTTTGTCATCGCAAGGATCATACTCAAATTCGGGTCCATTATAACTGAAGGCATTTGCTCGTCTCCAGATAGGGAAAGACCTCCTGCAGGCATGTGTCGTTCCACAGGCCCACGAGGAGGTCTTATTCCAATGAGATTATGCCCAGATCAGGGACACAGGTTGAGGATCTCCTGCTTGCCGTATTCCCGGTATTCCGGCGAGGTGATCACAAACTCGATCCAGCGTGCATTCGGGCTGTCGCCTTTGCCGATCATCCACTCCCGGGTCACGGTTTTGGAGCCGGCCTCCTCGAACTCCATGCGGAATTCATGTGTATTGTTCCCATCACTTTGGCGCCAGGCGTACTTAAGCTCCAGCGGCCCATTGGAGGTGACGGTTACGTGCAGTAAATAGCGAACATTGGTCGGGCAGCCGCCAAGTGGGTCGCGCTCGAGGAAGTATTCCACGCTGGCCACCCCGTATCCCGGCTCTGCATCGGCCGAGGTGGCAACCTGTACATAAAAAGGTTCGTCGGAAGGGCCGACGCCAAAATTGGCATTCCACGGTGACTTCAGACGCCAATAACCGGTAAAGGTGCCTTCGGTATCAGGCGCCTTCAGATAAATGGAAATATCCTTTTGCTCGTTGGGCGCTATATCGTCGTCAAGCGGATAAGAGGTCAGGCCGCCCATCAAGTCACCGCTCCAGAAGATAAGGCTGTAGGCCGGTGTCCAGGTGCAGGTCCCGGTATTCTTTAGCGTCCAGGTTTTCCAAAAATACTCTCCCGGTTTGAGGAGCACGCCATCGGGCGGGTTTTCACTAACCAGGGAGGCTTTGGCACAATTCGGGTCAGGGGGCGCTGAGGACAGAGTCGGCGCAGCGGTGGGAGTAACGGCTGCAGCGGCAGGTGTTTCCGCGGGGAGGGTGGTCCGGGGAGTGATGCTCGGCAGGACCGCAACTTCGGTTAGCGACTGGCCTGCCTGGACGGTCTGGGCTACCGCGGTGGAGATGGTCGCATCCTGCTCCGCCGAGGATCCACACGCCGATACAAAGAGCATTAACACCGCCAGCACAGCCAGCACCCTGTTTTTTCCTTGTTCAGACATTCAGATTCCTTTCCTGTGCGTTAAATCAGCTATGGCACAAGATTTGATTATACCGTTACCACCCTGACTCCAAATTAAGTGAATTTTTAACATTCCTCCCCCGGCAAGGCTATTACTCGGCGCTCAGAAAAAGCGCCCGGTGGCTTCCACCGGGCGCTCCCTGTCTTTAAGGCAGTTGTATTCGTGGACTGACCCAGACCGCCGAGTCATCGTCGGCCGGTCCGTTGGCCAGGACCGCCAGCGCAAACTGTACATTTTTCCCGGCGATGCTGGAGAGGTCCACATCGATCTCCCGCATCGTGCCATCGCAGGTTTCGGTCCATTCGCCGAGGGGCTTGATCACTCCGGCTTCCTTGTAATTCAACTGGAATTTGGCATTCCCCACGCCGCAGGTGCCGTCGGCTTTCGACAGGAAGCCGATCCTGGCCCGGAAATGCTCACCGGCTACCACTGTGTACGATGGATAAAGGCCAGTCATAACACCGTTGTTCACGAATTGCGGATGGATCTCCAGAACCTTGCCTGGGGACGAGCCGTCTTCCAGTCTCTGGTTGTTGCGGAACATGGCAAAACCGTCAGCATTCGTGTCGGGGCCGCCAAAGGTCACCACACCGGCGCTACCCACCCAGCTGGCGTCCGGTGCGCGCGTATGGAAATCCAGGCCGGAGCTGGTCACCGCGACTTTGATATCCACGAAGAAGGATTTACCTTGTGTCCCGCCCAGAACCGGGATCAGGACGCCGGATGAATTGCGAATACGCCAGTGGCCGCGGTAGGAGCCGGCCGTGGCCGGGGCCGTCAAATTCACAGACACATCAATTTCCTGTCCCGGGCTCACCGTTCCAATGGGGGAAGGTGACGTCCCGCTCATCGAATCGCCGCTGTCGAAGACGAGCGAATAGCCAGACCAGGTGCAGGTGCCGGCATTGCGCAGGCGCCAGGTCTTGGTAAAGGTCGCATTCGGTGCAAAGATCGAGCCATCCGGGATGGACACATCCCGCACGAACTGCGCCTGGTCACAGACCGGTGTGGGCGAGGAGGCACGCGTCGAGGTCGGCAGCGCCAGGGTCGGGAAGCTCACCGACGTGTTGGTTGCGGCCGGAGGCGGCAGGGTCGGCGTAACGAACGGGGTCAGCAGGCTGCTGGTGGGAGAGGCCTGTGTAGACATCGCCTGGACCGTCAGCGCGGCCGCGGTGAACACCGCATTGGGCTCCTCGGTGGCCGGCGCATTCGACGGGAGATTACAGGCGGTCACGATAAAAATAATGATAAATAGAATTGAAACAGGTCGGATCATTTTAGACATTCTCATCTCCTCAGTAGGGCCAATTTTACACCCCACACAATTCTTTCAGCGTTTTTTATGGCAGGCGGGGCACACGAATACAGACGGTCAATCGGTGGGCTTTGTTCCTGTAAAAAAGTCTTCTTCTCACGGCTATCGTTAACAACTGATGTTACGTAATCAAAGCAATTTACACTACAGGAGTACCCGAAAATAAGGGTGCGGGCGTTCGCCCGCACCCTTATTTTCGGGCCTCTTCAAGATATTCTGCGTAAGGTGAGCTAACAAAAAACGGGAGTCTTTCAACTCCCGTTCCCGGTTCTTTTTCAGGCTCAAGCCGTTTCGTGGACCCCGGCCATCCACAATCCCAGCTGTTCGCGTGAGGCATCCTTGCGGTCCACGGTGGCCACGATCTGGCCCCGGTACATGACCGCGATCCGGTCGGAGAGCGAGAGGATCTCGTCCAGCTCGGCGGAGATGAGCAGGACCGCCACGCCCCGGTCGCGCATTATGATGATCTCCTTGTGGATGTATTCGATCGAGCCCACGTCCAGGCCGCGTGTTGGCTGGGAGGCGATCACCAGCTTGACAGGGCGGCTCAGCTCGCGGGCAATGATCACCTTCTGCTGGTTGCCTCCTGAAAGCTTGCCGGCGGCCGTAAACGGCGAAGGCGTGCGCACATCATACTCCTTGATCAGCTTCCGGGCGTTGGTATCGACCTGGTTCTGCTGGATGACAATGCCCTTCGAAAAACGCGGCTGGTAATAGTCGGCCAGCACCATATTGTCGGCAACGGAATATCCCATCACCAGCCCGTGCCGCTGGCGGTCCTCCGGGATGTGCGCCAGGCCCGTCTCGGTGATGGGGCGCGGCGGCTTGCCCGTCAAGTCCTTGCCGCCAAGCGCAAAATGACCGCTCTCCACGGGTCGCAGACCGGTCAATGCTTCGGCGAGCTCGGTTTGCCCGTTCCCCTGCACGCCGGCGATCCCAAGCACTTCGCCAGCCCGCACGCTGAAGGTCACGCCGCGTACTGTCTCCAGCCCGCGGATATCGCGCACATGCAGATCATGGACCTTGAGGACTTCCTCCGCCGGCTGGGCAGGCTTCTTCTGCACGGTGAGAATCACTTCGCGGCCCACCATCATCGAAGCGAGCCCGGCTTCGTTGGTCTCACTCGGGATGGCGGTGCCCACGACGCGGCCGGCGCGCATCACGGTGATGCGGTCTGCGATCGCCAGGACTTCCTTCAGTGTGTGGGTAATAAAGATAATGGAAACGCCTTTGTCGGTCAGCTGGCGCATAATGTGGAATAGATCCTCCGCTTCCTGCGGGGTCAGCACGGCCGTGGGCTCGTCGAGGATCAGGATGTTCGCCTTACGGTAAAGCGCTTTGACGATCTCGACCCGCTGCTGGACGCCCACAGGCAGATCGCCTACGGTCGCTTCCGGGTCCACTTCCAGCCCGTACTGGTGCGAGAGGTCCCGCACTCGCTGCGCGACCTCTTTACGGTCCAGCTTGACGAGCGGGGCTTCATTCGTCATGGCCCGGTGGTCGGTCTCCGCGCCGAGCATGATATTTTCCGTGACCGTAAAAACCGGGATGAGCATGAAATGCTGGTGCACCATGCCGATGCCATGGTGGATGGCATCCTTGGGCGAGTGGAGCTCCATGAGCCTGCCATCCACAAAGACTTCGCCCTCATCGGCCTTGTATAAGCCATACAGGACATTCATCAACGTCGACTTGCCCGCGCCATTCTCACCCAGCAGGGCATGGATC